>DATEVZ010000161.1:0-2675 GCA_035258265.1 Candidatus Acidiferrales bacterium
GTACCTCGTGCAACACTCTCAACCGGTCCCGTTCTCGTTGGCTCAAAGTGATTCGCTCCGTTTCCATGGGGCCCTCGGCCCTCCATGAAAGCGGACATTTCTACTTTGCACAAACCGGACATTCTCATTTTGCGGCGACACTCAATCTCTCCTCGTTGACTTAGCTCTTGCCCCCACCTAAGATGTGCCCACCGCACATGGCAGACACGCTGTCTCCAATCGGCCAGACCTTCTCACACTACCGCATCATCGAAAAGCTTGGCGGCGGAGGTATGGGTGTCGTTTACAAGGCCGAAGACTCGCGCCTCAAGCGCTTCGTTGCGCTGAAATTTCTGCCGCAGGACGTCGCCGGCGACCCGCAAGCCCTCGCGCGATTCCAGCGCGAAGCCCAAGCCGCCTCCGGGCTGAACCATCCCAACATTTGCACGATTTACGACATCGGCGAGCAGGATGGCCAGGCCTTCATCGCCATGGAATTTCTCGATGGCCAGACGCTCAAGCACCTCATCAACGGGCGCCCCGTTGATACCGAAGACCTGCTCACACTCGTGATTGAGATTGCCGACGCGCTCGACGCCGCGCACGCCGAACACATCGTTCACCGCGACATCAAGCCCGCCAACATTTTCGTCACCAAACGCGGCCACGCCAAGATTCTCGACTTCGGTCTCGCCAAGGTCACCTTTACCGCCGCAGGCTCTTCCGCGTCGAAAATTCCCGTGGATACCAACGAGGGCGTCACGCTCGGCGCCTCCGCCGAACATCTCACCAGCCCCGGCAGCACCATGGGCACAGTCGCCTACATGTCGCCCGAGCAGGTCCGCGGCAAGGAACTCGACGGCCGCTCCGACCTTTTCTCCTTTGGCGCTGTGCTTTACGAAATGACGACCGGCATGCTGCCTTTCCGCGGCGAAACCTCCGGCGTGATTTTCAAAGCGATCCTCGATGGCGCGGTTGCCCCGCCCGTGCGCTTGAATCCCGAAACGCCCGCGGAACTCGAGCGCATCATCAACAAGGCGCTCGAGAAGGACCGTAATCTGCGCTACCAGTCCGCCGCCGACATTCGCGCCGACCTCGCGCGGCTCAAGCGCGAACAGGATTCCGGCCACTCGGCGCGCGTCAGCGACGCCTCCAGTGCCCCAGCGGGTAGTATGTCAGCAGCGGCCCCCGGTGTGGGCGCTGCGAGCGCCGCGTCACCAGCGGTAACGTCCTTAGGTTCCGCAACGGTGCCTGCTGCGCATGCCGGCGGCTCCCGCAAACTCTGGATTGCCGGAGCCGTGCCTGCAGCACTCGCTCTCGTCATCGGCGGCTACTATTTCGTCCGTGGCCGCGCGCCTTCGCAGAAAATCACCTCCATCGCGGTGCTGCCCTTCGTCAACGCCACCTCCGACCCAAACAACGAATATCTCAGCGACGGCCTCACCGAAAGCCTGATCGGCACGCTTTCGCAGCTGCCTGACGTCAAAGTGATGGCGCGCAGCACCGTCTTCCGCTTCAAAAATAGCGAAGATGATCCGCAAAAAATCGGCAAGAACCTCAACGTCGCCTCGGTGCTGCTGGGCCGCGTCACGCAACATGGCGACACGGTCGCAGTGCAAGCCGACCTCGTCAACACCACGGACGGCTCGGAAGTGTGGGGCGCGCACTATGAACGCAAGATGGCCGACGTTACGCAGGTGCAGAGCGACATCACCCGCGACGTCGCGAAAAAATTGCAAGGAAACACGCCCAGCAACGCCTCGGCAAAAATGGGCAGCGCCGGCACCACCAATCCCGACGCGTATCGCCTATATCTCGAAGCGCAGCAGCAGTTGTACGGCCGCACCCAATCGGGAATCGTGAAGAGCGTCGAGTTGTTCCGCCAGGCGGTGGCCGCCGATCCGAATTACGCGCAGGCCTGGGCAGGGCTTGCGAATAGCTACGTCGTCGCCTCGGGTTACGGGCGCTTGATTCCGCCGACTCAATCCTTGCCACTAGCGGATCAGGCCTCCCAAAAAGCCGTCGAGCTGGACGATACCAGCTCCGACGCGCACGTGGCGCGCGCCAACGCGCTGGGCACCGCCTGGAAATGGAGTGCTGCGGATCTGGAGTTTCGCCGTGCGATCGAGCTGAATCCCAATAACGCTAACGCGCACTATTTTTACGCCTTCAATGATCTGATGCCGACGAATCACCTCGAAGAAGCGCTTGACCAGTTTCGCCTCGCGCTGGCTCTCGATCCGCTTGCGCCGATCGTGAGGACGAATTACGCCCTCACGCTGATGGACGCACACAAATATCCCGAAGCCCAAGAGCAGTTCGATCAGATCCTCCAGCGCGACCCCGGTTTCGGCCCGGCGCTCTTTTATCTATCGCAAATGCAGGCCACACAGGGCCAGTGGGCCGACGCAGTGAGCACCTTGCGCAAAGGGGCGCCGCCCAACGCGTTCCTCGGGCGTTCGTGGAGCCTGGACGCAAAAGGTTACGCCGAATTTATGGATGCTATCAGTAACGGCAGCCTGCCTGCGGACGCCGCCGTCGCCTACTCGCTGGCGGGAAATCGCGACAAGGCCTTCGACAATCTCGAAAAGGCCTACGCGGATCGCGACGACGAGATCACCGCCGTAATCCGCTTCCCAGCCTTCGACCACCTGAAATCCGACCCTCGCTGGCCCGCGCTACTGCACAAACTAAAC
>DATEVZ010000162.1:0-4927 GCA_035258265.1 Candidatus Acidiferrales bacterium
CCGTCCTCATTCAGATGGATGGCGTCAATATTTTGTGCGATCCCATCTGGTCGAAGCGAGCAAGTCCGGTTTCGTGGATCGGGCCGCGGCGACATCGGGCGCCGGGAATTCGCTTCGAGCATCTGCCCCCGATCGATTTGGTCCTACAGAGCCACGACCACTACGATCATCTTGACGTTCCGACGTTACGAAGGATCGCGTCGCAATGGAGGCCGGGTTTTGCAGTGCCTCTGGGCGTCGCCCAGCGGCTCACTTCCAAAGGGATTGCACACGATGAACAAATCCGCGAACTGGACTGGTGGCAATCCGCCGAAGCGTTAGATAGGCTGCGCATCACTGCTGTTCCCGCCAGGCATTTTTCAGGGCGTGGATTGCGCGACCGCAACGAGACGTTGTGGTGCGGGTACGTGATTGAAGGGCCATCCGGCACGGTTTATTTCGCAGGAGACACCGGCTACGGGTTGCATTTTCGCGAAATCGGGGAACGCTTTCCAAAGGTTAGGCTCGCGTTCCTGCCGATCGGCGCGTTTCGTCCGCAGTGGTTTATGGGTCCTGTGCATATTTCGCCGGAAGACGCAGTGCGTGCGCACGAAGAAGTCGGCGCTGCTACCAGTGTTGCGATGCACTTCGGCACGTTTCATCTTGCCGACGACGGCCAGGACGAGCCGGTGATCGAATTGCAGCGCGCGCTCGATGCTCGCAAGGTTGCGCACAGGTTTTGGGTGCTCGACGCAGGGGAGGGAAGAGACATCCCCTGATTCAGGTCGAGGTTGGCCGGCACTAATTCGCCTTGGTGTTTAACTTCACGCCTTTCATTTCCTCGATACTTTCTATGGTGATTGTGCGCGTGCCACTGCGTGTGTACACCGTTCCGCTGACGCGCACAAATTTTCCGAGAAATGGCATCAGCTTCTCATTCTGGCTGGTATCCGGCATGGCGGTGGACATTGGAATGTAGATGTTACCGCTCTTGGTCAAAATGATCAGCGGAGAGCCGCCCTTCGCGCACTCCTTGGCGCACTCAAGATTGAAATCCGTGGCGCTAGCTTTGTGGTTTTGAATCGGGCAGGCGATGTCTCGCACCAGGCCTTCGATGGTCACTTTAGGCTCGGTTGGCTCCTCTTTCGCGTGGTCCGTGGCTTGGCCGTATGTTGCGGCTGCCGACGAGAGGACGATACCGAGGAAGAGAACCGTCCGGTAAACTATTGGCAATCTCACTTGGAATTTCTCCCTTTATCGGATTTGCGCAATTTTGTCGGATCGAGGGTATTGCCCCGTTTGCCCGCGTCCACAAAAGTTCCAGACGAATCTAACACTTGGTGCTGCGGCATAGTTCATCTAAACTCAAACTATGGAAGAAGCAAATCAGTTGGCCAAACTCAGCGCGCAGCTAGCCGATCCGGCGCGCGCCACGATGGTGGTGAGCTTGATGGATGGCAGCGCGCGGCCCACGGGAGAATTGCAAATCGCGGCCAACGTTTCGCCGTCGTCCGCTAGCATGCACCTTTCGAAGCTGGTGAGCGCGCGAATCCTCACCGTAATGAAACAGGGAAGGCTGAAGTATTACCGGATCGCGACGGCGGCGGTGGCGCATGCGGTGGAAGCGCTTACAATCGTGGCTTCGCCGGGAACGGCGATGCAGAAGGCCGCGCGCTCGTCGTTGAACCCGTTCGCGTTTGCGCGCACTTGCTACGACCACCTGGCGGGCAAACTGGGAGTGGAGCTAGTGACCGCGCTGCAAGGGGAGCGGATCATTCGCGCGAGTGCCAAAGGTTACCAAGTGACGGGCCGTGGCGCGGAGTGGCTAGGCGAGATGGGAATTGATTGCGATGATCTGGCGCGCGGAAAGCGCATGTTCGCGGCACAATGCTTGGATTTTACGGAGCGTCGTCACCATTTGGCTGGCGCGCTTGGTGCTGCCTGGCTCGACCGCATGGTTGAGCTCGATTGGATCGTAAGGTCGCGAGTGCCGCGGGCGGTGCGCTTGACGAGCAAGGGAAAAGCGGAAATGAGCAAGAGATTGCGGCTAAGATTTACTGACAATCAGAATGTGAAGTACGACGAAAGCTGAACGCCAGCATTGGATTCTTTAGCTCTTCTAATTTCCCGCCATTCTTCGATACCTAAGTTTTGTCAATCAGAACTGCGTCAAAGACGAGCTCGAGCAGACGCCGGATCTCGCCGTCGGAGAGGGACTTCGGATCCACCAAATGTTCGAGTAACAGGGTCTGGGAGAAAGCACCAAGCGCGGTTGCCGCGGCACGGCTCGAAACCGGGAGCGATCTGCCCAGCGACTTTGCAAGGCGTTGCAAGAGGTCGCTGCCACAAGAACGAAATGCTTGGCGGCGCGCCCGGAAACGTGCAGCGGCCTCAGGATGCCGCAAGGTGAAAAGCTTGAACTCCAGCGCCAATAGAGCGAGTTGGCGGTCCTTCGCGTTTTGCACGTAGTATTCGCGCAAGGCGCGCAGCTGTTCTGCCGCGCCCGGGTGCTGGCGGAGCAGGGCATTGACCTCTCCAATTCTCTGCGCCACCCAATGTTCGAGCAGCGCGAAGAAAATATCCTCTTTACTCTCGAAGTTCGCATAGAACGCGCCGCGGGTATAGCCGGCCTCTGCAGCGATGTCTTCCAGTCGCGCAGCTTCAAAACCATCGCGAGCAAAGAGCCGCTCGGCGGCCTGCAGTAGTTTTCTGCGGGTAGCCTCGGTGCGCGCCTCTTGGCGGGAGCCGGGGGAAGTTCTCGCGCGTGCTGCCGGTGGGCCAGGGCGATTTTGAGTGGCTCTCATCGTGTTGCTAATAGCACACGTCTCGCGGCTTTACAAGATACATACATGCATGTATATAATATGGAGCGCTGGAATGCAAGGGCAGCGACACTTGGCCACTGCCGAACTGACACTTGATGCCGCTTTATGGCGGCCTCGTCACAACCCCTGGCTCATTGCGATCACGGTGACGCTGGCGACGTTCATGGAGGTGCTCGATACCTCCATCGCCAACGTGGCGCTGCCACATATCGCCGGATCGCTGGGTGCCAGCTCCGATGAATCCACGTGGTTGCTCACTAGTTACCTTGTTTCGAACGCCATCATTCTTCCCATCAGCGCGTGGTTGGCTACCCGTTTGGGGCGCAAGCGGTTTTACATGTCCTGCGTAGCGCTCTTTGCGGCGAGCAGCTTTCTGTGCGGCTTGGCTCCGAGCCTGGGGATGCTCATACTTTTTCGCGTGCTGCAAGGAGCGGGGGGCGGAGGATTGCAGCCGAGCGAGCAAGCGATTCTTGCGGATACGTTTGCGCCATCGAAACGCGGGATGGCCTTCGCGGTGTACGGAATGGCCGTGGTTGTGGCGCCGGCGATTGGACCCACTCTTGGCGGATGGATTACGGACAACTACAGCTGGCGTTGGATTTTCTACATCAACGTGCCGATCAGCCTGATTTCGCTTTATCTCACGCATCGCCTGGTCGAAGACCCGCCGTACTTGCATCAGGAAAGGGCGAGGCGAAAGAGCGTTCCGGTTGACTACATTGGCCTGGGGCTGGTGGCTTTGGGCATCGCAGCGTTGCAGATTGTTCTGGATAAGGGCCAAGAGTCGGATTGGTTTTCGTCGCATTGGATTACGGCGATGTTGATCGTTGCGATTGTGCTGTTGGTGGCCTGGGTTATCTGGGAGTGGCGTCACGAACATCCCATCGTGGAACTGAAGCTGCTGAAGAAACGGAATTTTGCGACAGCGATGTTTTTCATGTTCGTTCTGGGCGCAGTGCTGTACGGGACCACCGTGTTAATCCCGCAGTACCTGCAACTGCTGATGGGTTATTCCGCAGTGAGCGCAGGAGAAGCTTTAGCCGGAGGCGGCTTCCTAATGATGCTTATGATGCCGCTCTCCGGAATCCTGGTGTCGAAGATGGACCAGCGCGTGCTGATGGCCTTCGGATTTGCAACCACGGCGACGGCGCTTTATTACATGACCACGCACCTCTCATTGGGCATGGATTTCCGAACCGCGGCCATGCTGCGCGTTTATCAGGTGGCCGGGCTGGCCTTCATCTTCGTGCCTTCCAATACCCTTTCCTACGTGGATGTGCCGCCCGAGAAAAACAATCAGATTTCGAGCATGATCAGCTTTATTCGAAACATCGGCGGAAGCATTGGGATTGCGCTGCTAAGTACATTCATCACGCGCGGGACACAGCAGCGACAAACGTATTTGTCCGCGCATATGAACGACGGAAATCCGCGGTTCCGACAGATGATTGATGGACTCACGGCGACGCTGCGCAGCCAGGGGCTGAGTCCTTCGGACGCGGCGCGCCAGGCCTATGGGCGCGTTGCCGCGCTACTGCAGCAACAGGCGGCCACGCTGGCGTATACAGATGTGGTTGCGGGATTAGCCCTCATAGTCGCGTGCCTGATTCCACTGTGTTTCATCATGAAGCGTCCGCGTAGAGATTTGGCGGCTCCTCCCATGCATTAACGAATCCTCACGACAGGTGTTGTACGCAGATTGGCTCAATCGGCTTCTGGCACGTCCGTGGGATACGTGATTTGTTTGCCTCTGACACGAGCGAACGGCGTCAGTGTGTGAGGCTGTGCACGGGAACTGCTTAAGATGTGACTAACGGGAACGTGCCGCACGAGCAGCGCGTCAGCAACTAGCGAGCGGTGGCATCGCCATGGAACTGCTTCCGCGCACATGAACGCAGACGGCTTTGTGGCAGTCAACTTCAAGACCCGCTCGAGCCCCAACTGAAATTCCTCAGTTTGCATGTAATCAGCAAAGCCGCGGAAACTGGCATTATGCCAGCCGAGATTCTTCGAATCCGGCCTCGCGTGGCGCAGGCCCCCCAGTTTTTTCAAATGCACATAGGCGATTTTGGCGGCGTGCAGGGAGCGCGAAAGCTCCTCACGGTTGAATTGAGGATTGTGGC
>DATEVZ010000163.1:0-11592 GCA_035258265.1 Candidatus Acidiferrales bacterium
GTAACCGAGCATCCGAGTAGTTGTGGTAGGCTCTTTTGGAGCGTAGATTAGTTTTAATAAAACTGTAGAATTGCTGCCGGGTTGTTACCGCAAAGAAGTGGAGAATCGATATGAATACCCGAGTGATTGATGCCGCCGAAGCCGCGCGGAGCAGCGCTTATTACTGCGAGGTGCCGAGTGATCCGTGCGCCATTGTGATGTTTGGCGCTTCAGGAGACCTTGCTCGCCGCAAATTGCTGCCGGCGCTTTACGATCTTTCCTACCATGCGTGCCTGGCGCCGCGTTTTCGCCTTTTGGGATTTGCGCGCACGCACATGAGCGACGACGATTTCCGTCAAAAGGCCGGAGAATCGCTGCCCCAAGGCAATGAAGAAGGTGCCGATGAGAATCAAAAAGCTGATTTCCTGAAGCAACTGCAATATTTCACGGGCGATTATGATGATCCGGAAGCTTATCGCCGGCTGGCGCAGCGTCTCAATGAGCTTGATGGCGAAGGGCAATTGGGCGGGAATCGTCTTTTTTATTTGGCGACGCCGCCGGAAGTTTATCCGCACGTAATCGAGCAGCTCAAGAACGCAGGGCTCACAAAACGCAAAGCAGAAAAATCCTGGACGCGGATCATCATCGAAAAGCCCTTTGGCCGCGATCAAGCGTCAGCGCGCGAATTGAACAGCAAAGTGCTGGCTGCATTCGACGAGTCGCAGGTTTATCGGATTGACCATTACCTGGGCAAGGAAACCGTCCAGAACATGCTGGTATTTCGATTCGGCAACGGGATTTACGAGCCGCTGTGGAACCGCAATTACGTGGATAGCATTCAGATTACCGCGGCCGAATCGCTGGGCGTGGAGCGTCGCGCGGCCTTTTATGAAACGGCGGGTGCGTTGCGCGACATGATCCAGAGCCACGTGCTGCAACTGACTTCACTGATGGCGATGGAAGCGCCGGCAAAGTTTGACGCGACTTCGGTGCGCAACGAAAAAATAAAAGTGCTGCAGTCCATGCGGCCGTTCACGAAGGAAACACTGTGGAAGTCGGTTGTGCGCGGCCAGTACGGACCGGGGCAAGTAAACGGGAAGCCGGTTCCCGGATACCGTCAAGAGCCCGGGGTGAAGCCGGATTCCGCGACGGAAACTTTTGTGGCGTTGAAACTTTACGTGGACAATTGGCGGTGGAGCGGTGTGCCGTTCTACCTGCGTACAGGCAAACGGCTGGCGCGGCCGTTGACGGAAGTGGCCATTCAGTTCAAGAGCGCGCCGCACATGGTTTTTCGCGGAGAAGAGCATGAAACGAATTCGTTGATTTTGAATATTCAGCCGGACGAGGGAATTTCGTTGTCTTTCGGAGCGAAAGCGCCTGGGGCGCAGATGCACATCCGGCCGGTAACCATGGATTTCAAGTACAAGGACGCGTTTGGAACCAGCACGCGTCCGGCGTACGCCACGCTGATTAACGATTGCATACGCGGTGACGCCACGCTCTTTGACCGCGCGGACAGTGTGGAAGCGGCGTGGGCGCTGGTGGATCCGATTCTGGAAGCGTGGCAGAGTGCGTCGCCGCCGCCCTTCCCCAACTATCCAGCGGGAAGCGAGGGACCGCGAGCCGCGGATGATTTGACGGTTCCCGACGGCCGGCAATGGCGGCCGCTGTAACGGGATTTTAACAGAAGCGGGAAACCGATTCCTCAGGGTAAAGCCGTTCAGAGCCAGGCGTTTTCTGTCGGAGCAAAAGCTCCGACCACCTAGGGGAGCGTTTGTTTTCGCAGGGTCGATGCGGTCGTGTCTTCTTTTGCCGCTTTGTTGGGGAGTTCAAGTCCGGAGGGTTCGATGATTTTGGCGGGCGACTTGGGAGGCACCAAGTCCAATCTCGGTCTATTCGATGTGCAGTCCGGCAAGCTGGTTCGCGTGGCCGAGAAACGTTATGCGACGCAGAAACATTCCGGACTTGAAGAAATCGCCACGGATTTTCTGAACGGCGCGAAAGCAAAAGTGACGGCGGCTTCCTTCGGAATTGCCGGGCCGGTGGTGAACAATCGGGTGCACGCGACGAATTTTCCGTGGATCGTGGATGGCGCCGCGGTCGCGGTGCATCTGCATGTTCCGCGCGTAAGGCTGATCAATGACGTGGAAGCGGCCGCCTATGGAATTGCCGTGCTGGAACCGCACGATCTGGAGACGATCCATGCTGGCGTGCCTTTGCCTCAGTCCACACAAATCGTGATCGCGGCTGGAACCGGGCTTGGCGAAGGCATTCTTTATTGGGATGGCCAGCGGCACATTCCAATGGCGACCGAGGCGGGACACGCGGATTTCGCTCCGAATACGAAGCAGCAGGCGGAACTTTGGAAATTCTTGAACGAGCGCCTAGAATTTGTCAGCGCAGAAAGCATTTTGTCCGGGGGCGGGTTTCAGCGGCTGCATGAATTTCTGGATCCGTCGGTGCGGCATCCGGGATTTGACGATGGAACGGTGGACCCGGCACCGGAAATCACGCGGCAGGGGCTTTCGGGGGAATGTCCGGTGTGTGCGAGGACGCTCGATCTGTGGGTGGAGATTTATGGTTCGGAGGCTGGCAACCTGGCTTTGCGGACGGTGGCGCGCGGCGGGATTTATATTGCGGGCGGGATCGCGGTGAAAGTGCTGCCGAAATTGAAAAATGGCCGATTTAGCGCGGCGGTAAAGCACAAGGAAAAGCTGGAGGAGTTTCTTGCGCAGATTCCGATCAGCGTCGTGTTGAATGAAGATTGCCCGCTCTTGGGGGCGGCTTCGGTGGCTTGGCACAACCTTTAGACCTTAAAGATCTAACACAGAGTTCACAGAGAAAAGATGAGGGCACGGAGAACTCTCGCCGGGGCTCGGCATCGCCTTCTGGATCACAGTCTTTAGTGCTCCTTCAGACCGAGGGCGCCCCCTACGTTTCAATCCGGAAATTTTTACTAGAATTTGCGGCGCGTGCCAGGATTTTCAGACCGCCATCGGTTGTTGTGGCGCTACGGGTGGCGCACTGAAATGCGCCGCTACAAAATCTGCGGCGAACGACGGAGCCCGCTAGTGGACGGCGCGGGCTACTCTGTGATGTTCGGGCTCTGGCTTTTGCGTGTTGGCGGGATCCGGGCGGAACACCTGGCCGCTGAGGACCATTTTGACCGCGCGGACCAGGTCATGGGCGGTTTGCGATTTCAGCAAGCATCCGTGGGCGCCCGCCGTGAAAATTTCGTGGATAATGCTGTCCGAGTCGTGCACGGTCAAAACCAGAATTTTGGCACTGGGCCGTTTGGCGACAATCTCGCGGAGCGCTGCAAGCCCATCAAGAACCGGCATATTCAAATCCAGAATCACCAGGTCGGGACTTAGCTGAGCGGTTTTCTCGACGGCTTCGCGCCCGTTCACGGCTTCTCCGCAGATTTCCCAATTCACTTCGCTCGCAAGCAGAGTGCGCACTCCCTGACGCATGATTTCGTGGTCGTCGGCGATCAGTACGCGCACGCTCGGAGCGGCCTGAGCTTGACGTTCCGCGGAAGGCGGACCTGCCGCGGAATTTTCATCCGCGGAATCATCCGCCGCGGGCACTTCCTCATGAACGAGGCCTTCAAGGGGAAGAGCGGCGATGACGCATGTGCCCCGGTTCGGAACCGAGACGATCTCCAAGCGGCCGGAGAGCTGCCTCATGCGCTCCCGCATGCCTTGAATGCCCACGCCGGGTCGTTCAGCGCTGAAAGATTCCGGCGCGACGGCGTTCACTTCCATGCCTTTGCCGTGATCGATAATTTCCAGGGTCATTTCTTCGGCGTCCACGTTCACGCGGATAATCGCGGTGGGGCTGTTCGCGTAGCGATGAATGTTCGTAAGGCTTTCTTGGACGACGCGGAAAAGGGTGACTTCGGTTTCCGGTGAAAGGCGCATCAAATCCGAGGGAACGTCCACGGTCACACGGATTCCCGTGCGGCTTTCGAAGCCCTGCGCGTACCAATGGAGCGCTGACGAAAGGCCGAGTTCGTCGAGTAAGGGCGGGTGCAACAAATAGGAAAGCGTCCTGATTTCGCTGGAGATCTGATCGGTGAGAGATTGGCACTCACGCGCAATCGAAAGCACGCTGGGATTGTCATGCAATCTTCGCAGCATTTGCGCGAGATTCATGGATTGGAGCGCAAGTTTCTGGCCGGTGATGTCATGCAGGTCGCGGGCAATGCGGCGGCGTTCGTCATCTTGGACGCGCATGGAATAAGTGGAGAGGCGCCGCAAGGCCTCGGTTTGGCGTTTTTTTTCGGAAACATCTTCAATCGCCAACAGGATCAAATATTCGCCCTCATGCGGTTCGATGCGGCGGGCGTTGATGCACATGGTGCGGGTGCCGAGATGCGGAAAGCTGTGGCACACTTCGAAATCGTCGGCGCGCTGATTGTGCTGGATAATTTCATCGAGCAATCTGCGGAGCTCGGGGACGTCCCACTGTTTTTCGCCCAGGTCGTAAATCAGTTTTCCTTCCGCATCCGAGGCAGTGATTTGAAATAAGCGGGAAAAAGCGGAATTAGCCAGCGTCACGCGGAGGCATGGATCGAGAATCAGCAAGGCCTCGCGCGCGTTCTCGATGAGGGCGTCGGCGAAGACGCGGGTCTGATCCAAGTTGCGCTTAAGAACGTCAATGTCGTGGAAGCTGAACACCGCGCCTTCCGCGCGATTGCTGGACGATCTGTAAGGGCGGACGCGGACTGAGTACCACTTTCCAATCCGAGTTTCCCGCAGCTCACATTCGCTGGAAGCCATGTGCTCGACGGTTCCGCGTGCGAGCTCTTCCAAATCGGCGGCTTCGAGGTTGGGACGAATTTCGCGCAAGCGCCTGCCAACGTCGCTGGGCTGGAGGTTCAGGAGTTTTTGCGCGGGCGGAGTGAAGCGTCGAATGCGGAAATTCTGGTCAACGATCATCAACGGAATATTGACGTTGGCGAGAACGCTGGCGAGTTCCTGATTGGTCTCGAGTAACTCCGAGTTGCGAGTGTGCAAGCGCTCATTGAGGACGCGAAGTTCTTCATTGCCGGACTGCAATTCCCGCTTAGCCGTTTCCAGTTCCTCGTTGGTGGTTTGCAACTCCTCGGCGGCAGCCTGGTACTCCTCGGCAGTGATTTCGTGCGTCTGCGTTGCCGACTGTAACTGTTCTCTAAGCCGCGCCGTCTGTTGCGAGAGAAGCTTATTTTCCCGAAGCACGCCAGAAGCATTAGCGCGCTTGAGGCGTTGCGGGTGCTGCGCGGCGGGTAGCTCCTCCTGGAATACGATCAGGAATACGAGCGTGCCCGATGCCGGCACCGAAATAGGCGTGATTTCCAAATTCGCGGACCGCACGTGGTCTTCTGATTCGATGGGTACATTCCGCTTGCGCACCGTGTGGTTCTTCTGTTTGGCGAGCTGCAGCGCCGGGCGGATGTATTTCAGCAGAGTTTCGCCGGCTATTTTTGCCAGGTCAAAGGTAGGAGCGCCGGCGGCGGGTTCGAGATACTGGCCCAGGTGGCCCCAAATTCGTAGAATTTGCAAATCTTCGTTGATGATCATGCTGGCCGGAAGGTAGCGCGAAAGGAGGAGATTCTCGGCTTGCTTGAGTTCTTCCGGGCCGCATGGACGTGGTGCGCCTCTGTGAACGCCCGGCGAGGGCGTGAAGTTCGCGACATCCCTGGGAAAATAGGGGACCGGGTAAGACGATGGGCTCTTTTTGCGGAAAATGGTTTCGTTGGCATCGGCGGGCGCGAAGTAGTCGGAGAGCTGGTGGACATTTTCTGAGGCGCCGAGTAGCAGGCAGCCAGCCGCATTCAGGGCGTAATGCAGCTGCGCGATGACGCGTTTTTGCGAAAGCGGGTGCAAGCGGAACAAAAGATGGCGGCAACAAATCAAATCCATTCGGGAGAAAGGGGGATCGTTCGCCAGATCCTGACGCGCGAAGATGCACATGTCCCGAACAGGTTTCGCAATGAGGTATCCGCCAGCGGATGGATGAAAGAAATTCTTGAGGCGCTGGGGCGAGACGTGGGCCAGCCGAGCTTCGGAGTACACGCCGGCGCGAGCCGTCTCGAGCGCCGCGTCATTAATATCGGTGGCGAAGATTTGAATCGGAGACGGCGCCGAACTACTGTTGCGAGACGCACTCCGGCGGCTCTTGGTAACGAGCTCGGACAAAATGATGGCGATCGAATACGCTTCCTCGCCAGTGGAACATCCCGGAGCCCAAATGCGAATCGGCGCGCTCGACACTTTGCGATCCCTCAGGATCGCCGGGAAAACCTGCCTGCTGAGGGCCTCCGAGGGCAAATCACAATCGAAGAATGGAGTGAAAGTGGACAGCAGGTCGCGAAAAAGCGCCCGAAGTTCGCTGGGTTTTTCATTTACGTACCGCAGGTACTGGTTCAGCGTCTCGATGTTGTTTAGCGTCATGCGGCGGTTGATGCCGCATTGCAGCATGTGCTGGCTGTAGTGCCCCAGATTGATTCCAGTGACCTCCTGAAGGCAGGAGAGTACCAAATGATGTTCGTCGAGAAAGCCTGTGGTTTGCGCGCGTGAAAGGCGAGCGCCTATTTCCGCGAGTTTCGGCGCGATATCCTCCGGAGACAAAGCGAAGTCAATGCATCCAGTTTCTATGGCGCTGCGCGGCATTCGCGCGTGTTCGGAGGATGGCTGATCCTCGGCGATGGTGATGCCTCCGGCTGATTGAACTGCGGCGCATCCTTGAATTCCGTCGAGAGTGTCTCCCGAAAGGACCACGGCGATTGCCTGATTGCCACAATCGGCGGCGAGAGAACGAAGAAAATGATCCATCGCGTAGTCAGTGCCGACGGCGCTCGGCGAGGAAGTTAATTGAAGCATGCCACCACCGATGGTGACGGGCGCGTCCGCAGCAGCAAGGTAAATATTGCCGGGCTGTACTGCCATGCCGTGACGGATTTTTTGGATCGGTATGTTGGCGATCGAGGGGAGTTTCTTTTGAATAGACTCGGAGCGCCAGGAACTGCCGGGGGAAAGTAGGATGAAAGACATGCCTGCGTCGGCCGGCAGGCGCGCGAAAAGCTGGGAAAGCGCCGGGATGCCGCTATCCGAGAAACTTACGCCTACGATCGGAAAAGTTATCTTGGGCATCGCCATAGCCAAGTGCGTAACCTAAGCACGCATACATAAACCACACGAGGACTTTGGGAAATTTATCCTACCCCGTCGAGAGCCAGTAAATCAATAAAACTTGTAAATGACTATGTCGGGAGTCCGACCTAAGGCGGGAAAAACGCGCCATGGCGAGGTATCTCGGCTGATTTGCGCGTTGGTTACTGGCGCCGGGTTTCCTCGAGCGTGAGCCGGATGGCGTCTATATCCAGGAAGGTGATTACGGCGCCTTCGATCTTGTTGTTCCAGGTTTTGTAGGGGCGCACGCGCATGAGATAGCGGTCGTGATCGGTCTGCACTTCCAGTTCGTTAGGCGTGGCGGTTTCGATGGTGTTGCGGACGATCGTGTCAAGGTCAACGCCCACCAGATTTGGGCGTATTTCGGCGAGGCTCCTGCCGATGTCCGAGGAGCAATAATTCATGAGCTTTTCGGCGAGGGGTGTGAAACGCCGGATGCGCAAATCGTCGCCAACCATCACGACGGGTATGCTCACGTTGCTGAGCAGATTGACCATGTCGTTGTTGCTCATGCTCAGTTCGCTGTTGCGGTTCTGCAGTTCTTCGTTGAGAGTGGTGAGCTCTTCGTTGGTAGATTGCAATTCTTCCTTAGCAGTTTCCAGTTCTTCGTTAGTGCTTTGCAGCTCTTCGTTCGTCGATAGAACTTCCTCATTGGTAGATTTGTATTCTTCCAGCGTCGTTTCGTGATCTTCAATCAGCGCCTGGAGCTGTTCGCGGAGATGCTTGATTTCGCGCTCGGCACGCTCGCGTTCGGAGGGGAGCCTTAGTTTTTCAGCGCGCTTCTTCATGCCGCTCTTGGCGCGGGGAGACCCGTCCTCGAGAGCTTCCTGGAAAACGATGATGTAGAAATTGTCGGCGACGGTCTGGCCGCGAATGGGAATCACTTCGAGGTCAATTTCGCGGCTGCCACCATCGGACTTGATCCGCACGCCGTGCTTGCGAACCGGCTGACGCTGTTTTTTTGCCTGGATCAATGCTTCGCGAAGATCAATCAGCAAACCCTCACGAGCCATTTTTGAGAGGCTGAAGGTTGGTTGCCCGGCGGCGGGCTCCAAGTACGCTCCGGTCTTGCCACGGAACTGGACGATTTCCAGGGCGTCGTTGACGACGATACTCGCCGGGACGAAGCGGTTGACCAAAAGGCGATCAACCTCCCTCTCAATGGAAAGACCTGACTGGGCTGGTTTGGCCACCACAGTGCCTCCGACCTTACGGACCTCATAATGCTGCGGAGCGAAGAAAGTAGCAAGGCGCGTGGCCGTGGGTTTCTTGCGATAGATTTTTGATTTCTTATCAATCAGGTTGAACTGGTCGGAGAACGCTCCCAGGGTTTCCGAGCCTCCCAGCATCAAGTAGCCATTGGGTCGCAACGCGTAGTGAAGCGCTGGAATCACCCACCGTTGCAACGCCGGGCCCAGGTAAATCAGCAGATTGCGGCAACTGACTAAGTCGAGGTTTGAAAATGGCGGGTCTTTCGCGACATTCTGCTTGGCAAAGATGCACATTTCGCGGACGGATTTGTTAACTTGAAATCCTTTGCTCTGCTTCAGAAAGAAACGCTTGAGGCGTTCGGGAGTGACGTCGGAAATGGCGGCTTCCGAATACAAGCCAATGCGAGCGTGGTCGAGAGCGGTGTCACTGATGTCGGTTGCAAATATTTGAACTGTTTTGGGTACCGAGGATTTACGGGGATAGTCCCACAGATATTCCGTGAGGACCATGGCGATGGAATAAGCTTCTTCGCCCGTGGAGCATCCTGGAACCCAAAAACGGAGGGGTCCCGCCTCCGGGGGCCGGTCTTGGAGCAGAGTTGGAAAGACGATATTGCGGAGCGCCTCGAACGTTGTCGGATCGCGGAAGAAACCGGTTACGTTGATGAGCACATCACGGTAAAGTTCGACCAGCTCGTTCGGATTCTGTTTGATGTAGGAGAGATAATCTTCCAGATTCTCGAGGCGGTGCAAAACCATGCGACGCTTGATGCGGCGCTGGAGCGTGGTTTGCTTGTATTCGGAGAAGTCCACGCCGGTCGCTTGGCGCAACATTGCAAGTAAGGAATCCACCTTTTCTTCGCCTACGGCGGTTACAGACGAACTCCCCGAATCAGGCGTAGCGCGCGCGATGTACGGGCGGCGGCCGATCCTGACTAGCTCCTGCGCTATGCTTTTGGGCGGCAGCACAAAGTCAACGGAGCCTGAATCTATCGCACTGCGCGGCATGCCGCTATATTTCGCTGACCCCTCGTCCTGAGCAAAAGTGATTCCGCCCGCGGTCTTCACCGCGCCGCATCCTAGTGTGCCGTCGGATGCGGTGCCAGATAGAATGACTGCGATGGCTTGATCTTGGCGGTCCTCGGCGAGCGAACGAAGGAAATAGTCAATCGGCATGTGGCGGCCGCGAGCGGACTCGCGCGGCACCAGGCGCAAGACGCCGTCCCCGACGGTCATGTTCGCGTTGGCGGGAATTACGTAAATGTGGTCACGCTGAACGTTTTGGCCATCCGTGACTTCAGAGACGGAAATTTTCGTAGCACGCGCCAAAATTTCCTGCAGCACACCGCCGTGTGTGGGATCGAGGTGCTGCACCAGGACGTAAGCCATTCCCACTTTTTCCGGCAAGTGGCGGAGCAACTCGGTGAAGGCCTCCAAGCCGCCGGCGGAAGCGCCGATGCCAACCACCGGGAATGTTCTGGATTCCAGGTCGGTTGGACCTTGCGGAGCCCTGGATTTTGAGCCGATGGCACTGCGGTTGCCGTTTGCTCTGAGTTTCCTCATCGAAGAGTTCTTTGGCGCAGGAACAGGAGCGGCAGAATCTCCTGCAAAGACCCGAGGGCTAGCCTAAGTGGGACTCAGTCAGTCAGATAGTAGTCCCGTCGAGAAAAGGCGTCAATGATTACAAGACAAGTGGAAACTTCGAAGCCTTGAGTGCGGGCCAGTCGCCGCAAGCGGTGCAGGAGATTCGTCGGAAAAGACGAGCGCCAGGGTGGGCAGACCGTAGTCATCCCGAGCTCATCAGGGATTCTCGCTACCGTCCATACAGCGAATACTGTAGGGCGAACTTGTAACTTTTCATGTTATGACATCCCGATTTTCATTAATTTTCCGCGAACTCTGTACCATCATACAGTGTTATACCGGGAGTGAATTGCTGTAGGCTTTGAACGCACTTTATCGGTCCGAACTCGCCGTGCTGCAGGAAGATTGTCGTTGCACGCCCCAGTTGATCTTGCGTTTTGGAGATGTATATGAAGAGAACCGACCACGATACCGCGACTGCGAACTCCGCGAGCGATGCAAAAAACAATGTGAAGAGCAACGGACAAACGGCGGTTCGCGGCGAAGCGGTGCCGGCGGATTTGAGCGTGATACTGGCGAGCTTGCGGGCGATGCGCGACGGAGATTTTTCCGCGCGGCTGCCGGGGCATTGGACCGGGCTGGCTGGAAAAGTGGCGGACACGTTCAACGACATCGCATCTACAAATCAGCAAATGGCTCGCGAGCTGAAGCGAGTGGGGCAGGTGGTCGGCAAGGAAGGGCGAACACGGGAGCGCGTGCGGTTTCATCAGTCGAAGGCGGCATGGGGCGAGATCGAAGTTTCGGTGAACACGCTTGTGGATGACCTGCTGCGGCCGACAACCGAAGTGACGCGCGCGATTGCCGCCGTGGCGAAAGGCAATCTGACGCAAACGGTGCAATTGGACGTGGATGGGCGCCCGCTGGAAGGCGAATTCCTGCGGTCAGCGACGATCGTGAACACGATGATTCAGCAGTTGGGCGTGTTCACGGCGGAAGTGACGCGCGTGGCGCGCGAAGTGGGAACCGACGGCAAACTAGGCGGACAAGCGCAGGTGCCTGGCGTGGCCGGCACATGGAAGGACCTGACCGATTCCGTGAACTCGATGGCCAGCAACTTGACTGGTCAGGTGCGCAACATCGCGGAGGTAGCGACCGCAGTCGCGAGCGGCGATTTGTCGCGCAAAATTACGGTCGACGTGCGCGGCGAAATTCTGCAGCTCAAAGAAGCCATTAATACGATGGTCGACCAGCTCCGGTCTTTCGCATCGGAAGTGACGCGCGTGGCACGCGAAGTGGGCAGCGAAGGCCGATTGGGCGGGCAGGCGGTGGTGCCGGGTGTCGCGGGAACTTGGAAGGACTTGACCGACTCGGTGAACGCGATGGCCGGGAATTTGACGGCGCAGGTGCGCAACATCGCGGAAGTGACGACGGCTGTGGCGCGCGGCGACTTGTCGCGCAAGATCACGGTGGACGTGAAGGGCGAGATTTTGGAGTTGAAGAACACCATCAACACGATGGTGGACCAGTTGAACGCGTTCGCGGGCGAAGTGACGCGCGTGGCGCGCGAAGTGGGAACGGAAGGAAAACTCGGCGGCCAGGCGCAGGTGCCGGGCGCGGGCACGTGGAAAGATCTGACGGACAAC
>DATEVZ010000164.1:0-7191 GCA_035258265.1 Candidatus Acidiferrales bacterium
CGAATGGATACTTTCGATGGTCGGACGAAAACCCGCCGTGACGCAGACGACCGGAATTGCCAGAAATGCGGCGATGACGACGACGGGTTTTTTCAGCTGCATGGCGACACTCCCTTTCCATTCGAGAATGCGATCGAGGCGTTTTTCGGCTTGGCCCGCGCTAGCCATGGCGACGCCTTGCCACCAGACGCGCCCCGGCGCGGCTTCGAGCGCGGCAAAGAAGCCAAGAACTGTTTCGGCGTAACGGGTGCGGTCAGCACCCGCGGCGAGAGCGGCATCGTCACTGGCTTCTTCGGCGAGTTCGGCGAGACGGCGATCGAGCCACCAGCTGAGTGGGCTGAACCAGAAGATTGCGCGGTGCAGCAGCGAGAGGCGCTCGGTGAGTGCGTCGCGGCGAGCGACGTGCGAAATTTCATGCGCGAGGACCGCGTCGAGTTCTGTTGGTTCCCATTCGCGCCACGTGGCGGGCAGCAAGATGGAGGGATGCCTTATGCCGAAGGTCACTGGGACCGAGAGGAGTTCCGATTCGGCGAGGCGCGGTGTTGAGTGGATGCGTGCCGCGCGTGCGAAGAAATGCAAGCGCGCGAGAGTGTGCGGATCGTCTATAGCGTGCGAGTTGCGATCGAGGCGACTGCCAAAGGTGATGCCGAGAATCAGGCGAACCAGAAAGAAGATCGCGACAGTTGCATAGATGCCGCCGGCGACGGCGATGCGCGAAATCGGCATGCGTAGGCGGGCGCGCGCCGGTGAAGCTGCGATTGGCCTGGAATAATTGCGCGATGGAGCGACGCTATAGTTGAACACGGGGATGGGAGCGTACGCGGTTGTCGTCGGCGCTGTTGCGGGCGTGTCTTCGGCAGGCTCGACGGAGCTTTCGACCGTCGCTGGCGATTGCAGGTTGACGAATCTTTGCGCGATCGGAACAGAAACCGGCAGCGGCGGCATCAGCAGCGCGAGAAATGGCATAGCAAGCGCTACGATCAGGATTACTCGCCACACACCCAGACGCAACGAGACGTTTTTCGCGCGGCACAGGGCCAGAGCGCCGCTGGCGATGCACGCGAGCGCGAGCGAACGGACAGCAGGGTCAACGAGATGGCCCAAGAATCCGGAAGACGCGTCGAGAACAGTCGGCGTGCTCATGACTTCCCTTCCTTGCGCTGGTCGGCTTTTCGTGCGGCGATTTTTTGGGTTAGGCGCTCGAGTTGTTTGCGATCGAGAACAGCGTTATCGACCATACCGATTACCAGTTGCTCAGCCGATCCGCCGCAGAAGCGATCAATGATGCTCTTGACGGCGCGCACGGCGACGTTCTCGCGGGGTTCGGCGGCGCGATAGATGAAGGTGCGGCCGCTGATATCGTGGGTAACGTAACCCTTCTGTTCCAGACGTCGCAGCACCGTACGGATGGTGGATTCTTTCATGGGACGCTTGGGCGCGAGCGCTTCGCGGCAGGCTTCGGAAGAAACCGGGCCGTGGGACCAGACGTGATCCATGACGAGTTGCTCGACTTCGCCGAGATTGCGAGGCCGAGTTGTTGATGTGCGAGCCATTGTAACGCTACAGGTTGTAACAGATGGGCAAATGCGTGTCAAGCGGAAATTTTCGTCAGGCGTGAAGTTCGACGATGCCCGCTGCGCTGCGTTCCCAAAGTATGTGGAACACAGCGGGCGCGATGAGATCAACTGTAAAGGCAACGGCGACCGAGCCCGCCTAACTTTCTCGCGCAGCTCATCCAGCCGCTTCGCTCACGGCCTACAGCCAAGAGTTGGCTGTGCCAGGGCGCTTGGCTTGTCGAAAAATGCAGGCGGATGTTAGACTTCGGTGTAACTCTCAAAAGCGTCTTGAAGGATACCTGCCGTGGCTGATTCGAAACAGGAAGAGACATTCAAGGTGATCGACCGTCGTCTGTTTGGCGAGGACGGCGAATTGCGTAAGGACGTGGTGGAGCAGGCGCGGCGCGACGAAGAGGCGGCAGAGAAAAAGGCCGCCAGCCAGGCGCAGCAAAAGGGTCAACCTGCGGCGACGGCTCCCAAGGTGACTGGTTCCTCGGCTACTCTGCAGGGTGGCGAGATCCACCAGGGAAAGACCGGGGAAGAACGCGGACTGATGTCGCCGGACGGACCGCAAGGACTGGAAGGCGGAGAAGGAACCGGCGATGCCGCGGCGGGCAGCGAGGAGCATGCGACTTCACGCAGCTTCCAGATGCTGGTCGATTTTTTGACGCGCAATGCCGCGGCGATGCTGGGCGGGATGGCCGATCCGCGCACGGGGCAAGCGTTTGTGGATTTGGAGGGCGCGCGCGAAGTGATTGACATGTTGGACGCGCTGCGGGAAAAGACGCGCGGAAATTTGTCGAAGGAAGATGACAACTTATTGATTGAGGTGCTGGGGAGTTTGAAGTTGACGTTTATGGAGATTTCCAAGGCTGCGGCGGAGCAGATGGCTAAGAAGGCCAAGGGAAAGTAGTCGCCGCATCTGCGGTCCATTCCACGAGCGAAGGCAATTTTTGCGGCGTCCCACCTCAAAATGAGTTCCCTGCAACTAACCGTACTGGGGTCTGGCACATCGATGGGTGTGCCGACACTGGGGTGTCATTGTGATGTCTGCGAATCGAAGGACCCGCACGACAAGCGGATGCGGCCTTCGGTGCTGCTGGCTTATGGTGGCCACAATGTGGTGATTGACACGACGCCAGATTTTCGTGCGCAGGCGATGCGCGAGCATGTTGACCGACTAGATGCGGTGATTTACACGCACTCGCACGCCGACCACATTTTGGGGCTCGACGATATTCGCCCTTACAATCTGAAGCAAGGCGGCGTGGTGCCGATTTATGCATCGGAAAGCGCGCAGCAAACTCTGCGGCGGCAGTTTGCCTACATCTTCGACGATGCGCCCACGGAGAGTTCCCTGCCGGTCGTGGAAATGCACACGATTAACGGGCCGTTCGAGGTTTTCGGACTCAAAATTGTGCCGGTGCCGGCAAAACACGGCTCGCAGCCCGTGCTGGGATTTCGTTTCGGTAGGGCCGCTTATCTGACGGATTTCAGCACGGTGCCGGAAAGTTCGAAAGCGCTTTTGCAAGAGCTGGATGATTTCATTCTCGACGCGTTGCGCTACACGCCGCACCCGATGCATTCGAATGTTGAACAATCGCTCGCGCTGGTGAATGAACTGAAACCAAAGCGCGCTTGGTTCACGCATATTTGCCACGATCTGGGGCACGAGGCGGCGAACGCGAAGCTGCCCGAGAATGTGCGGCTCGCCCATGACGGATTGAAACTTGAGGTGGCGATCTAATGGCGATCGCGATACTAAATTCGCCGGCGGAATGGATCACGCGTTTCGGCGAAGCGCGCAAACCCACGGCCGTGACCATCGGCAATTTCGACGGCGTGCACGTCGGGCACCAGAAAATTCTGCGGGGAGTGATCGCGCGTGCGCGCAGTATGGATGCCATGAGTGCGGTCCTGACATTTTATCCGCATCCGGCGCGCGTATTGCGGCCTGAGGCGGCGCCCGGACTGCTGGAAACATTGCCGCAAAGATTAGTGGAATTTGAAACGCTGGGAATCGATGCGGCGCTGGTGCTGAAATTCGATCAAGAGCTAGCTAAGGCCAGCGCTGCAGAGTTTGCGCAGAGGTTCTTGGTTGAAACGCTGCGGACGCGCGCGGTGCTGGTGGGCGCAAACTTCCGCTTCGGCCACAAGCAAGCTGGCGACGTGAAATTGCTTGCGGAACTAGGGCGCCAGAATGGGTTCGAGGTCGACATCGTCGAACCTGTATTGGTGGATGGACGCGTGGTGTCCAGCTCGGAGATTCGTCAGGCCGTGCGTGAAGGCCGGGTGGACGAGGCGGAGCTGATGCTGGGACGACCGTTTGCACTGGCCGGCGAGATTCGGACTGGAACAGGGCTGGGGCGAAAGGTGGTCGTGCCCACGCTGAATCTTGCGACAGAGCAGGAAATTCTGCCCAAGAATGGCGTTTACGCAACCGAAGTAGTGCTTGGCGGAAAGACCTATCGAGCCGTGACGAATGTGGGCGTTCGGCCGACGTTCGACGGGCAAAAGCTGGGGATTGAATCATACTTGTTTGAATTTTCGGACACGGTGACGTCGGGTGCGATAATCGTGAAGTTTTTAGCGCGGCTGCGCGATGAGCAGAAATTTGCGGGGCCGGAAGCCTTGCGCGAACAGATTTTGAAGGATATCGCGCGGGCCAAAGAGCTTTTTGCGAAGTAGTGAACCAGCGCTAGAATCCCACTGAAATAGCAATCTGGTCTCAGGATAGGGCGAACCCACGAGGAAGTCATATGGAAAATAGAGAAGTTGCACGAATCTTGCGCGAGACGGCGCAACTGTTGGAAATTGATGGCGCGATCATCGGCCGCTACCGCAGCTACGAGAAAGTGGCGGAGCTTTTGTACAGCATGCACGAACGCATCGAGGACCTAGCCAAGGACGAAAAGAAGTTGAAGGAACTGCCGGGCATCGGCGACGGGATGGCCGCGCACATTCGAGAGATTCTGGATACCGGCGACTACAGCCTGCGCGAAAAACTGCTGAAGAAATATCCGGTGACGCTGCTGGAGTTGCTGCATTTGCAATCCTTGGGGCCGAAAAAAGTGGCGTTCCTGTGGAAGAAGTTCAAGGTCTCGACGATTGAAGGCATCGAGAAGCTGGCGCAGGACGGAAAGTTGCGCGACTTGGAAGGTTTTGGCGAAAAGAGCGAACAGAACATTTTGAAGGCGACGGCATCGGCGAAACGCTCGTCGGGGCGTTTCAAGCTGGATGATGTCGACGAGTCGGCGCAAAAGCTAATGGCTTATATCAGCCGGATGGACAAAATTGTGGAGTCGGTGACACCGGCGGGGTCTTTGCGCCGCGGGAAAGAAACCATCGGCGACCTGGATTTGCTGGTGACCATGCGGCCAGGACGCGACAAACAGAAAGATGTTGATGAGGTGGCAGAGCACATTTTGAAATATCCAGGAATTGATCAGACGCTCGCGCATGGCGAAAACAAAGTGAGCGTGATTTTGGGAAATGGATTGCAGGTGGATGTGCGGCTGTTGGAAAAAGAGTGCTTTGGCGCCGCGCTTTTGTATTTCACCGGCTCGAAGGAACACAACGTGGTATTACGCGGCCGCGCGCGGGACATGGGCTGGACGTTGAACGAATATGCGCTGACCACCTTGAAGGGCGGAAGGTTTGTCGCGGGCAAAACTGAAAAAGATATCTATGACAAGCTGCGGCTGGACTACGTCGAGCCGGAGCTCCGCGAACATACCGGGGAAATTGATGCGGCGGAAAATCATCGGCTCCCCGCGCTATTAAGACTGGAAGATATTCGCGGCGACGTGCAAATGCATACCACCGCCTCCGATGGACGGGATTCGATCGAAGAGATGGGCAAAGCTGCCGCCGAACTGGGGTATGAGTACATCGCCCTGACGGACCATTCAAAAGCGGTCACCGTGGCGAATGGCATGGATGAAAGGCGCACGCTCGAGCAGATCAAGAAAATCCGCGCGGCGCAGGCGAAGGTGCCGGAGATTCGTTTGCTGGCGGGGATCGAGGTGGACATCCTCAAGAACGGCAAGCTGGACTTGGACGACGAAGTCCTGTCGCAACTGGATGTGGTCGTGGCGTCGGTGCATTCATACATGAGTTTGGGACGCGGGGAAATGACGGAGCGGCTGCTTGCTGCGATTGAGAATCCTTACACACAAATTATTGCGCATCCCACCGGACGGCTACTGCTGCGACGCGAAGCCTTCGACTACGAAATGGAGAAAGTCCTGGAGGCGGCGAAAGAGCACGGCGTCGCGATGGAGTGCAACGCTTATCCCGACCGGCTGGATCTGAAAGATGTGCATCTGCGGATGGCGAAGGAGCGCGGGGTGAAGATTGTGATTTCGACGGACTCACATTCGACTGCGAATTTGAGATTCATGAAATATGGAGTGATTACCGCGCGTCGAGCTTGGATCGAGAAGAACGAGGTGATCAATACTTTTCCTACTGACGAGTTTCTTGCGGCGCTCCGGGCTAAGCCAGGCGCAAGCAAGGTAGCCAAGAGAAAATCGGCTTAGGTTTTTGGCTTCCTCTAATCGGTACTCAAAGACTTAACGCTTAGAACGCTCAGGAAAGCGAGGACGCCGAGACCCCGAGAGCGACAATTGGCGCAAAGACGCAGAGGGCGGATCAGAGAAAATCAGGACAAAACCGCCTGGCGCTGATACCGGGCCGACAGTTGCCGGGAACATTCTTTGAGTGGCTTGCGTATCTCATCTTGGAAGTGGGAACAGCGCTGACAACACTGTGGCGCTTACCGGATCGTGTGTGGTACGGAGCGAACGATGAAGCGACTTGCGACTTTCTTGGTGGGCCTGGTGGCGGCGGGGATTGCTGTGGGCGCAGCCGCGAGGCCTGCGCGGGCGGATGAATGGTCGAAGACCTATCAAGTGAACGGCCGCGCCGACCTGCGCGTGATGACCAGCGATGGCGACGTGACCGTCACCGGAGCGGATCAGAACCAGATTGACGCCCGGGTAACCACCCAAGGATGGAAGGTGGGGTCGAACGACGTACAGGTCATCGAAAGTCAGAGCGGCAACAGCGTGTCTATCGAAGTGCGCGTGCCGCACTGGAATTGGTCGTTCTTTGGCGGAAGCCATAACCGGTCCGTGCGCGTGGAGTTGCGGGTGCCGCGAGAACTTGCCCTGAATGTGCGCACCAGCGACGGCAATGTCACCGCGTCCGGCGTATCCGGCAAGATTGAATTCGATACGGGTGATGGCAACGTGACCGCGAACAGCGTTCGCGGCGACATACGAATGCACACAGGCGACGGGCACATCGACGGACACAGCTTGGATGGGTCGCTCGACGCGGACACGGGCGACGGAAACTTGCGAATTGACGGCCGATTTGATGCGCTCGCGCTGAAGACAGGCGACGGCAGCATCGACGCGCAAGTGGCGAACGGATCGAAAGTCGCAAACGGCTGGAATCTTCATTCCGGCGACGGACACATTACTTTGCGATTGCCGAGCGACCTGAATGCATACCTCGATGCGCACACCGGCGACGGCAGCATCACTCTGGATATTCCAGTCCAGGTTTCAGGATCGCTGAGCCATTCCGCCGTGCGCGGGAAATTGAATGCCGGCGGCGGCACGCTGGC
>DATEVZ010000165.1:0-2032 GCA_035258265.1 Candidatus Acidiferrales bacterium
ATGATCGGTTCTGTGCCCGGCAGCGGAATCGGCCAGCCCTGTTTTGTTTCGCTGAGCGCTCGCATGAAGCTGTCCGGTTCGTATCCTTCCGGCACGCCCGCGCCTTTGTCCAAACCGGCGGCCACCATCGGGCCATACAGACTGACCCAGCGAAATTGTTGCCAGAGAAAAATTTGCAGCGACGTCATATCGCTGTAGCCCAGCAGAATTTTCGGGGTGGCCAGGGCAACGCTCAGGCCCTCGAGCAGATAGTTCGAGCCGTAGCCGCCACGCGAACAGAAAATCGCGCCCGTATCGGTTTCGGTGAGCGCTTCTTTCAGCGCCGCGCTGCGCTCGACGGTCGGACCGGCAAAAAATCCGCCACGGGCGAGTACCTTTTCGCGATCAATTTTCGGCTTGTAGCCGAGCCGCTCGATTTCCTGCATACCCGAGCCCAGGCGAGATTCATCGACAGGACTTGCGAGCGAAAGAATGCGCACCGAAGCGCCGGAGTGGAGTGGTGCAGGCTTGAGAGTTTGCGGCATGTGCCGCAGAGGAGAATAAGGAATTTCGCGCAGCGAGTCCAGCCGCGCTCGCGCGCGTGTTTACATCTGAGCAGCAGCCGGGATCTCCGATGTGTCCGGAATAGCGCGCGGTTCCGCGAGGCTTGCAGCCTACCGGAACGGCGTAACGGTCAGATACACGTCCCCGATGCCGCTTGCAGGTTCCGCCGCCACGGTATCGGGCGCGTAGAAGGCCGCGAAACGGCCATCAGCGCTGATGGGAGCAGCGCTGTACTTGTCCGCAATCAATGACGACGACTTTGGGGTATTGGCGGCGCTACTCAGACTTGCGGGCGTTGCGTGCGTCCCCGCGGAAACCGTAACCGATGTTGGCAATGCATAGCTGTGCGGCGTACACGCGGTAACCGCACCAAAACACGTATCCCGGACGAGCAGCGAGCCTTCGGTGGCAACTTCTCCCGCTGCCGCATTCAAGGACGTTCCAGAAACAAACGAGATGTATCTTCCCGATGCACTAATTGCCGGCGAAAAATTCTGCAGTTTGCCAGTCAAGCTGGCGGCGTCGCTCGATATCAGGGTCGTTGAAGCAACGCAACCATCCTGCGCCGTCCCGCCCACGCAAGTGTCTCGCAAGAACGCCTTGCTGGTGCTGCCCGTGTTTCCGGTGACGGAATCCGCCGGCTGCGATTCGAATACCACGAAGCGTCCGTCGCTGTTGATCGAGGGCGAGATATTCGCGCCGCCTAGGGCCGAACCATCCGGCGCAAACGAAATTCTCTTCGCAGTGGCATTGCAAACGACGGGGGCATCGATGCCCAGGCAAGTATCTGCCAGAATTACTTGCGACGCACTTGCAGAGGCTTGCCCTGCCGATTTAGCCGCCCACATTTCAAACGCTACATATCGGCCGTCGGTGGAAATCGCCGGGCGTCCAGCTTGTACTCCCGTGACCCGGTCTTCTTCATCCACCGGAACTGCGATCGTACTAGTGACGCATGATTTCGTGCCCGTAGGGCCCGCGCAGGTGTCTCGAACGTAAACCTCGGGACCCGTGGCGGCTGTCTCTGACGCAAGATTCGTCGCTGCGGAAACGAACGCTACGAACCGGCCATCACCGCTGAGAGACGGGCTGGCGCTGGGAGCGTTCGCAGATTCTCCTTCTTCGCCTACCGACACCATTTTCGTACTGGGGACGCATCCGGATGGCGCATTAACACCGACACAAAGATCGCGAACGTACAGTTCCCAATAACCGGGCGGCACGGTCTCGTCATCCGAAACCAGGTTCGTGGCTCGGGAAATGAAGCCGACGAATCGCCCGTCGGCGCTGATGGCGACTTGCCTGCCGGTTTTACCGTTCGGCGCACTGCCATCCGGCGCAACATCTACGGCGATAGTCTTGGGCGTGCAACTCACCGTGCCCACGCAAGTGTCGCGCACAAAAACATTGCCGGAAGCTTGCGGCGACACCAGGTTTTTCGCCTGAGAATAAAAGGCCACATATCGTCCATCGCCGCTGATGGCTGGAG
>DATEVZ010000166.1:0-2434 GCA_035258265.1 Candidatus Acidiferrales bacterium
ATCTGGCTGGGCTCGACGTCGGCTGGCGCATTCGCCAGGAATATCGCCATCTCGAAAAACCGGGCATTCGTCAGCCCTTCGCAGGCGATCGCCTATGCGAGATGGGCCGCTTCGGACAGAAAACCGGCGCGGGCTGGTACAAGTACGACCAGAAACGGCAGGCTGCGCACGATCCCGAAGTTGCTTCGCTCGTGCGCCAATGGGCCTCGCAAGAGGCCATTCCGCAACGTGAAATATCGGCTGGCGAAATCGTCGACCGCTGCGTGTACTCGCTCGTCAACGAAGGCGCGCGCATTCTTGAAGAAGGTTACGCGCTGCGCGCTTCGGACATCGACATTATTTATCTGAATGGCTACGGTTTCCCCGCCCACCGTGGAGGTCCGATGTGGTACGCCGATGCAATCGGTCTGAAAAAGGTGTACGACCGTGTATCCGAATTCCATCGGCAGCACGGTGAAAACTGGCAGCCCGCGCCGCTGCTTGAGCGCCTCGCAGCTCAGGGCAGGACTTTCGCGCAATTCGGCAAGGAGGAAGGCGCGACGGTCTAGGTCGAGCCTGGCAATCGGAAATTCCACACCAACATTTAAGTTGTGGAACTGCGTGTCTTTCATCATCACAATATGGCCCGCGGCGTCGCGTTGTTTAGCCGGCCGCCTCGATAATGGGACTCCTCTATCTCGCGCGTCACGCGCAAGCATCGTTCCTCCAGCAGAACTACGACAAATTGTCTCCGCTCGGAGAGGCGCAAGCGCGTCTTCTCGGTGAATACTGGGCGCAGCGTAAAATCGTGTTCGATCGCGTCTGCGTGGGGCCGCGCGAACGGCAAAAAGACACCGTCAACCTCGTGCGCAACGCTTACCGGAGAGCCTCTCGCGTGTTTCCCGACCCTCTCGTGCTGGCCGAGTTCGACGAGTACCAAGGAGAAGAAGTGCTCAAGCGCGGCTTGCCTCAATTGCTCGAAACCAATCAAGCAGTCCGGGATCTCCATGCCGCATTTCAGTCTTCAACCACCGACGCCGAATTGCGCACCAACTTTCAAAGATTGTACGAAGCCATTGTCAGCGACTGGGTCCGGGACGCGCTGCACCTGCCCGGCGTCGAAACTTGGCAGCAGTTTAGTGCTCGCGTAAATTCGGGCTTGGCAAAGTTTCTCAGCGGCAGCGCCCGCGGTGAACGCGTCGCAATTTTCACCTCCGGAGGACCCATCGCGATTGGCATGCAGCGAGCTCTGCATCTTACGGCGGAGGACACGTTGCAGATGACCTGGATGTCGCGGAACGCTTCCTGGAGTGAATTTTTCTATAGCGGCGGCGAGCGGTTTACCCTCAGCAGCTTCAATTGCCACGCGCACATTGAAGATCCCGCAATGCTCACCTATCGCTAGGGAGATTTTGAATGAGCGACTTGCTGGACCATCCAGCGACGATACGATCCGGCGAAGAGCTTGACCTCGCCAAGCTCGAACCGTATTTGCGCCGTCATTTTCCTGACGAAACGGGCGTGCTCGAAGTCCGCCAGTTTCCCAGTGGCCACTCCAACTTGACCTACTCGCTACATCTCGGCGCCAAAGAGCTGGTCTTGCGCCGCCCGCCCTTCGGCAGTAAGGTCAAGTCCGCTCACGATATGAGCCGCGAATTCCGCGTCCTCTCGAAGCTCCACTCCGCCTATTCCCCGGCTCCCCAAGCACTTTTCTATTGCGATGACGATGCGATCATCGGCGCACCCTTCTACGTAATGGAACCGATCGGCGGCGTCATTCTTCGCAGAAAACTGCCTCCGGGCTTGGATTTCTCGGTTGAAAAAGCGCAAAGGCTGAGTGAATCATTCATTGAAAATCTCATTCGTCTCCAGCGCGTGGACTACCTAGCTGCGGGACTCGCCGATCTGGGCAAACCCGAGGGATATTTAGAACGCCAGGTGCGCGGCTGGACCGAGCGCTACTACGGCTCAAAAACTCATGATTACCCGGAAGTCGAGAAGATTTCTTCGTGGATGCAGCAGCACATGCCGTCCAGGAGTGCCGTGTCGCTCGTCCACAACGATTATAAATATGACAACGTCGTCCTCGATCCAACCGACATCACCAAAATTGTCGGCGTGCTCGATTGGGAGATGTGCACCATCGGCGACCCTCTTACGGATCTCGGCACGGCGCTAGCCTATTGGGTGGACGCAACGGATCCGGAGGAAGTGCAACAAAATCGCTGGGGACCGACAACCGAGCCGGGCAGCTTTACGCGCACCGAAGTCGTGAGCTATTACACTAAACGAACAGGATGCGACGCTTCGCAGATCGCCTTCTATCTGGCCTTCGCACGATTCAAACTCGCCGTCATCGTGCAGCAAATTTACTATCGCTATCACCAGGGCCTGACCCAAGACCAGCGCTTCGCATCCATGCCGGAGAAAATTCAAATGCTCTTGCGGGCCTCTC
>DATEVZ010000167.1:0-6004 GCA_035258265.1 Candidatus Acidiferrales bacterium
CCTGACCCTCACGAAAAGCGGCTCGCGCATCACCTTCGATTTCGACGGCACCTCGCCGGAAAATCCATCCTCTTACAACGTCCATCCGCAAGCAGTGGTCGGCCACATCGCCAATTTCATGTACGAATACATTTTTCACGACCTTCCCATCGCTAGTTCCACGTTTGCGCCCATCGATTTCCAATTTCCTGAAGGGATCATTCTCAACCCCGACAAAATGGCAGCCACCAGTTGCTGCGTCTTCATCGGCATGCAAGCCCGCTGCGCCACGCACAACGCCTTCGCCAAAATGATTTTTTCGAACGCCGACCTCTGGCGCCAAGTCGCTGCCGCGCCCGGCAGCCAGCACACGTCGCAAATCTGCGCCGGCCATTCGCAGTGGAACCTCGCCGTCTCAGACGTGCTGTCGTTTTCGCTCAACACGCAAGGCCAGGGCGGCCGCTCTGCGCAAGATGGCATGGACGCCTATGGCTTCGCCTGGTGCGCCTTCGGCCGTGCGCCCGATTCCGAGCAAGTCGAAAGCGAGTTGCCCGTTACCGTCACTCTCTCGCAGCACTGGAAAGATTCCAGCGGCCCGGGACGCCATCGCGGAGGGTCCGGCGGCGTCCAGCAATGGATGATTCACAAAGTTCCCGAACTCGTTTCCATGTGCATGGGCAACGGCAGCAAAGTTCCTCTTGGCCAGCCGCTTTTCGGCGGCTACGCTTCCTCGCCCATCCCCGGTATCAGTATTCGCAAAGCCGATCTCCTGAAACAAATGTCCGAAGCCAATCCGCAGCTCACCATGGACCACCGCGCCATCATCGAAGACCATTCCATTCAGGGAAATTGGACGATGGAGTTAATCGCCCGTACACCAAAAGTTTATGAAGAGGGCGATCTTCTTTTCGGATTCAGCGGCGGCGGTCCCGGCTACGGCGATCCGCTCGAACGCAAGCCCGCCGAAATTCTCGAGGACCTCAAAAAGAAGATTATCTCGGACTGGACCGCGCAAAATATCTACCGCATCGCCTATGACCCCACGCGCCGCAAGCTCGATCCAGAGAAAACCAAGCAGTTGAGAGACGACGAACGACGCGCTAGGCTAGTTCGCGGAAAATCGTTCGACGAATTTCACCAGGAGTGGAGCAAAAAGAGTCCGCCGCAAGAAATTCTGCAATGGTACGGCACATGGCCGGACGCTAAGCCGACTGGCCCAATCTTCCGGCCGTGAATGATGAATCCCAGTCTCACTCCCAGGCAAATTGTCAAAGACCTGCTGCAGGGAATTAAGCTAGCCCGTCCGCTATTTCTGCCGATCGCATTTTCTCTAGGCGCAAAAATAGAAAACGTCCCGCTGCGCGACTTCCTCGCCAACCCTACAAAAATCACAAACGCACTCAGACAGATCCGCGCCCGCGTCCGCTCCGACGGCGTAGCCTGCTATTTCGGTTCCAACCTCGAAGCCGAAGCCCTCGGCGCCACTCTGCAGTGGCACCCAGACGACAAACCAGCAACGCTGCACTGGCCCAATCAGCCACAAAAAGGCGAACTCCCCGAAGGCCTCCGCTCCCCAGAAGAAGCCGCCAAGCATCGCCGCGTCGGCGTCGCAGTAGAAGTCATCCAACGCCTCAAATCACTGCTGCGCGATGAGCCTCTCCTGCTGGCCGGCGTCTCAGGCCCATTCACTCTAGCGGCGCAACTGTTGCAGCTAACCCAAAGCGAAACGACGCGCGGCGACGATCTGCCCGCCGACACCGTCGAACTCACCGCAGCAACAATCACGCAAATCGCCACCAAGTTAGTCGAAGCCGGCGCCCACGCAATCTTCATCCGCGAAGAAATTCTTCCACCACTCACGCCGCAAAGTGCCGAAGCCTGGGCAAGCTCTCTAGCTCCTGCCTTCAATATCATTCGCTTCTACCAAGCCCTCCCAATCCTGCAAATCACCGACACCGATTCCTTCGCCGAAAACAACGCCGTGATCTCCAATCAAAACTGGGACGGCATCCTGTGTCACACACTCCCAACGTCCAAAAATGGCGTTGCATTGCCGTGCGCACCACCCAGCGGCTCAGCGCAAATGGGGATCGCAGTGCCATCCAGCGCATTTCAATCAGACGAATCCGGCACTGAAAGCTTCCGCCAATCGCTTCATAATATAATTGACGGGTTGCACCCAGCGATCATCACCACAGCAACCGACGTCCCAGCAACCACGGACGTCAAGCAGCTCTCGAGGCTCTGGGAGGAAATCCATCGCTGAAGATCAGAAGGTTACACCACCTTTCGACCAGTGCGGTGACCGCGTCCGCTCCGTCCGCCTGCGCACTTCCGGCGCCACCCTAGAACGCCTGGCCGACGGCGCGCTGCTAGTTCGCCCAGAAGAAGCGCTCGGTCCATATCCAAAAGTTCTTACCGACCGCCTGACCCGCTGGGTAAGAATCTCGCCGCAAAAAATCTGCGTAGCCCAGCGCCAAAAAAGCGGCGATTGGCGCACACTTACGTACGCTCAAGTCGAGAACGCAGTCCGCCGCATCGGCCAGGCACTCCTGGATCGCAGCCTGTCAACAGAACATCCGCTAGCAATCCTCTCAGAAAACGATGTCGAACATTTCCTGCTGATGTTAGCCGGCCAGCACGTAGGCATCCCCACGGCGCATCTCTCGCCCGTCTATTCTTTGGTCTCTTGCGATTTCGGCAAGCTGCGCCACACGCTGAACCTGCTCACGCCGGGCCTGGTCTTCGTCTCCGATGGAGAACGTTACAAGCGCGCCGTTGAAACTGTTGTGAACCCAGACACCGAGCTAGTCGTCACAACAAATCCCGCCACCAATAGAAAATCCACACTATTTTCCGAACTAGCCGCGACGAGGTCCACGCCCGCGGTGGAAGCCGCGCATGAACAAATCCAGCCCGACCACGTCGCCAAAATTCTTTTCACCTCCGGCAGCACTGGCATGCCCAAAGGCGTCATCAATACGCACCGCATGATCTGTTGCAATCAACAAATGATCGCGCAGGTTTTCTGTTTCTTGCAGGACGAGCCTCCCATCCTCGTTGACTGGCTCCCCTGGAATCACACTTTCGGCGGAAATCACAACATCGGCATCGCTCTGTACAACGGCGGCAGCTTTTACATTGATGACGGTAAGCCCGGCCCTGCCTTCATCGCCGAAACGATCCGCAATCTGCGCGAAATTTCTCCCACGGTTTACTTCAACGTTCCCAAGGGTTACGAAGATCTGCTCCCAGCTCTCCGCGCCGAGCCGAAGCTCCGTGAGAATTTCTTCCGCCATCTTCGTTTGCTGTTTTATGCCGGCGCGGGTCTCTCGCAACCTGTTTGGGACGCTTATCGCTCTCTCGCACTCGAAACTTGCGGCGAGCGCATCATCATGGTCACCGGCCTCGGCTCCACCGAAACCGCGCCAATGGCGATTCAAACCACCTGGGAAACGGATCGAGCCGGCGTAATCGGCATCCCCATCCCCGGCGTCGAGGCCAAACTCGTGCCCCATGGGAGTAAACTGGAAGCGCGCGTTCGCGGCCCGAACATCACGCCGGGCTATTGGCGCCAGCCGGACCTGACGCAAAAAGTTTTCGATGAAGATGGCTTCTACAGCTTTGGCGACGCGCTGTGTTTCGTGGATCCGCATGATGTCAACAAAGGTTTTCTGTTCGATGGCCGCTTTTCGGAGGATTTCAAGCTCGCGAGTGGCACGTGGGTCAGCGTCGGCCCGCTGCGTTCGCGCATTCTGGCCGATTTTGCACCGTACGTGCGAGACGCGGTCATCACTGGCCACGACCGTAACGATATCGGCATGATTATTTTCGCTGATGCCGATGCCTGCTGCGCGCTTTGTGGCGCCGACCGCAAAGAAACCGCGGCCGCGCTGGAAGTCTTCCGGCATCCGTCGGTTCGCGCGCATTTTCAGTCGCTGCTCGAGAAATTCGCGACGAGCGCCACAGGCAACTCGAATCGCGTCGTTCGTGCGATCCTGGCTGAAGAGCCGCCATCACTCGACGCTGGCGAAATCACGGACAAAGGCTCGCTCAATCAGCTCGCCGTCCTCCAGCGTCGCGCCGCAATCGTTGAAGAACTTTACGCGCCGGAATTATCCCCGCGCATTTTCAGAATCAAGGAGAACTGAATCATGGCAACAGCGGCAGGCGGTTTTTTCATCAATTACGATGACATCTGGCTCCTCGACGGCGTGCGCACTCCCTTCGCCGATTACAATGGCGTGCTGGGCCTGGTCTCCCCGATTGACCTTGGCATTAAAGCCGCGCGCGCCGTTTTCGAACGCTCCAAAATTTCTCCCGCCGACGTTGACTCCATAATCGCAGGCAGCGTCGCCCAGGCCAGCTTCGATGCATACATGTTGCCGCGGCACATCGGGCTCTACTCCGGCGTTCCAGTGGATCGTCCCGCGCATCTTGTGCAACGCGTCTGCGGCACCGGCATCGAAGCCATCAGCCAGGCCGCCGACGCCATCACGCTGAAAAAAATAAATCTCGCCCTTTGCGTCGGCGCAGAATCCATGAGCCGCAACCCCGTCGCGGCCTTTACCCACCGCAGTGGATTCCGCATGGGACAGATCGAGTTCAAGGATTTTCTGTGGGAAGCTCTTCTCGATCCCGCGCCCGGCTTAACGATGGGTGATACTGCCGAACGCGTCGCGCTCGAATATAAGATCACGCGCGAAGAAGTTGACCGTTTCGCCGAATTAAGCTTCACGCGCGCGCTGGCCGCTCAAAAGGCCTGTTTCCTCTCCGGCGAAATCGTTCCGGTGGTTTCCGAAACCTTCGAGCTGGAAGGCTACAAGCCTCGCGGCATCGAAATTTCAAAGAAGATTGAAAGCCTTGCCGCCGATACGCATGTTCGCCCTTCGCCCTACGAGGTTCTCGCCAAAATCCGCCCTGCCTTCGGAGGCGTGCAAACCGGCGGCAATAGTTCCGCCATAGTGGACGGCGCCGCCGCCGCGCTGGTCGGCTCGGGCGCATACGCAAAATCGCGCGGCGTTCAGCCCCTAGCGCGCATCGTCGCGGTCGCTACTGTCGCCGTGCCGCCGGAAATCATGGCCATCGCGCCCGCCCCCGCCATTCGCAAACTGCTCGACGGCGTGGGACTTTCTCTCGATCAAATTGACCGCTTCGAAATCAATGAAGCCTTCGGCGCGCAAGTCATCGGAGTCGAGCGCGAACTCGGCCTCGACCGCGACAAGCTCAACGTCAACGGCGGCGCGATCGCCATTGGCCATCCACTGGCAGCTACCGGCATCCGTCTGTCCGTAACGGTGTCGCGCGAGCTGCGCCGTGCAAATCTGCGTTACGGCATCGCAAGCGCGTGTATCGGAGGCGGCCAAGGCATAGCTTTACTGGTAGAAAATCCGAGCTGATTGAAAGAACCGCGCAACGGAAGACCCGCGAGCAAGGTTTACTCTGCGTCTCTGCGGTGGGTGCGTTTCTGCGTTGTTTTCACGCTCGGGAGATAACGCTTGCCAGCCAGTAAGGAATCCAAGTATAAGGTTGCGTTCGATATGCATCGCGGACGCAACCTCCAGCCAAGTCCCGTTGCGAATTTAACTGCCAATAAACGTTTGCTACCCTAAAAGGATAATATGTCCACGAAGACAGGCGGCTTTCGGTCGCTTCTAATACTGACCATCGCGTTCACCGCAGTCTCAATATCGATGGCGCACCTATCTCACGCGCAAGCGTCTGGCGCCCAGCAATCGGCTGAGCAAAAGGCCGCGCCCATTTCCATCGGAGGCGAACCTGTGGTCACACTCGCCCGCCCGTTGCCGGCTAATCCAACGAAACTGCAATTCGTCGAAGCCACGGTACTGCCGGGCAACGGCATGAATCTTTTGCAGCTGAAGGCCTTCCTTCCAGGGAAGGGAACGGTTGACGTACTCGCCACGATGCCGTTGCCGGATGCCAAAAAATATCTGGAAACCGACAACGATTCCTTCGGCAACAACAGTTTCAAAATCGGCGGGGCCATCCTTTTACCGTATCCCAA
>DATEVZ010000168.1:0-10924 GCA_035258265.1 Candidatus Acidiferrales bacterium
TCTCCAGCTCATCTAAGTCCGCTGCAAAAGAGAGCGTCTAGCCTCGCCGCCGCAACCGAACAACCGTCTCCATATGAAATGTCTGAGGAAACAAATCGAATAAATGAACTTCTGTGTAATCGTAATTCGCTTTGACAAACGAGGCAAGGTCACGCGCCAAGGTAGGAGGTTCGCAGGAAACGTAGGTAACACGTGCAGGAGCAAGTTTCGCAATCCGCTGAATGGCCTCGGGCATCAAGCCGGCACGCGGTGGATCAAGCACGACCAGCTCAGGCCGCTCCTTGGTGCGTTCCAGGAACCGCTCCACTTCCGCCGTTCGAACCTCAATCGTTCCTTGGCCGCGCATATTTGTTTCCAGGTCGCGAGCCGCGGCCGGATTCGACTCCACCGACACCACGCGCTCGAATCGCTTCGCCAAAGGCACGGAAAATAATCCCACGCCCGCAAAAAGGTCCAGCGCCAAACGCCCACCGTCCTCGCGCTCTACAACTTCACGCACCAAGTCCTCAACCACAAATCGGTTCACTTGGAAAAATGAAAGGTGTCCAACGCGATACGCAATCCCTCCCGCCTCATAATCGACAAATCCCGGACCAAACAATTCCATCCGGTCGTGGCTGGGGTCGTGAAACAGCAAACTCACAATTCCTGGTGCCAGGCGACGAAACGTTTCAGCATGTTCAGCAGCACGGGAAGGGAACCCGGCAAAAGTCGCCGTGAGCAGCAACTTCGTATCTGTCGCATCCACAAACGCCTCAATTTCGCGCAGTCCGCGCGGCAACGCTCCGCCCGACAACGCCTCCCGCAGCGCAAGCAACGTCTTCAGCAGCAGCGGCGAAATGATCGAACAATCCTCCACCGCACAAAGCGCCGTCGAGTTCGCGCGAAAATATCCGATGCCTAGTTTGTCCTTGCCGTCCGCGGCCCCAGCTTTCGCTTCCGTTACCGCGCCCTCAAGTGGCCGAACCTTCCATTGCGCGCGGTTGCGATACCCCCACGCAGGCGAAGGATGCGTCGTAATCTTTTCAGTCCATTCAATCCGCCCAAGCCTCCGCAAAGTCTCGCGTAGGATTTCACTTTTGTACTGGAGCTGCGCGTCGTAAGGGATGTGCTGATAATCGCAGCCTCCGCACACGCCGAAATGCGGACAACGCGCAGCGATCCGTTCGGCGGATGGCTCCAAAATCCGTTGCACACGCGCCCGCACGAACTTCTTTTTCTGTTCCACCGCTGTAACGGCCACTCCCTCGCCAGGCAGCACGAACGGTACAAAAACAGTCGCCCCCTCGTGATGCGCGAGTCCTTCACCGCCGTAAATCAATTTTTCGATTGTGACGTCCATGGTTTGTGGGGCTCCGCCGTTTCCATCGCCAAAACTCCAAAAGGTCGCTGAAAAAGTGATGTTGGTGTCATCCCGACCGTAGGGAAGGATCTGCTTTTTCACTGAACGCTGGAGAACTTCGCTTCTGCGTTGCCTAAACGCTATATCAAATAGAAAAGACTTAACCTCGGGACGTTGAAATGCTCAAACAATCGCTTCTGTGTGTACTGCCGTTCCAACTGTGCCAATTGTTCCGCCGACATCTTACGCCGGTAAGGCGCCAGCGACCGATCCATCTCACGGCGTATCGTAAGCAACGCCTCTTCATCCGCGTCAGCCGCCAAAGCCGCGGAAAGTTTTTCTTCGAGCACAGTCATGCGGCGTTCCAAATCTTCCAGGTCCAACGCTCCCGGCGCGCTCAGCAGCGGCAACGCCTCCTCCAACTTCTGTGCAGTCTCCTCAAATCGCACAGCCAATCCCTCCACACGCGCACCAACACCTGTTCCCGTTCGCAGCTTCCCGGCCGCTCCACGCAACCGCTTCGCATTACGCTCCAAATATTTGCGCAGCTCATCGCGCGAAAATGGCTCCGTCGCCGCTCGCGACGACCGCACCTCCGGCCCACTCCCCGCCGCGGCCTCCGCCGCTTCCGCCGCCGCGTCCAGCACCGCGTCGACGCAATAAGCCAAACTCTTCAATTGACGCCCACCCGCCGCTCGCCGCGACCGCGCCCAACTCTCAAACGCCCGATCAATCCCCTTAAGCACCGCTTCGATCGGCACTCCCGCCTTTTGCCAGGTCTCCAAGATCGCCCAATCCAAGGGCGATACGAGCAAATGTGCCCCGCGCTTCCGCCAGAAATACTCCTCAATCTCCGTAAAATAATTAAAGTAGTTAAACGATTCCATGAGCGAGGTAAAACTCAGAGCGTGTCATTCCAGACGAAACGAGGAACCCCTCTCCCCTTGGAGTGCGGCGTCTTGCCGCCGCCTTCTTCCGCGAGGCTCGCCTCGCGGCCAGCGTATGACGAATCGTGAATTCCAAAATCCGAAGTCGCAGCAAACGGCCCAAACCCCGCGAGCGAGCTCTAAGTCCCGCGATGCGAAGGCGTCTTCTTCAGCGCCGCCTCCTGATTCCGCTCCCAAATAATCCGCAATCCTTCCAAAGTCAAAAATTCATCCACGATTTCAATATGCCGCGAAGCCCCGCCAATCAACGCCGCCTGCCCGCCGGTCGCCACCACTTTCGTCTTGGCTCCCAGCACTTTTTTCATGCGATCCAAAATCCCGTCCACCATATCCGTATAGCCGTAAAAAAGTCCCGCCTGCGTGGACGCCGCCGTATTCGTCCCGATAATTTTCCCCGGATCCTTGATCTCGACGCGAAAAAGCCGCGCCGCCCGCGCAAAAAGCGCGTCCGCCGAAATCCCGATTCCCGGCGCCAGCACGCCGCCCAGATATTCGCCGCGGGCCGACACTGCATCGAAATTGATCGCCGTGCCAAAATCCACGATGATGCACGGCCCGCCGTACTTCTCGAACGCTGCGATGCTATTAACGATGCGGTCCGCGCCCACTTCCTGCGGATTGTCGTACTGCACCGGCATCCCGGTCTTGATCCCCGGCTCGACAAACAGCGCCTTTTTGCTGAAATATCGTTCGGCCATTCCCGCGAGGCGCGAATTCAGTTGCGGCACCACCGAACTGATGATCACCCCGCCGATTTCGCGCGGCTCCAGATTCGCCAAAGTAAACAGATCACGCGTCAGAATTCCGTACTCATCAATCGTCTGATCGCGCGCCGTGCTGAGCCGCCAGTTGGCCACCAGCTCTTTGTCTCGAAAAACTCCCAGCACCGTGTTGGTATTGCCCACGTCGAGAGTCAACAGCATCAGCTCGCCTCCGCAACGTCGCCAGAAAGCACCGGCTCAATCCCGCCGCCATCGTCGCGCATCACGCGCAGCACTCCGCTCGGTTCGAGTCCCGCCGTCGTGCCGGTGAAAACCTCCGTCGCCGTCGTTATGCGCACGCGCTTCCCCTGAAAATAACTGGAAACCTCGGCGAACCGCCGCAAAATCGGCGCGCCACCTTCCGCGAGGAACTGATTGTAGTAGCGGTCCAGGTTGCGCAGCAACCGTATCAGCACTTCCTGCCGCGAATGTATTTGTCCCGTTTCCATCCGCAGGGAAGTCGCGATCTCCGCCAGTTCCACCGGCATCTTGGATTGATTCACATTGATCCCGATGCCTACGACCGCGTAATGCATGCGATCCGGCTCGGCGTGCATCTCCGTGAGTATCCCCGAGAATTTGCGCCCACCCACTAGCAGATCATTCGGCCAGCGAATGTCGGGCGCGGCGTCCAATTCTTCCGCCACCGCGTCGCGCGCTGCGAGGCCCGCCACGAGCGTCAGCAAGGGCGCGTGCGCTGGAGCAATTCGCGGACGCAACAGGACAGTGCAATGAATTCCCGCTGATTTTTCCGATAGCCATTTGCGCCCCGCGCGTCCTCGCCCGGCCGTCTGCTCTTCGGCCAACACAACCGCCCCGTGCGGCTCGCCCAGCTCGCCGAGATTCATCGCGACTGTGTTGGTCGAATCAGTCTTGAAGAAATGATAGATTCGCCGCGCGAAAGCCGTGCCGGCGAGCCGACGACTCAAAAGTTGCGGCGCCAAAATGTCCGGAGCCCGCTCGATGTGATAGCCCGTAGCTGTGTGACCCTTGACGCGCACTCCCATCTCGCGCAATTTTTGCACCCAGCGCCACACCTGCTGCCGCGAAACGCCAATTTCCTTTGCGACCTGCGCTCCACTGATAACAATCGTCGAATTTTCCGCCAGCAAAGTAAGCAGCGCGTCAATGCGCCGGTCCGTAATTCCCGGCAAACCAGCCATGCGTTTAGCAATCATGCGAATCAAAAAGCATACGCGACCGCTACGACACCCACAAGCCGCGAACGTGCCACGCGTGGAAATCAGGAGAGGTTATGTAACGGCCGCGCGAAGTTGCGCGGGCAGCCGTTGCCGTTCGTGGAGTGCGGGAGCTTGCCTCGCCGCTTTCATGCCTGCCCAGCCATGAAATGGAAAGGCGGCGGCAGGCCGCAGCACTCCAAGAAATCGCGCGCATCTCGGTAAAGAGGGAGACGAAGGGTAGTTGGCGATCGGTTGTGGAATCTCTCGTCAAGCTTGCTCAAGCTGTTTCAGACGATCCAGCAACTTCTGAAGTTCAATCTCGCGTCCGGCCAACGTAGCCTTCAAATCCGCCACGATCTTCGCTGGAGCCTTGCTCAAAAACGCCTCGTCCGCCAGCCGCGCCTTTTTCGACTCGATATCCTTCGACAAACGCTCAATTTCCTTTCGCAATCGCGCGACCTCGGCTTCCTTGTCCACGGCGTCGCCGTAAGCGATCCTTAGATCGTAGCTCGCCGTCGAACGAACAGCGGCGCTCTCGGAGTCAAGACGCTCCGAAGAAATTGCCAAGCTAGCAAGATTCGCCAGCCGCAGCAGAGGATCGAGGTTTTGCTCCACGAGCTTTCGCACCGCCTTATCGCCGCTCGAGAAATCGGCGGATACCTTCTTTTTCGGATCGACCTTCATCTCCGCGCGAATATTGCGGGCGGCCACCACAATCTCCTGAATCAACGTCATCTCGCCGTCCGCACCCGAATCAATCCACTCCTCGCGCCGCTCCGGAAACCGATCGAGCGCAATAGACCTTGCGCCCTCGGGCTGTGGTAGCCGATGCCACAACTCCTCGGTAAGAAACGGCATCACCGGATGCAGCAACCGCAGCGCCGCCTCCAGCACCGCAAAAATGTTACGCCAGGCAGCCAGCGCAATCTCGCGGTCCGACGCAGCAAGCTGCGGCTTCACCCACTCGATATACCAATCGCAGAAATCACCCCAAAAAAACTGATAGATCGTCTGGCATGCCTCATGAAAACGAAACTCGTCCAACGCCTTACTCGCTTCATCCGCCACCGCCGAAAGCCGAGAAAAAATCCAGCGGTGCGCCAGCTCGCCTTCACCCTTCACCGGATAAGGCGCCGCAGCGCGAACGTCAGACGCTGCCAGTTCCTCAAGCGTGAAACCCGCCGAAGCCTCCACCTTCTCCAAATTGACAAACAAAAACCGCGCCGCATTCCAGATTTTGTTCGCAAACGCCCGCGCTCCCAGAATGCGGTCCTCGGTCAGCGCGATGTCCGTTCCTGGCGCAGCCATACTCGCCAGCATGTAACGCAGCGCATCGGTGCCATACTGCTGCGTCAATTGCAGCGGGTCGACGCCAGTGCCCTTGGTCTTGGACATCTTCGCGCCTTCTGCCGTGCGCACCAGCGAATGCAAATACAATCGCCGGAAGGGAATTCGCTGCGCTTCCGTTGCGCCAGGAGCCAGATGTAGACCCATCATGATCATCCGCGCGTCCCAGAAAAATAAAATGTCATAGCCGCTGATCAGCAAACTAGTGGGGTAAAACGTAGGCAGGTCTTCCGTATCGTCGGGCCAGCCCAAAGTCGAAAATGGCCACAACGCCGAACTGAACCAGGTGTCCAGCACATCCCTATCCTGTGTCAGCTTCCCGCCGCCGCACTTCGGGCATTTGGTAGGCACGCCCGCAGCCCGCGCGTGTCCTTCGACAATCGCAACGCTCGAATCCGTCGCCGGCACCATCTCCTTGCAATCCGTGCAATGCCATATCGGAATGCGATGTCCCCACCAGAGCTGCCGCGAAATGCACCAGTCGCGAATATTTTCGAACCACTGCAGCAGAATCGTCCGCTGGTTGTCCGGCACCACTTCGATCTGAGCCTCGCGTCCGAACTCGCCGGTTACTGCCTTGCGCGCCTCTTCCGCCAACGGCTTCATCTTCATGAACCACTGCGTCGAAATGCGCGGCTCCACAATCGCCTTACAGCGATCGCAAGTGCCCACCGAATGAGTGTGCTCCGAAATGTGGTCCATCAATCCCAGCTCTTGCAGATCGGCGATCACTCGCGCCCGTGCGACGAAACGTTCGAGCCCCGCATATTTTCCCGCGGCTTCGCTCATGTGCGCGTCGTCGGTCATCACGTCAATCTCGGGCAGCCCATGCCGTTTGCCGACCTCAAAATCGTTCGGATCGTGCGCCGGAGTAATTTTCACCACACCCGTGCCGAATTCGCGGTCTACATAAGTGTCCGCAATAATCGGAATCTCGCGATTCATCAGCGGCAGCATCACCTTGCGTCCGACCAAGTGTCGGTAACGCTCGTCCTCCGGATGCATCGCCACCGCGGTATCGCCCAGCATCGTTTCCGGTCGCGTCGTCGCCACCACCAAATATTCCTGCGGCGAACCCGCCAGCGGGTAGCGAATGAACCACAAATTCCCGGTCCGTTCGTTGTGCACCACTTCCAAATCGCTGATGGCCGTCTGGCAGCGCGGACACCAATTGATCATGTAACGCCCGCGATAGATGAGCCCTTCGCGATACAGCCGCAGAAACGCTTCCAACACCGCGCGATAGAGCGCCGGCTCCAGCGTGAACCTCTCTCGTGTCCAATCGCACGACGCGCCCAGGCGAATCATCTGCTGCTTGATGACGCCTCCGCTCTCGGCCTTCCATTTCCACACACGCCGCTCGAACTCCTCGCGTCCCAAATCCTTGCGCTGGATGCCTTCCTTCGCCAGCATGCGCTCCACCACGAATTGCGTGGCAATCCCCGCGTGATCCATCCCCGGCAGCCACAACGTGCGTTCCCCGCGCATGCGATGCCAGCGCACCAGCATGTCAATCTGCGTGTGCTCGAGCATGTGCCCGATGTGGATGGACCCCGTCACGTTCGGCGGCGGCAAAGCAATCGAAAACCTCCCCTGCTCGATGCCCGGCACTCCCGGCGTTCCGGAATTCTCGGCGCGAAACAACTTCTCCTCGTACCAGGCCTTGGCCCAGCGCTCTTCGATCTCCTGCGGCTCATAAGCCTTCGGTATTTCTCGCGGCATCTGCTCCCCGGTGGGGACGGTTTCGTAACGCGCCTTCGGGCGCGCCATCCTCTATCTGACAATGCGACGTTTGAACCAAAAGGGAATCAATCAATATAAGGGGCAACCAAGCGGCCCGTCAACGGACCGAAAAGCGGGGCAAACCCAGTCCAGCCGCGAACACTTAATCTTTGTCATCCAGTGCGAACGAATAGCCGACCGTAGCCTTGAGCCCAGTGTTGTCGGCTCCTTCGATCCCACCGACTGATTCATAGAGTGCCATCGCGGCGGCATTGCTTCTATCCGTCAGCACCCACGCGACGGTACAGCGGTGCGCTCGGCCCACCGCGAACAACGCCCGCAGCAACGCTTTGCCCAACCCGCGTCGCCGATGTGTCGGCGCAAGCCCCACCTCATTAATCCACAGTTCGGGTGGCTTATCGGGATGTACGTAATGGACTCCGGATGCGAAACCCACCACCAACCCGTCGTCAATAGCGACGGCTATGTGATGCCGAGGGTCTGCAAGGAATTCCCTGGTAAGTTCCGGATCGATTGGATTGTCGAACACATCTTTGGCGGAGTTCATCAAAATGCTGTCGTCGCCGCGCTGCAACACCTTGATCTCGACGGCCATCGAGTCGCCTCCACCGTTTACCCTATAATGCAAGGGATCGAGGCCGTTTCCGTTAGCACAGAGCAGGTCGGTGGCGGCCTCAGAAATGGAACTTTCCGAAAGCGCATGGCTCGTTAGAAACATTGTTCTGACGAGCTATCCGTCGCTTCCAACGCGCCAATCCGGGATTTGACGTAAACAATCTCAGCTCGGCCAATCTTTCTTAGCGTGAAAATTGAAAGGCTCAAATGGCCGATGGCACCACTCGCAGGTTTGCTCAAAAACGGCTTCCACTTGTTTTCTCGTCAAGGGCGCCCGGATACTCCGTTGTAGGATCATGAGAAATCTTCCGTTCTTTTTCGCTGATATGCCGGCGACGCCGTCCGATAGCTCTTTGTAAGCATACTTCACGATTCTGCCGTCGGTTGAGATCGCATTCCACGTGTCTTCTTTCATAGCGGGCCTTCTCTTCTAATCTCCTCTAGGAGGTTTCAAGACCCAAACGGGAGGCTTATCTTTGTTTCGGCCTCCCGTTTGTCTTTCGGCTGAAGTTTAGCTCTCGTTTTGCCAACTCGTGCCTGGTCAAGAAGCGATAGGAGCGGCGCATTGCGGTCCTTACGGCGTAACGGTCAGTGGCAGAGAAACCACGGCCAGTTCATTTTCCGCTTTCATGCGCGATAGCTCTTTCTCGCGACGTGACTGCACGAGCTTCCGTCCCTGACCGTTTCCAGTCCAAATCTCGGACAGAAAGCACACATTCGTGTAGCAGTTAAAGATCAGTCTCGGTTCGACATGTTTGTTTCCGGGATCCACGCTGTAGGTTCCGAGGAACACCGCGGAAGAAGAATCAGCATCTCGAAGCTGCTGCACTGTTTCGGTAGCGGTGAACGCCGGTTGGACCCGATATTCGCCCGCCGGCAGCATGGTGCTTCCGGCTTGGAACGCAAACGGAATTTTTGCCTGCATGACCTGCTGAGCCTGGCTCTGCGTCGGCGCTAATGCCGCGAAAACCAACGCGAAGGCGGCGGCGAGCATTTGCTTTTTCATGGACTTTCTCCTTTTTCTTGCCATCCTCGCCAGCAACCGCAATGGGTCGTGGTCGAGTTGCGCTCACTTTTGCGCCGACGCCAAAAAACTGCAATGCACTGCCGGCCATTTGTCGGTGACCTCCCGATGACCCGCTAAGCCACAGTGACAAAAAGACTTGTTGCCAAATCGCTGGGTGACTTGTGCCCCAGGCGATAAGCCTAGGGGCATGGGCTGAAAGCAGCGGCGGGCAATCCTGGAGTGTCGCCGTTTTCCGCTGTTGAGGGGTATTGGCGGTGCGGACGGGCACGCAAGAATGGAGGTGCTTGAAGGTCGCCTTCCCAACGCCGGTTATGACATCCGGTCTGAAGCCGACACCCTACAGCCAGGTTACTTTTCTTTTTTGTGGAGTTCGTTCTGAAGCAGGTTCTCGACCAGCGGCTTGACGCCTTGCGATAGAAGCTCGTGAAGTTGAGGCTGCAATTTCTCCAGAACTCTTCGCACCACTTCATCGACGGAATCGGCATTCGCCACGCCCGTCGGTGTTGAAGAATCAGCAGGAGCCGACGGCAGCGGCGGCATCAGGAACGGAATTTCCGACAGCGCCTCGCGGTTCGGAGGCGGCAGCGTGGGCACCCTCTCGAAGAATTCTTGCGTCACGGGTGGCGGGACGGAATCAGCGAAAATGGAACCGGGCGCGCCCGGAAAGACGGATTCCTCGTGCGCGGCCGCCTCATGATTCCAGTATTCCTCGCCAGGCCTCGGCAGAAATCGCTGCGGCGGCTGTACCACTTCTGCGGGAGCTTCTTCCTCGCGTGCGACGGGCTGCTGCGTTTCTTGTGGCGCGACGAAATAATCCGACGGCTCGTGGTGCTCCTCATCCACCAGCAAAGGCTCGAAAGGTTGGTGCTCAGCTCCTAGATCGCCGTTACGCGGCGCATCGGCAGGAGCGCTCAAAAGTTCCGGTGAAAAAGCGCCGCTAGTGGTCGCTTCCGGCTCAGCGGCCAAGGAATCCGACTGCGCCGCCGGGTTAAACGCGGGCTCTTCGCGGCGAGTTTCCTCGTGGAAAACCGATGGCAAGGGTGATGACGCCGCCTGCGCTTCTTCGCGCGGCTCGCTGCCGGCATCCCGAGCTACAGCGTCGTGAACCTCGCTGTGCGCCTCTTCAGAAAAATGATACGAACTCCCGCCGATCCTGGATTCGCCGAACTTGTTTTCCCCAAACTGGCGCGGCTCTTCTTCCGCTTTGGCTTCTTCTGCGACTGTGTAGGAGGTCGCGGCCATTTCCTCCGCGGGAATCGGTTCGAGCGGCGATGGCGCTACCACCGGGACTTCCTGCGTCTCGGCATGAACTTCCGCGGCATATTCAACGCGTGCTGGAATCTCAGCCGGTGGTTCGGATTCCTGCGCGGGCGCTGCGGCCTGAGCCTCTCGCGCCTCTGAGCCAGATCCGGAGCGTTCCCTCGCGGGAGGTTCCGCGATCTTGTTCATCCAATGGTCACCAGAATCCTCTGATTCCGATTCCGACTCCGAGTGCGAAGGCGACATCATGTCCATCCAGCCGCGCACGCGTGATACAAAACTCGGACGCGCAGCGGGCTCGTGCGATTCCTTGTGCTCGGCAGCAGGCTGTTCCGATGCGGCTGGCAGCTTCGTTTCGGGCTCCGCAAAAAATGTTTCCGGCGCAGGCGCGGCAGCCTCGGGCTCGGATACGCTCGCCTCAATCAAGGGCACTTCCTGCGCCGCAAAGTTCGCAGGCGCAACCTCGGCTTTCGCCACTGGCTGCTCACTGACTTCCCCATCAGGAGACTTCGGCTCGTCAGCAACAAAAGCACTCGCGGCAGGCGCGGCAGCTTCTGAAGCCTCAACGTTTTCGCGCGGCGCAACCGCCGGCTCATCTTCAGCCTTATTTTCTACTCGCACACGCTTCGGCGGCACATCGCGCTCGGAAGGGAAGGTGATCGGCTCGAAATTCTTTCCGTACGAATAAACCGGATCGGCTG
>DATEVZ010000169.1:0-3040 GCA_035258265.1 Candidatus Acidiferrales bacterium
CCTCGGCATCCCCATCGCCGAGCAGATTATTCCCCGCGAGATGCTCTACATCGCGAACGAGATCTTCTTCTGCGGCACGGCCGTCGAGGTCACTCCCATCCGTTCGATTGACCGCGTCAAAATCGGCATCGGCTCTCGTGGTCCCATCACCAAACGTATCCAGGATGAATTCTTCGCCCTAGCCGAAGGCAAAAAGCCCGATCGCCACAACTGGCTTTCGCCAGTAAGCGCCGCAGCAGGCGCCAGCGTAGTCACACGATAGCTCTCCGAAGAAGGCGTCTACCCGTCTCTGTGCACTCAGGCCTTTCTCTAATGTGCGCTCTGTGTTAAATCTTTTCGGCCAGGTTTTCTCTGATGCGCCCTCCGCGCCTCTGCGGTAATCTGTGCTTTTCCTCGACATTGTGGAGCCCATCTTTTGACTGCCCCTCGTGAATTCAGTAGAATCGCGCGCGGCCAAAACGATCTCGCACCAGCCCGACCGCGCTAATTTTCCAGAGGAGCACTGCGTGTACAGCCTCACCCAAAAATTGCTGGTCGAATTCTTCGGCACCTTCGCCGTGGTCTTCTTCGCCGCCGGCGTCATTTGCGCCGACCAATTTCTCCGCGCCACCGGACAAGGCAGCGTCACCCTCCTCGGCCTAGCGCTGGCCTACGGCCTTGCAGTCGCCGTGATGGTCACCGCCGTCGGCCACATTTCCGGAGGACATCTCAACCCCGCCGTCACCATCGGCTTCTGGGTCACTCGACGCCTGGGCACCATTCAAGCCCTGCTCTACGCTGTTGCCCAGCTTCTGGGCGCCATCGCCGCCGCCTACCTGCTCGCCGTCATCATCCCCGATTCGAATTGGCGCCCCGAAGCTCTGGGCGCCATCAACCCGAGTCTCGCATCCGACTTCACTCGTCTCCACGCGATGGTGCTCGAAGGCGTGATGACCTTTTTCCTCGTCTTCGTTTTCTTCGCCACCGCCGTCGATATAAGAGGCGCGTTCAACAAAATCGCCGGCCTCGCCGTCGGCCTGGCTGTAGCCGTGGATGCCCTGGTCGGCATCCCATTCACCGGCGCAGCCGTAAACCCCGCCCGCGCCTTCGGCCCCGCGCTAGTTACCCGCAATCACTGGACCAACCACGGTGTCTACTGGCTAGGCCCCCTACTAGGCGGCGTCCTAGCAGGCTTCCTCTACGACCGCATCTTCCTCCCAGACCAACCCCCCATCTAAGACAGGAACTGGAACGTGCCGTCATCCTGAGCGAAGCGCGCATTTTGCGTCCCGCGGGTCTCGCGGGACGAAGCCTGCCTGCCGCAGGCAGGGATCCGTCTTCTATTGTTCGCAGCCCTCCACCTAAACCGCCTCGCGCTGGTTTTGCCCTTTTCTATTTTCCGCTTTCCCTTTTCGCTTCTGTTTTATCTGTGTTCATCAGTGCTCATCTGTGGTGATTTTCCCGCCACCTGTCCCAAAGTTCAGGTTGTCCAATTCGCACCAACTTCGCCCGCGCTCCCTTGCAGCTTCTGCAAACCATGCTAGCTTGGCTAGAAGCTTCTTGCGCTCAAGGACCTTTCATGGCCATCAATATTGACGATCTTTTGCGCCGCGCTGTCGAAAGCCGCGCCTCCGACTTGCACCTGAAAGTCGGCAATCATCCCTATCTCCGCGTGGACGGCATCCTGAATCCGCTCAATGACGTGCCGCGCATCACGCCTGAAGAAATGCTCTCCATGGCCTTTAGCATGATGACCAACCGTCAGAAGCAAAAATTCAAGGAAACCGCCGAACTCGATATGGCTTACGGCGTCGCCGGCCTCGGCCGCTTCCGCGTCAACGTTTTCCAGCAACGCGGCAACGTCGGCATGGTCCTGCGCGTCATTCCCACAAAAATTCGCACAATCGAAGAACTCGAACTCCCGCGCATCCTCTCGCAAGTCTGCGAAGAGCAGCGCGGCTTGATTCTCACCACCGGCACCACCGGTTCCGGCAAATCCACCACGCTCGCGGCCATGATTGACCGCATCAATTCGCTGCGCTCCGAGCACATCATCACCATCGAAGACCCCATCGAATATTTGCATCGCGACAAAAAAGGCTTCATCAATCAGCGCGAAGTCGAAGTAGACACCGCGTCTTTCTCCACCGCGCTGCGCGCTGCTCTTCGTCAAGACCCGGACGTCGTCCTGGTCGGCGAAATGCGCGACCTGGAAACCATCTCCACGGCCATTCTCGCCGCCGAGACGGGCCACTTGGTTCTTTCGACCCTGCACACTCTCGACGCCACCGAAACCATTCAACGCATCATCGCCGTCTTTCCGCCGCCGGAGCAGAAACAAATCCGTTTGCAGCTCGCCGGCACGCTGAAGGCCGTCATCAGCCAGCGTCTCGTGCGTAAAGCCGATAACTCCGGCCGCGTCCCCGCAGTCGAAGTTATGATCTCCACCGGCTACATCCGGGATTGCATCATCAACCCGGATAAAACGCGCATGATCCGCGACGCCATCGCCGCCGGCACCAGCCAGTACGGCATGCAAACGTTCGATCAATCGCTCTTCGAACTCTATTCCCGCAACCTCATCACCTTCGAGGAAGCCATCCTGCGCGCCAGCAATCCGGACGATTTCCGCCTGCGCGTCCAGGGCGTCCGCTCCTCCGCCGACTCAGCCCGCGAGGACATGGAACGAGCCATGAGCGAATTCGACCGCATCGGCGGCCGCTAATATTCCGTAGCAGCAGGCGTCCCGGTAGTTTCGCCGCGCACAGTAGCGCCAGCGTCCCGCGAGCTCCTTCTTTGCTGTCATTCCGGAGCAAGGCGAGGGATCTCTCTTCGATCGCACGCTTACCCTGGCGACAACTAACACTGCTGTCTCCTCTATCTCTTACCGTGTTATCAATCAGTGTTCATCTGTGGGTCAAGTTGACCTTCTCCTCCGCCTCCTCTACTTCCTTTACCTCCCCGACCTCCTCAACTATCCTCATCCCATGCGCCAGCGCAGCCCCGCCCGCAAACTCGTAACCGAAACCCAGCTGTACATGTCCGCCCAGCGCGCCCTCAT
>DATEVZ010000170.1:0-12819 GCA_035258265.1 Candidatus Acidiferrales bacterium
CGCGAAATCCCCAACTCCTTGGCCAGCCCCACGATGGTATCGGCCTCCGCCATCCGACGCACCGCTTCCTGCTTGAAATCCATGCTGTAGCTGTCGCCCCTCGTTTTCTTCTTCATCGGCCTTTCCCATTATGGCCGATAACTGTCACCCATTTCTTGCCAGCCTCCGTGTCTCACTTTTGGGGTTCAGTTCAGTCTTACTGCCTCTTCGTAAGGAAGACTCGTCGCATGTTGTATTTCAACCAGCCAATTTAAGCCTGTCCACCCCGTACTCGTGACGTGTCGTTCAGGGCCAAAAGAATATTTGCCCACGAGTTGCGCGTACACTTATATTTTCCCCTTTCCGAAACTTCCTGACGCAAATGCGAGGGTTAACATGGGCCAAGTGTACCATCGCTTCCATTCAACATTCGGTTCAACTACAATCCCCGAATCGTCGAGCCTCATTTGAGCATCTATCCGCCGATTCCGATGCATGACTACACGTGGGTTCAATTGTTGAAGGACAATCCCGAGTGGGCGTTGGTAATCGTCGGAATCGTCACATTCGTCGTTATCGGATGGCAGTCTTGGGCTACCGCTTGCGCTGCTAAGGCGGCGCAAATAAGTGCGGAAGCCTTGTGGGCTGGTCAGCGCGCGCAACTCGCAGCGGACGCACACGGGAATCCAATCAAGGACTTGCTGAGTGATACTCCACGGGTCCAGTTGGAGTTGGTTAACCGAGGACTTACCCCTGCCTATAGCGTCTGTTATGAGACCTGGCTCGAAATCCTCCCATTTCCCTTTGAGGATTTCACCTCTAGCGCCGACTATTTCAAAACTGAAAATAAAATCGCGTTGTATTCGAACCATGCGCCACTAGTAATCAATATTCCATTTGCGAAGGGTTTGACGGAAACACAACGAGATGACATTAGGAAATTGCGCCAGTATGTGTGCGTCCGCCTTAGAGCCGAATATCGGGACGTCCGCACTTCAGGAAGATATGCGGACTTTGGTTTCTGGGTTGAACACGACGGCTTGGGCTTCTTGCCCAGATATAACGACGCTAATTAACAGTCAGCGGGTCTCATTTGGGACTGCAAAATTCACCAGAAAACAGCAAGCGAAAAAATATTTTCCCAGCGAAAATTTTTCTCGGCGAACTCGGGGGTCCTTTTGGCCCGGGCCGAAAAGCGGGACTCCACCCCCTTCCGGCAACTCCACACCTCACCTCTGGTTGCAACTTTCCATCGGTTTGAGCCAATGCCCGACTGGTCAGACTCAGTTGGGTCTACCACTAGGACGCCCGCTGGTGTCCACCCGCCTTGTTGCGCTTGAGCAACTACAAGGTTGCGCAGAAGCAACGACAGAATTAATCCCAGCATGAAACGCTGATGTTGAAGCACTGGGGTCATCCCTTGCGTCCATCAACGCGGCTTTGAACGATTTCCGCTACGACACGGTAGTTCGCAATCCCCTCACCGCTTCAGGAGTCTGAAAATGAATGAAAGTAATGAAAGTAGCTGGCGAGACTTGTACAGAGCCGCAGTTCTTGAATCTGACTCCTCCCTATTTCAGGTTCGCGTGAACGAAGCTCTGGCGGCGATTAACGCGCGTGCCTCAGACGGCCACTGGGTCCCGCGCGACGAGCGAATAGACATGGACGAGGCACGGTCTGCGTTGCGCGGAATGAAATCACGGGGGTGGCAGTCGAGGGTGCGCGGCTCACGTTGAATCGGAGTGTACCGCCCAGGAACCCTCGCGCGGTCAATCGAAGTCTTCCTCATCAGGAGTCAGGAAATGTTTGAAACGACCTGGCGCGACTTGTATAGAGCCGCCATTCTAGAACTGAATCCCTCCCTACTGAAGGCTCGCCTGAAAGCGGCTGAAGATGCGATTGTCGCACGCGCATCAGATGCGCGCGCTCCTCGCGAGGAGCGTAAGGAGTTGGATGATGCCCTCTCTACATTGCACCGGTTAAAGAAAATCGAATCTTAGATTTGTTCGCAAATGGGGTCGAGAGCGCACGAGAGGTACACTGAGCGCGTGCGCTCTCGGTCTCCTCGGGCGCTTCGAATCACGTCTGTGCTCGTCGCACAACCGTCGCACCAACCATCCGGACGCTAGCCTCCGAAGCCAATGGTTGCCGCCTTCCGCTCTCTCGCTGGTGTCGGTAGTGGTGTCGGTTGGGTTTGCAATTTAGTGCGTCTACGTGCTCGGCCATGCGTTAGACGAATGCGGAGAAGCACTGCAAATAAAGGCGATTTCGTTGTGCTGCGCTTTGGTGCGTCGTGCTGCCAGACACTCAAATTGGCTTTGAAGGCCACGAGGATCACCGGACCCTATTCGCCTCCACTTCGCGAACACAATAGCGTCTCATGTTGCTAGTCGCGCTGGAAGATTATAGGGGGCCCGCCGTAGTGCTTCAACTTTTCTACGTGCCACGTTAAAGCTGAATGACGAACCGAGAACCTTTGTACGTCATGACTTTAGCCATGAAGTAATCTGCGCAACGTGCAGTCGGCTTAGCCGCTGAAGTACCGATTCGGCTATTGAGCGCATACAGGCGCTTCAGGTCTTCGGGCCGGTGGTAGCGAACTTCTTGCGGGCGAGATCGAGGAGTTTCGGATCGGTGCAAACTTCGTAGTAGGCGCGTGTGCCCTGGGTTCCTACTTTAGCGCCGGGCAAAAGTTGGTGGACAAAACCTTTGCGGATGACTACCGGCTCGAGCGTATCGCCGAGCGGCACCTCGCCAAAATAAAGCTGCACGCGCTCTTTGCCCCAGGGCATCGGAAAATTTCCACCCATCGGCGCCATGGCGATTTCGGCGCTCAGCTTCTGAAATCCTTCTTCGTTCAGCTCGATGCCATTCAGATTAAAACGGACCAGAAGTTCTTCGCCTTCGTCTTCGGCAGCGTCTTCCATCAAGGGTTGCAACAAGAACACGTTGAACGGCGAAGGATTACTCAAAAACAGCCGCTTCGCAATTTTTGTGCAGCTGGAAAGACGGTCAGACAAATTCAATGCGCGCGAAATCATGATCTTTGATTCGCCGTCCATCCACAGTGACGGCGCTGAGTCTTGGAACGCCACGCCTACTCCGATTTCGAGTTGCGGCAATCCGGTGGACTTGGTGCGCGCGTTGTAAGCCTGCGTCACAGCAAGAATTTCCCGAGAAAGAATGCACGCACGAGCGACGCCGCGCGTGGTGGCTCGCGTGGATTCGGTTTCGTAGATGGCGAGAATGATCGCGTCACCTTCGATAAATACCGTGGCAGCGCCGTAGCGCTCCAACATGCGCTTCACCGGCTCGTGCAAGTTCATGCTGAAATGTGACGCGGGATTCAAGCCCTTCGCGAGCAGGTCCTTGGTAATGCCCGTCGAGCCGCGCACATCGGCTTTGATCACGGTGTGGTTGATCACGGGATCGTCGGTCGGGCGGCCTTCATCGGCGTGCAGAAACTCGTATAGGCTCTTGTTGACGCGCGAAAGTTCGCGCGCACGCTCCGAGCGCACCAGGTTGATGCGCTCCATCCAGGCGGCCACGTGCTGGTAGTTGCGGCGATCGCGCCGCAAACGCATCAGGTCTTCCGCAAATTGCAAAACCGTGGTCAGTTGTTCTTCACGCGTACGCCGGCGAATCGCACGCGACGCGTCGTCGAGCCGCTTCATCGAAATTTTGCGCGCCGGGAATTGCTCGAGAATCGTTTCCACGCGCTTGGCTTCGTCGCGATTCACGAGGGCTTTCTTCAGCGCTTGCAAGTGGATCGGAGGGCAGTAATCGGCATAAATGCGCCGTAGTTCGTATCCGGCCAGCACGTGAAAAAGGAGGTCGCGTTCCTCGAGGCGGTGGAACCACTCTTCCAACAGCTGCGAACGAGTTTGCCGCGCACTTTCGCCGTCTCCCGAGGGAGCCTGCGCATCGAAAAGGCGGCGCGCGTTCTGCGGCTGGTTGAGGTAATCGCCCAGCCGGTTGCGATACTCCTCGATCCGGAAATTCATGTGCTGCTTGGCGGAATCAATCTGTGGCCCGAGCTCTTCGAGGTCTTTTTCTGCTAATGCAAGTTTCTTGCGCAGCGCCGTAATTTCCGCGTGGGACTCCGGCGCTGAGCCGGTTTTGCGTTTGAAAAGTGATGGAAACAATCCATCACCGTCGCCCGCGCGCCCCGCGGCTTCCTCTAGTTCTTCTTCCATGCGGGTGATCTCGGTGCGTTTCTGACGCGCTTGTTCGAGCAACCGTTCATGCGCTTTGCGGGCTTTACCGAGATCGTCAACGTTGTCGCCTGTCAGCACAAAATCGCGGAGCAAATCCAACAAGAGCGTATCGAAGATTTCGAAACGGTCGGGATCGTTCACGAAATTCGCAAGTAGGACGTAGTGCTCGAGAAAAAGATGATCATCGTTCCCGTTTTCGACGAAGAGAAAACGATTCTGCAGCAGTTCGTAAGTGTCGTGAAAATCTTCGCCGAAAAGCGCGCGGCGCGACTTCGAGAGCGTTCCCTCTTCCACTTCGCGCCAGATGCGGCAAAGCGTCTCGCCTACCTGGCGAAAGACGTTTTTCTTGTCGGCCTGCATTTCCGCGATTTTCGCGCGCAGCACGTGCGCTTGTTCGCTGTGTTCGAAATGCTCGCCGCGTGCTCGAATCCAATCCTTGCACTCCACCAGGATGCTCGAAAACTGCACCGTAATTTCGGATGTGAGATGCTTGATCAGCGCGAGCTGGTGCAAAATGTCGCTTTCGATTGATTGCTGAAACTTGGCGCGAGTAACGGAGGCTTGCAGAACTTCGGTCAGAACCTTGCGGAACGCGCCATGTTCCGGCGCGCCGGATTGTTTGCGGTCTTTACCGTAAAATAGGCTAACGTTGACGCTCTGGCGCACCAGATCCTGTAGGTACTTCTTGGTGAAATCCACAAACCGCGGGCTCAGGAAAACGTCATAATGGATGTTGTCCACGCCCGGGGTCAGATTCGGCAAGCGAATCTCGGCGGAGTAGGGCTCCAGCTTCATCCGGGCAGGATGGTCGGGCGAAGGCGCGATGCGGGTGTCGGGCATACGGGCGCTGCGAGACGAAGTTTGACTCTAGCGAGGCGAGGCGTACGGCGCAATGGAACGGTTCGTAACCGTTAATGATTTTCCGAGCAGCACAGCGGCAAATAGGCCATTTAATCCCCATCCAGTAAGGGATTCCGACGCCGATTCCGGGCCCGCCACCGCTGGCGGCGAGTGGGAGATCAACGGCTCGGCCAACCCCGCCGCGAAAAAGTACGATCAGGGCCCGTGCCTTTACCTGGGCTCCAAGGGTCAAAGGTGCAGTAACCCGGCGAGTGCCGGTGGGTTCTGCGCCAAGCATCAACCCGGTGGCGCAAAGGCGGCATCTGGCACGGCATCCCGTTTAGCTGCTGGGATCGGAATCCTTGCTGCCATGTGGCCCCTTCTCGCCGACGTGCTTCGCGAAGTGCTCCGCTGGATTCATTCCCACTGAGTTTGCCGGCGTCCCAAGGCCCGAGCAGGAGAACTTGGCGCCGAAATCCAGGATTCCGGGTAGAATATCGGGCCATGTCCAAATTGATGGAAGGTAAAACTGCAATTGTTCTGGGCGTGTGGAACAAATGGAGCATCGCCTACGCGATTGCGCAGGCTTTCGCACGCGAAGGCGCGACGCTCCTGCTCACCTACCAAAATGATCGCGCGAAGCCCACGGTGGAGGAACTCGGCAACGAACTTGGCGCGAAAGCATATTTTCCTTGCGACGTGCAGCAGCAGCCGGACATCGACGGCCTCGCTGAATCTCTAAAACGAGATGGCCACAAACTGGATGCGGTGGTGCACTGTCTGGCGTTCGCAAATCATGAAGATCTGAACCAGCCCTTCCTAAACACATCGCGCGATGGTTTCAAACTGGCTTTGGACGTCAGCGCCTATTCGCTTGTAGCGGTATCGAAGGCGCTTTCTCCGCTGATGACAAATGGCGGCGCGATCATGACGCTCACATATCTTGGGTCGACGCGGGTGGTCACCAATTACAACGTGATGGGTGTCGCCAAGGCTGCGTTGGAAGCCGAAGTGAGATATCTCGCCAGTGAACTCGGCGCGCGCAAAATTCGGGTCAACGCCATATCTGCCGGGCCCATCAAGACAATTTCCGCGCGCGGCATCAAGGACTTCTCGAAGGTGCTGGATTTTGTGGCGCAACACGCGCCGCTGCGGCGCAACACGGACATTGCGGAAGTGGCTGACACGGCGGTGTTTCTCGCGAGCGATCTGGGCCGCGGCGTGACCGGCAACACAATCTATGTGGACGCCGGATTCCAAATCATGGGTCTGGATCCTCCTGCCGCGCCGCCGAAGTGAACGGCTTCACCTAGCTGCAATCCGGGGCAAGATTATTCGGTAATCAAGATTTTGCGAGTATCTTCCGCGACGTGTTCCAGTTGAATCCGCACGATGGGCCAATCGGTGCGTAGCTTCATCCGATCCGGCCATTCAACAATTATAACCGCCTGCTCGGCAAATATGTCTTCGAGCCCCAGCGTTTCGAGGTCGTGGAGATCTTCAATGCGATAGAGGTCCACGTGGTAAACACGCGTGCTGCCTTCGTATTTGTGAATGAGAGTGAAGGTAGGGCTAGTGACGTCGTCTTCCCGCGCGGCACCAAGGCCGGCCGCAATTCCCTTCGTGAGAGTTGTCTTCCCTGCTCCGAGGTCCCCCGAAAGCAAAATCAAGACGGGCGGTGTGAGTCTCGCTCCGATTTCGCGGCCTTGCGCAATCGTTTCTTCGGATGAGCGGGTCAGGATTTCGCGGTCAGCCACGGATGGGCTCGTGGTCAAGCATGGGAATAAAATTCCTGGTACGCGCGCGGAATCGCATGAATTAAATCGGATGCCAGCAGCGGAGCTTCGCCCGCGCCCGCATACGCGACGTCGCCGGCGAGTCCGTGTAGATAGACGCCGAACGCCAAGACGCGGACCCAATCATTCGTTCCAAACTGAGCGGTCAAGCCTGCCAGCATCCCGGTGAGAACGTCGCCGGTGCCGCCGGTACCCATTCCGGGATTGCCGGTGGAGTTTACGAACATCTGACCGTCGGGCGAAGCGATGACCGTTTGATGGCCTTTCAGAATCACAAAAGCGTTCCAATCCGCTGCCGATTTGCGCGCAACTTCCAAGCGGCGCGCCTGCACGTTTTTAATTTCGCATCCCAAGAGCCGCGCCATTTCGCCCGGGTGCGGCGTGAGAGCAATCGGTCCATTGCCATTCCTTAATTCCTGCGCCTGTCCCGCGAAGGCGTTCAGGCCATCGGCGTCCAGAACAATCGGCGCGCTGCGCCTCTCGACGACCGCGTGAACGAATTGCTGCGTTTCGTCCTGCGTGGTCAATCCCGGGCCGATCGCGAGCGCGTGCTTCCCTTTCACGAGCTTGTCGAAGCGCTCGTACTCGAAACTGCGCATGGAAATCGTCCCGGCTTCGGTAGCCGGCAGTGGCTCGGTCATGATTTCGGGCGTGTGCGCGGCGACGATCGGCAGCACCGGCTCGGGCGTCGCCACGGTGACGAGGCCCGCGCCCACCCGCAGTCCGGCCCAGGATGCCAGCACTGCAGCGCCGCTTTTTCCGACGGATCCCGCAACGATCAGCGCGTGACCGTAGCTGCCTTTGTTGCCGTCTGCGCGACGAGGAACTGCAAACTTGCTCAGTTCCCGCGCGTCAATCCAGCGAATGTTGCTCTTCCCCACCTCTTCGATCAACTCGGGCGGCGAGCCGATATCGCGGACGAAAAGTTGCCCAACGTGATCGCTGGATGCACCGAGGGTCATCCCGATCTTGGGAGCGGTAAACGTGACTGTGTGCGCCGCTTTGACCACTGGCCCATTCGCTTCACCCGTGTCTGCCACGAGCCCCGAGGGAATGTCTACTGCAACGACAGCGGAACGAATGGGACCACGCCGCCCATTCACGTCTGCGACGACTTCGCCGAGAAGCCCCGCCAGCGCGCCGCGCGTGCCGGTGCCGAGGAGCGCATCAACGATCACCTCGGCGGAGGCAAGCACCGATTTGGCGCTCTGCCACGCGCTGGAATCGCGAACGACATGCAATTCGCCGTACGCCTCTTGCCAGCGCTTGCAGTTCGTCGCTGCGTCGCCGCGCATTTCCTCCTGCGCCGCGAACAAATAAACTTCGGGCTTTGCTCCGAGCTCACGAAGGTGCCGCGCCGCGACAAACCCGTCGCCGCCGTTATTACCTTTGCCGCAAAGGACGACGATGCGGCGTTGCGCGAGGTTTGTCCAACGCTGCGCGATGAATTGAGCCACACTGGCTCCGGCGTTTTCCATGAGCGTAAGGCCCGGGATGCCGTAGCGCTCCGTGGTTAGCCGGTCAACTTCACGCATTTCTTCCGCTGTTAGGATTTTCATGAGCGCGACTTGATATCCAAGAACGTGGCGACTGCTCTTTCGATGATACTGCGACGCATTGGTGACAAAGTGGAATTCTACCACGCGCTAGCCCGACGTCATTCCCGTACGGCACTTTCGCTGTGATTTTCCGCAGCTTGCTCGAGGTTAGAACCTAAGCAATAATTGCGCCGATTATTCCGAATTAATTTGCGCGACCTCTCTCGGAGGCCACATGCGTCGGTCTTTCGGCACCTGTTTTTACTTCTTGGCCGTCACGGTTGGCACCACTTTGCTGGCGCCCTGCGCGCAAACGCAATCGCCGCAAAGTGATTTGCGACGAAGACAGACCGTTGAGCAGGCCGGACAGCAGCAGCGCGCCAAGATTGGGGTGGCCCTGGAAGGTGGCGGCGCGCTAGGACTGGCCCATATTGGCGTGCTGCAATGGTTCGAAGATCATCACATTCCCGTCGATTACATCGCGGGAACCAGCATGGGCGGACTCGTCGCCGGTTTGTATGCAACCGGAAAAACTCCGCAGCAACTCGCCAACCTCGTGAACGCGCAAAACTGGGACATCATCATCGGGGGAAAAACACCGTACGAAGATCTTTCGTATCGCCGACGCGAGGATCAGCGTACGTTTCAGAATCCGATTGTCGTCGGGTTGAAACATGGCCTCACCCTGCCCGCGGGCTTGAATGCCGGCCAACAGATCAGCATGCTGATTGACCACGAAACGCTGCCGTATTCGCAATCGGAATCTTTCGACGATCTGCCCACTCCTTTTCGCTGTGTCGCTACTGAGTTGGTGTCCGGAAAAGAAGAGGTGTTTTCCAGGGGATCGCTGCAGCAGGCATTGCGCGCGACCATGTCCATCCCCGGTGTGTTCTCTCCCGTTCGCGACGGCGAGAAAATTTATGTAGATGGCGGCTTGGTGGGCAACTTACCCACAGATGTAGTGCGCAAGATGGGAGCGGACATCGTCATCGCGGTGCATTTGGACGTCGCGCCGGCAAACCCGAAAGACATTCAATCGCTTTTCAGCGTGCTGGGACGTTCGGTTGACGTGGTCGTTCATGAAAATGAATTGCGCGGGCTGGCTGCCGCGGATCTCATCGTGAACGTGAACCTCCACGACTACAACTCGCTGGATTACAACAAATCCAAAACGATCATTGGCCTCGGCACCAAGGCAGCAGACGAGAAGGGGCGGATTCTAACGCCCTACTCGCTGGATGACGCCGCATGGCGCGATTACTTGCAAGCGAAAAAGGTTCGCGAGCGGCACACAATTCCCACACCGCAATTCGTGAAGGTGGACGGCACCAATCCACAAACGGCGCGGCAGATGGAAAACTTCCTGCAGGCAGTAGTAGGTAAGCCGATTGACGAGGATAAACTCGAAAAATTACTGACGCGGCTGACAGGCATCGGGAAATTCGACGCCGCCGATTATCGGCTAGCCACAAAGGATGGTCAAAGCGGCCTGCTGATTACGGTTCACGAAAAGCCCTACGCGCCGCCGTTTCTCAATCTCGGTTTCTCGATAGACGGCTCGGAAAGCGACGACGTCACTTTCACTCAGCTCGCGCGCCTGACGTTCATGGACGTTGCCGGCTACCGGTCGGAATGGCGAACCGACCTGCAATTTGGCAATACCTACGGTGTCGAGAGTGAGTTGTACAGACCGTTCAATGCCACGACGAAATGGTTTTTCGCGCCGCGCGGCGATGCCACCGACACCGCGCTGAAAATCTTCCACAAAGGCAATCCGCTCGCTGATTACAGAATCCTCCGCGCAGACATTGGCATGGACATCGGATACACGCTCAGCCGCTTCACGGAAATCCGCGTGGGATACGAAGTCGGCGACTACGATGCCAAACTGCGTCTGGGAACTCCCGAGTTTTTCTCTCATGCAGGCCGCCTTGGCGACACGCGCCTGCACTTTTTGACCGATCACCGCGACGACCCCGTCGTTCCCCACCGCGGATACAGCCTGGATGGAACATTTCAGTGGTTCGATACCAACCCCGGCGCAAACGGCGCGTTCCCCCTGATGCAGGCCAGAGCCGACTACTTCTTGCCTGTGCAGAGCGCGGCATCGGTTTTTGTTGTCGGCGAAGGCGGCACGAGTTTCGGCTCGACGCATATCGGCGTGCCGCAGTTCTTCCTGGGGGGGCCCGGGCGGCTCAGCGCTTACGGCACGAATGAACTTTTCGGAAACCAATACTATGACTTCCGAATTGGCTACCTGCACAATCTGGTTACGCTGCCGCCGTTCGTTGGGAGAAGAGTGTATGCGATTGGCGCCTGCGAATTCGGAAAGATGTATGGCGCGCCCATCGAGAGCGGGTTCCCCAATGATTTCGCTGCGGGACTTCTAGCGGAAACGGTCGTCGGTCCACTATTTCTGGGCGGGAGCATCGGCGACACAGGACACGACAAGCGGTTCTTTCAACTCGGCCACGTGTTCTAGCAACGCACCCCGATACCCGGGTCAGCGTCCTGCCGACCCTTCGAGGTGGTATTCGTACGCCGGTCTTCACAGGCCGCGGAAGAACAAACGTTTTGTAGGGGGCCGAGGCTGTAGCTCCGGCATAACGCTGCGATTCTTAAAAAAGCAGCGCAGCGAGATTTATAGGGACTGCGGGAGCTTGTTCCCGCTTTCTTCGGGGCGAGGCTTGCCTCGGCTGCCTTGATCGTGCCAATGCTCGCATTGCAAAGGCGGCGGCAAGCCGCCGCGCTCCATATGGATCGCGCTTCACGGCTGACGCCGCCACGAATTCAGAGAGCCGGCGAGGGATAATAGCGGGCTACAGCATCCATCCGCCGGTCACGTTGATGACCTGGCCGGTGATGTAGTCGGCGCTATCGGAGGCGAAAAACTTTACGGCGGCGGCGACGTCCTCCGAAGATGGCGGGCGGCCAATAGGCGAGCGCGCATCACGAATGCGACGCGCTTCCTCGGCAGTGAGCTCGCGTTCATCTATATTCGAGGGATTGATGACATTTACCGTGATGCCGTGCTTCGCTTCCTCAATGGCCAGCGATCGCGAGAACGACACAACTGCGGCTTTCGCCGCCGCATACGCCGAAATCGTTCCCTGCCCGAAGCCGCGTTCCGCGCCAACCGCTCCCAGATTAATGATCCGCCCCCAATGCTGCTGGCGCATCGCGGGGAGCGCTGCCTTGCTAGCATAAAAGACGCTGAACAGATTCGAAGCGATGACCTCTTCCCATTCCTGTAGCGACGTCTCGGCTACAGGCTTCCAATTGAATTCGCCGACGTTGTTCACCAGAATGTCGAGGCGCCCAAAACGCTCCAAAACTTTGTCTATCAGAAATTGGACTTTTTCCGGATTGGTCGCGTCAGCTTCCACCGCAAAACATTCCGCACCGTGCGCCTGCAATTGCCTGAGCGTATTCTGCGCGGCAGTCTTGTTCATGCGGTAAGAAATGGCGATGCGCACGCCTTCGCGCGCAAGTTCTTGCGCAACACCTTTGCCGATGCCTCGGCCTCCACCTGTGATCAGCGCTGTTTTCTGACGTAGCGGCAAGGTCGGATTCTCCGCGGCGTCGACAGTATAATGAAAATACAGCATTTAGTGTAGGGGCGCAGCGGCCTCTTTTCTTGACCTAAAGGCGCTTTCCTGATACAAAAGTCGATTCTGTGCGGTTACTTCCCGCAATCAGCGGGCTCCCCATCAAGGAGTCTTCATCCTGGAGGCAGAATGTCGGCATCAGCTTGGGTTCACATGTGTGCCAATGCGCGCGCAGCGGAGGGTAACTAATGCAGTATGCAATCTTGAGCCTCTGGTCACGCTTGTGGTCAAGAGGATGTCGCGCCGCATGTAGGGGCATGGCTATCGCGTCCGCTATTCTTTTGTGCGCCGCAGTAACACAAGCGCAGCCCGCGCCGGAATCGGTAGGCGGTGAAGCCAATCTCAAGTTGCCGGACTTGTCTTCGGTGACCTTTCTTGGGATCGACGGCCACCGGCTGCTGCTCTTCGGAATCTTGTTCTGCGTCTTTGGCCTTGCGTTCGGCCTGACAATTTACACCAAGCTGAAAAACCTACCCGTGCATCGCGCCATGCGCGAGATTTCCGAATTGATTTACGAGACTTGCAAAACCTACCTTGTGACGCAGGGCAAGTTCCTGCTGCTGCTCGAAGCTTTCATCGCGGTCGTCATCGTGCTTTATTTCGGCCTGCTCTTGCATTACGAAGCAGCACGCGTCGTCATTATTTTGCTATTTAGTATGGTCGGCATTGCGGGCAGCTTTGGCGTGGCATGGTTCGGCATTCGCGTGAATACTTTTGCAAATTCGCGGACGGCTTTCGCCGGGCTGCGCGGCAAGCCGTTCCCGATTTATCACATCCCGCTCGAAGCGGGCATGAGTATTGGCATGATGCTGATCAGCGTGGAATTGCTGATGATGCTGTT
>DATEVZ010000171.1:0-5441 GCA_035258265.1 Candidatus Acidiferrales bacterium
GTATCCATGCTGGTAACCGACATCGTGCGGCGCGCCTTCCAGATGGACGTAAATCCATCCGCCGCGCTCGAAGCGATAGGCTTTCGCGAGCCGGGGGTCGTCGGACTTCCGCGCGGCAGCAGAAAACACCAGCGCGGACGAGATGCCCTCAGCGTGCGCCGCCTGATCTTCCTCGAGCGCCATTAATTGGGCTAAGAGCAGGGCGAAGCCACCGCCGATCGTTATAGCGATCAGCAGTGCAAACGGCAAACGGTTCCGCGAACCATTCATCAGCGTTCTTCTCCGATGTGCCTTGTAAATTGCGGTCGGCGCTTTCGTAGGCATGGTAAGAGCGGCGAACAGGGATGTCAACGCGTGAGGTGTTTTCGGGCGGATGGCATCCAAGGGCCGCGCCGGGGGCGTACAGCATTAACCTCGTTGACACTGTCCCTTACCACCGTATAATCATTGGCTTAGTCTGGCGATACCCCAGTAATCGCAGGCTGATCACGCAAGCTATTCAATCATCACGCGCCGTGGCGTGGCAGGGCTCTCCTGGAGGCTCTCGGGCTGTGACTGGCCTTTACAATCTGGCAACTCACGCCGTGGGGTCCGCGATCACGTGGCTGCCGGTTGCGAACAATCCGCTCTCGGATTACTGGCGGCGAAATACGGATGCTGAACTGAATCCCTTTCGCGGACTTTACCAGATGAATTCCTTCGATTTAGGAGTGATGCTGCCGTACTTTTTTGTGATGACGATTCTGGCGGCGTACGGCATTCATCGCTACGCCCTGGTTTACAACTACTACAAAAATCGCAAACGCGTTGCCGGACCGCCTCCGGAAATAAGCGCTTGGCCCAGAGTTACCGTGCAGCTTCCGATTTACAACGAGCGGTACGTGATCGAGCGGCTGGTGGAAGCGGTGGCGGCGTTCGATTACCCGCGCGAGCTGCTCGACATTCAAGTGCTCGACGATTCCACCGACGAAACGCAGGAAGTGGCGCGGAACTGCGTGGAGCGTTACCAGCAACTCGGCGTGCCGATCTCCTACATTCACCGCGATAACCGCGAAGGATTTAAGGCGGGGGCGCTGCAGGAAGGATTGAAGTGCACGAAGGGCGAGTTTGTCGCGATCTTCGACGCGGATTTTATTCCTCCGGCGGATTTTTTGCGGCGCACCGTGCCGTATTTTGCCGATCCCAAGCTGGCCATGGCGCAGACGCGCTGGGGCTACATCAACCGCAATTACTCGGCGCTAACCGAGGTGGAGGCAATTCTGCTGGATGGCCACTTCGTCATTGAACATTCCTCGCGTTTCCGCACCGGACTGTTTTTCAACTTCAACGGTACGGCGGGCATCTGGCGGCGGGCGGCGATTGAAGATGCGGGCGGCTGGCAACACGATACGCTCACCGAAGACACGGATCTTTCCTATCGCGCGCAACTGCGGGGCTGGCGTTTCGTCTATTTGCCGGAGATCGAGTGTCCTTCCGAGCTGCCCGTGGAAATGAATGCATTTAAGTCGCAGCAGGCTCGCTGGGCCAAGGGCTTGATGCAGACGGCGAAGAAAATTCTGCCCCGCGTGGTGCGCTCGGAAGTTCCCGGCAGCGTGAAGGCGGAGGCGTTCTTTCATCTGACGGCCAACATCAGCTATCCGTTGATGGTTTTTATGTCGATTATTTTGTTGCCCGCGATGATTGTGCGGTTTTACCAGGGATGGTTCCAGGTCTTGGTGATTGATTTGCCGCTGTTTTTGGCGTCCACTTGCTCGATTTCGTCGTTTTATCTGGCGGCGGAGCGGGCGCTGTACCCGAAAACGTGGAAGCGGACGTTCCTGTATTTGCCGTTCGTGATGGCTGTCGGCATCGGCCTTTCCGTGCGCAATGCCTTGGCGGTCATGGAGGCAATCTTGGGGGTGAAGTCGGAATTTGTGCGCACACCGAAATATCGCGTGGAAGCCGGCGCGCATAGCGATGGCGCTTGGGCCAGAAAGAAATATCGCAAACGGGCGGGTTGGATGCCGTTTGCGGAAGTTGTGCTGGGATTGTATTTTGCGGCGGCGGTCGTGTACGCGTTGCAAAACGAGAATTACGCGACGATTCCCTTCTTGCTGCTCTTCGTTTGGGGTTACCTCTATACCGGGTTGATGTCGCTGGCGCAGACTTACTTTGAGCGCTTGCGCTTCGGCGTGGAATCGGGTGAAGTGCGGCCGGCTTCTACCGGCGCCCCGGGCTTCTAGAAGAACGCCTGTGTTTGCTCCAGGTGAGGTCATCGCCTACATCGAAATGTGCCAGGAGGAATCCGCAAGTCTTCAGCGTGGAATGAACTTCCGCTTAAGGGCGAATATCAGCGTAATTCTCATGAGCTTGCGACGCGGTGCGCCGTACGCCGATCGAATTGAAGATGATGGCAAGACGCTGATCTACGAAGGGCACGATTTACCGCGAAAGATGGGCGGCCCGAACCCTAAGAAAGTCGATCAGCCTCGGACGTTGCCGTCGGGAAAGCTTACGCAAAACGGTCTTTTCTTCGATGCGGCGACTGGCGCGAAACTGGGACAGGCCGCGCTCGAGTCGGCCAGAGTATACGAAAAGATTCGAAACGGTGTTTGGGCATACGCTGGACTGTTCGATCTCCTCGATGCGTGGCAAGAAAATAGCGGTCGGAGGAAAGTCTTCAAATTCAAACTTGTCCCGAGTGCTGAGGTGGTCAGCGTGGAAGCGTCAGAAGGTGCGAGAACCTGCCACACAACCGACTTATTCCAACAGCGGTGAAGGTGGAAGTCTGGAAGCGGGATAAAGGCAAATGCGTGATCTGCGGCAGCCAGCACAACCTGCAAAAACACAACAAGATTACTTAGCTTCGCGAGGCTGTGAAAATGAAAACGGCGGCACTGGGCCGCCGTTTTGCTGCTTTCTGTCTGCAACTTTCTAAATCAAAACCTTGCTTTGTCTCCGGACGCAGCCGCGTTTTGAAACGCCGCGCTGCTCACCGATTTGGGGCCGGTATTACACCTGCGCTTGCAGGATTTCTCCCGGCAAGCGGTCGATGCGTGATTTTGTGTTGGACTGAAAACGTTCCAGCGCGCTTTTTACCGCGGGAGGCTGTTTCTCACCTGGGTCGCCTTCAGCGCGCATCCGTTCCATCTTGATGCCGAGCGTGCGTTCGAGAGCCATCACCTCGGAGCGCTGTTCACGCCCAAAGAGAGTGGATGCTACGCCGCGTCCGCCGGCGCGACCTGTGCGTCCCACGCGGTGAATGAAATTCTCCGCGATCTCCGGCAGGTCGTAGTTAATCACGTGCGCGATATCTTGCACGTGAATGCCGCGGGAAGCGAGGTCGGTGGCCACCAGGATGCGGTAGCGCCCTTGCTGGAACCCGCTGAGGGCCGCGGTACGTTGCGATTGCGTGCGCCCCCCGTGAATCATGGCGGCGGCAAAACCGTCGCGGTTCAGGGCGATGGCCAGGCGCTCGGCTCCGCGCTTGGTGCGCGCGAAGATGAGGCAGCGGCCGGTTTCCTTGGCGAGCAAGCGGTGGAGCAACGGCAGCTTGCGATCGGTGGCTACTTCGAAGGCCTGCACGCGGACATTTTCGGAAGGCTTCAGCACGGAACCGAATGCGAGACGCACCGGGTTCCTCATGTAATCCTTCACGAGATGGGCGACCGACGCTTCCAGCGTCGCGGAGAAGCACATGGTCTGCCGGTCTTTCGGCAGAACCGATGCGATCCTGCGAATCGCGGGAAGAAACCCCATATCCAGCATGCGGTCGGCTTCGTCGAGAATCAGGATGCGCAGATCGCGGAAATGCACGAGCTTGCGCGAGAGAAAATCTTCGAGCCGTCCTGGAGTGGCTACCACGAGCCGCGCGCCCTTGCGCAGGTTCGTTAGCTGCAGCCCTTCGGACAAGCCGCCTACGACCAGGGCCGCCGGTCCGAGCTGCCTACCGCGCAGCGCGTTGTATTGATCGACGACTTGCATGGCCAATTCGCGCGTCGGCACGAGCGCGAGCGCCGCGATTCCAGGAGTTTTTTCCTGCAGCAGGCGTTCGATCACGGGGATCAAAAACGCGAGCGTCTTGCCGGTCCCGGTTTGCGCGGTTGCCAGCACGTCTTTGCCTGCGAGTGCTTGCGGAATCGCCGCGGACTGCACGGGAGTCGGAATTGAAAATTTGGCGTGTGCCAGCCGCTCTTTGGTGTAAGCGGAGATCGCCATTTGTGAAAATGTTTCGGTAATACTATCCATCTGGTGTTGCCTTCTATCTGGCGGAAGCCATCGCGGCGCGCACACACGTACTGCACACTTCCCGGTGCGGGCACAGCAAACTGGTCTTGCCAGTCTTTGTTTTAAATTACGCTGAAGACGTACGGAGGGAACTGAAGGGCGGGTAATCTCAGATCAACTGCTCACCAGAGGCCGCACAACACAACCGAGGTATTAAGCGCAAACGAAGTATAACACACAAACGGCAACTTTGCCGATGAATTAGTTTGCTGCAGTGTTCCATGCCCGCGGACGTTGCCCGGCGGATAAAGTAAGGTATTCTGGCGCTGAATCAAATAGCTGACGATCGTCCGTATGTGGCATATTTTGGAGGCGATTGCAAAGGGAGGAAAGCTGGATAATGGCACGCAACAGGAACTCGATCAGCATCGTGGCATTTTTATTCGTGTTGATGTCAACGACAGCAGCTGCAATTCTTATGCAATCCTCGCTGAAGGCCCAGGACTCTCAATTTCATGGAGCGCCGGCGTCCGCCGCTAACGACAAGAATCCGTACGCGCACAAACCCGCAGCAGCGCAGGCGGGCGCGGACTTGTACGCCCACAAGTGCGCGCCATGCCACGGCGTAAGCGGCCAGGGAACCGCCAACATCCCAGCGCTGGCCCAGGGACCCGTACAGTCGGCTGCGGAAGGAGCGATTTTTTGGTTCATTACCCAGGGTGACCCGGGGAATGGGATGCCCGGATGGGCTTCATTGCCGGCGCAGCAGCGCTGGCAAATCATCACTTATCTGAAGGCGCTCGGTACCGGAAAGGCTCCGAAGCCGAAATCAGCGAATCCGGAATCAGCTTCGAATACGAGCGCCGCTTCCGGCGCGCCGCCACCAAAGGCTCCATTTACCGACTATCGCTACGAAAAGCCGGGCACCGTGCGCAAGATTACAGTTCAGGATCTTCCGCAACCGTTTGCGACGAAATCAGCTAATAACGGTCCCAAAGTGGTGGCCCGTCCCAAGGATGCTTGGCCAAAGGCGCTCGCGGGCTTCACCGTGCAACTCTACGCGAGTGACCTTAATAATCCGCGCTGGATGGCGACCGCGCCGAACGGAGATTTCTTCGTGGCCGAAAGCGACCCCGGCGACGTCAAGGTTTTTCGTGGAATCACTGCGGACGGCAAGCCCGAGCAAGTGGAAACGTTTGCCACGGGTTTGAAGCGGCCCTACGGAATTGCGTTTT
>DATEVZ010000172.1:0-34650 GCA_035258265.1 Candidatus Acidiferrales bacterium
TTTGCGCACGGCGCGCACCGCGAGCTGCAGGAAGAAACAGGCTATACGGCGCGAAGCATGCGGCAGTTGTGCGACCTTTTTCCCAGCCCCGGCTTTTTGCGCGAGAAGATGGTTATTTTTCTGGCGCAGGGCCTGCAAGCCGGGCCGGCAAGTCCGGAGGCTGACGAGAAGATTACGTCGCGCATTTTTTCGTTGCGCGAGACCTTGGATTGGATACGGCTGGGCAAAATCCGCGACGGGAAAACGATTGCGGGAATTCTGTATTACGCGAAGTTTATCGCCAAGAAGTAGCTCGCCCGGTAAGCCGTTTGCGACGTCCTAAACCGCTCCTGTCCTTTAGTTCATTGGCGATTAAGCACCGTATCTGCCGTCCAAACCAGCCGTGGCGCGTCTGGCTGCTAGACTCGATGCGAGTGTAGGAGGCACAGCCATGGCTGCACCGCCGCTATTCAAAACGATCTACAAAGTATTGAGTTGGACGAGTCTCCTGGGCTTGATCCTTGTGATTGTGCTGGTATTTTGGAAGTCGCCCACGCCGAGCGTGCCGTTTGACCCCAACGCTGCGGCGAGCGCCGAGAAGAAATTTGAAGCAGCGGACCAAGCTAAGGCTGCGGGCCAACCTGCCCAAGTGGCGCTCGATCGCACCGAGCTCAATTCATATCTCGCGCAAAACCTGCAAGTGGCGCCGCAGCCTGGAGTAAGCGCCAACGGTGCCGCGCCTTCGCTGCCGGCGACGGTTGGGGCAGTTCCACCGCAGACGGCGAATGGAAGCACCGCGAACGATCCAGCCGCGTCCGTCGCTGGGAGCGACCAACCATCGCTGGAACAAGTACAGTCGTCGGTGAAGGATGTGAAGGTGGATATGGACGGCGATATCGTGAAGGCCTACGTGATTTTTGATTTCCACGGCAAGGATCTGGCGCTGGAACTTGATGGGCATCTAAGTGCGGACAACGGCTACATGAAATTCGAGCCGGTCAGTGGGAGACTTGGCTCGCTTCCCTTGCCGCAGTCGACCCTCAATGCGGCCGTGGAAAAATTGATGGCTTCGCCCGAGAATCGTGAAAAATTGCGGCTGCCCGACGACATCAGCGACATAAAGATCGTCGATGGGCAGGCGGTGATTCAGTACAAGCAGTAGCGAATTAGATTCCTCCTGTGGGCAGTTTCCAGCGTTAAAGTCGGCGCGCTTGTGGCCCCCAGAGCAATTTGCGCGAATGTCCCAACCGCAAGGCGGCGGCAAGCCGCTGCACTCCAAAAGGGTTAGTGCTTGGCGCGATCGCGGATGGCGCGGGCGGTGTCCAGGGCTTGTACGGCTACTTGCGGCGACATTCCATCGTTTCCCCGCACGAAACCCTCGACATCCGGCAAATCCTCTGGACGCCCCGCCAGGTAGAGGGCGCGCAGGGCTTCCCACGCCATACTCTCGTTTGGCGCAAGGGATAAAATAGGCTGGCCGGCTGTTACTGTCGAGCCATCAGAGACCAGCCAGCGTTCCACCGTGCCGGGAACCTGCGAGCGGACTTCGTTGCTCTTCCCTCCCGATTCGATGTGGGCCACCAGCGTGCCGGGATTTACAATGTCTGCAGGTTTCAGGCGCGTGGCCAGCACGCCCGCGAGCGGCGACCCCATCACGTAAGGCCGCAGCATTGACACGATTAGCGCGTGACCTGAATCATCCTGGAAGCGCACAAGTGAAAGTGCGGCGTTGCGTTGCACCATGGGATTGGGGTCGTTCAACATCGGGAGCAGCGCTGCGTGGAAGTCTTGCGAAGTATTGTCCTGACCCATCACCCAAGCGTCGGTGACGCGAATCTCGTCGACGGGATCTTTCGACAGCGCGACCATCTGCGGGTACCAGCGGCGGACCGAGGGATCGCCCTTTTCGATGCGGGTTTCGAACTGCGAGAGAACGTGCTGAATTTCGCGGGGGTGCGAGCGATCGGTGAGAGCCTTCGCGATTTGATTGTCCGTGATCGGCCGGCCGAACCAAGTGGCGTTCCAGAAAAGGAAAGGCATCAGCACGAAAAGTAAGGCAAGAACCAGGATACCGAGAGCCCAGCGCCCGCCAAAGGATTTCTGTGGTTGCGCGTCTGGATTCATCTGTTAGCTATGCGATGCCGGGGATCGAAGGAGCGAGAGGGCTGGCGGTGATCAGAGGATAAGGCATGGCTCCGATTATTTTGTGGTCGGCGTGGACTGAACGGGTTGCGACGTTTTCTGCGCCGGTGCTGCCGCTGAAGCTGGTGCGGCTGGCTTGGCTCCGGGAGCGGGCGATGCAGGGGCAGCAGGCGTGGTGGATTTGGCCGCCGCCGCTGGCTTGGCAGACGTCTCAGCTTTGCCCTCAGTTTTCTTGAAAACAGGGATTAGCCCTGCCTGCCACAGCATGACGACGAGCATCAGGCTGAATAGGCCGCCCATCATCAGGCAGATGAAGAGCAGCATGATGCCGTCAATCCCGCTGGTGAGCAGGCCGCTGCTGATGTCCCAGACAATCCCCCAGATCGAGAGCAGGATAAATAGCGCACACAGAGCGCTGAGTTCGATCCAGTTGGATTTGGGCTTCATCTCCGATTCCCTTCCCACGGCAGCAGTTACCGTCATCGGGCCAACTTATCCAGAATCATCCAGCCGAGCAGAAGCGGAATGTGCGCGACAGTGGCGTGCATCAGCCACTTGGCGCGGACGTTGGTCCGGGAGCGACTCGCCCAGGAGGATACCTGGAGCAGCAAGAGACCCAAAATGAGGGCACCGTAGAAATAGTGAATGCCGGTCATGCCCATCACAGCAGGCAGCAGACTGACCGGAATCAGAATCGCCGAGGTGGCTACGATCACGCGAAACGTCTTATCGCCCTGGCGGTCCACCACCGGCAGCATCAAAATGCCCGCGCGGCCGTAATCTTCGCGATACATCCATGCGATGGCCATGAAATGCGGAAATTGCCAGACGAACAATATCGCGAAGAGTACCCAAGCGCCCCATGTGAGCGACCCATGAGCTGCGGCCCACCCGATCAGTGGCGGCAAGGCTCCAGGAACGGCGCCGACGGCGGTTGCAAGCGTTGTGCGCGTTTTTAGCGGCGTATAAGCCGCCAAGTACGAGACGCTGGTGGCCAACGCGAGAAAAGCGGCGAGAGCGTTTACAGCGAGAGTGAGCCAGAGCGTGCCGCCGATGATGGTGGCCACACCGAAGATCAGGACTTCTTTCGGCTGCAAAATTCCAGCGGGCAACGGACGCGATGCCGTGCGGCGCATCACGCTATCCATGTGTCGTTCGACATATTGATTGAGTGCGGCTGTGCCGCCGGCGACAAGCAGGGTGCCGCACAACGTGTGCATCAGACGAAACCAGTCCATGGGACCGCTAGTGCCGAGATAAAAACCTGCGACGGTGGTGATGACCACTAGAAAAGTGACGTCGGGCTTGGTAAGGACGACGTAGGCCCACGGCCTTTCGTAAGCGGCTATCGCTTCGACGCGTCCGTTGCTCATCGCTGGGTGTCCACCGTTTTTATGCCCTCGAGCTTTCTGCGCCTGATCTGGCGATTCCTGATGTTGCGGCAGCCGCCTTCGTGGCATCGCCGCGAATCAGCCGATAGCTTGCCAGAGTGAGTAGTACGCTGGCGGCGAGGGTCAAGGCGCCTACCAGAACGTGCGCTACCGTAAGGATTACGTAGGTCATTGTCGGCTGCGCCGCCTTGATTTCCTGAACTACGGCCCAGTATGCAGCCACGCCCAACAGAATCTGCGTGCCCAGGAAGGCTTGCAACAGGATTCCCCACCGGCGCAAATCGCGAAGGGAACCGAATCTGTTGCGAACTGTGCGGCCGGTCCAGACCACCAGGAACAGCACGACGACCGCGCCAATCATATGCGGCAGAATCCCGAAGGCACCGTGGCGAAACCCTGCGCCGAGAATTAGCTGCACGAAGATCGCGGCGGTGGTTATCAGAGAAAGAGTGCGAACGGGAGGAGTGCCGGGGTCATCGAGTTCTGCCAAGTCGCTATTCCACCAGCCACTGGTGAGCAGCGTCAGACTGACAACGGTGACGAAGAAAATCTGAGCCAGGATGGCGTGGATCGTGGCGGTTAAAGCGGGATCGTGGAAAAGAACCCGCATGCCACCCAAAATCGCTTGCGCGATTACCAGGCCCAATGCCGTCCATCCCAGATTTTGCAGGAAACGGGAAGCGCGGCGCGCCAGCCAAATCGCCAGAATTGCGGTGAGGACTGCGACTGTGCCAGCCATCAGGCGATGGGCGTACTCATAACGGATGCCTCCCACCAACGGCGGGATGATTTTCCCGTAGGCGAGCGGCCAGTCTGGAACGGAATCAGCGGCGTCGTTGCTGGTGACCAGAGCGCCCGCCATTAAAAGCAGGACGGTGCAAGACGCTGTGGCGACTGCAAAACGATGGACACCCTCAGGAACTCTTGCGATGGGCATCCGATTCTTCGTGAGTTCAGGCATGTTTTCTAGAAAAGTACCCTAACATATTGGCGACCGTATTTCATGCGACGGCTGCACTTAGGACCGACATTGGGAGGGGCGAGTCCGAGACCCGCCCCTGTTTCATGCGATCCCCTCAATTAATCCGCGGGCGGCGCGGCGGGAGCCGACGCGTCAAATTTGAAGTCCACCGTCTTGGAGTCCTTCGGTCCGATGGTCACGGTCTGGTCCTGCGTGCCGTACTTTTCCTGCCAGGCTTCGATGGTGTACGTGCCGGGCGGCAGGTTCTTCAGCTGGAACGTGCCATCCTTACTGGTGATGGCGTAGTAGGGATTCTTGAACACGAAAATGTAGCTCTTCATCCAGGGGTGCACATTGCATTTCACCGGAATGGCGATTTCGGGACGCGCGAACGTCTCATCAATCGGCGAAGTGCCAGGAGCCTGTGACTTGTTCCACTCGCGATTGTCCTTGGGCATTGGGTGAATGTTGTGCGTGGTCTGGTCGTCGTTCTTCACTTCGAACGTCTGGCCGACCATCAGCGCGACGACATGCGGATCGTACATGCAGCCCTTTTGTTCGAGCGGCACGGAATCCTTCGGTGTGTCGAAGACGTAGTCACCGAGGCCGTCCTTGACGAAGATGATCACGTCGCCGAGGTTGCCCTTGTCATCCGCGACGACCGTAGGCGGAATTACCGGGGACGAATGAGCTTTCTGGCAGTAAGGCTCAGCGCTCATGTTGATGGCCTTCTCGGGGGCCGGTTTTCCTGTGAGCGTCACTTTCCCCGAGACGGAACCGGCGGTGGAGGCGTCCACCGTCTTTCCGGCAGTCGCGGCCGGAGCCGCGGGCTGCTCGGCGTTTTCGTTGCCTTCTTTTTTGCCGCAGCCTGTGATGGCCAGCGCGACGATGGCTGCGAGAGCGAGAGTGCGGTATCTATTCCTCATTTCGAAAAAATCCTCCTTGAGCACCACTGTATATTCTAGCAATTTCGGACTTTGACGACTTGTGGATTCTGTAACTTCCAAGGCTGGCGGTCTGAAGACCGCCGCCACAAATTCAAGAACAGAGACGCCTGCCTATCGGCGCGCAAGTCGGCGTTACGGCTATTTGCCTCCGGCTCCGCCTGATGCTTTTGCGGCGCCGCCTCCGGAGGTCGTGCGGCCTAGCAGTGCGGCTTGCTCCTGTGGCGTTAGCGAGAACATGTAGCGCACCAGGAGTTCGGCTTGATCGCCGTGATATTGGGCCATCGCTCCAGGAACCTGGCCGGCGAAGACCCAGTTATCGCCGTCCTTGCGGAATAGTCCCGAAGGCATCGCCGTGCCGGGGATAATTTTCGCTGGGTCGGTGATCCATCGCTCCGTCCATGCCGGTTGCAATCGTTCCTTGGCCAGCAGGAAATTCGGCGCGGACGCATTCTTATCATGCGCTTCATTGCCCGTCATGTGGCACTTCAAACAGGGCGCGGCCGGGCTGGTAAATAAGCCGCGCGCCATCGCTTTCTCCGCATCGCTGAGCGGTTCCACTTTCGGCGGAATGAACGGGTCGGGCTGGGCCGACATCGCTTCGAAGAATAGCGTGAGCTTCCTGATTTCGTCGTCGGACAGGAAAAACGTCGGCATACGCACTTGCAGATATTGCCGGACGCCGTTGCGATTCGTGTCCGTGGTGCTGAGCGAAGGATTCGCGAGGAATTGGCGCAACCATTCCGGATTCACGCGCGCGCCTTCCGTGGTGAGAACCGGCGGCAAGTTGGCCTTGTTCTCGCCTTGATACATCGGCAGAGTCATGAGCACGGATTTCTGGCCGACGTCAATTTGATGGCAGCCGATACAATTATATTTCGTGACGATCCACCAGCCGTCCTGTATGTATTTGCGGCGGTCCGTCGCCTTATACATATATTCGGGCGGCAGAGTGGGATCGGTGCTGCCGAGGAGCATGGTTACGAGCGCCTCGACTTCCGCCTGAGACTGAAGATTCGGCTTGGGCATGCGCAACGCGTCCATGGGATTGGCGTGGTATTTGCCCTGATCGTAGACGCCGGGATTCTGCAATTTTTGCTCGAAGAAGCCCTTCGGGTCGAACCAAGCGATTTGCTTGCCTAGGCGCATCGACGGCTTGCCGTCCGGCAGGACGCCGCGCTTCGCGTCTTCGGTCCAGAGCGCGAAATCGAGGCGCTCGATGGGCTTGCTGCCTTCGTTCGTTAGTTCCGTGCCGATGCGGCCCTCATCTTCCAGGCCGCTGATTTCGTGGCAGCCGGCGCAACCATAGTGACGAACCAACTCTTTACCCTGCGCGGCTAGCTTCGGATCGTCCATGTAATCAGCCGCGGCGTAACTCGCGTCCGCGTGCTTCTGCGTAATCAGATAGCTGGCGATGTCGCGCGAATCCTCGATCGAAAGGCGCAGGCTGGGCATGATGGTCGGCTGCTGAACGACGAGTTCGTGGCCGTCATTCGGGCAGCGCGAGTGGTCAAGGTCGAACACGTAGGGCAGATTGTGCTTGGCGTAGTCTTCGGGCCCAAGATCTTTCTTCTCGTATGGGCAATACGGACGCGAACGCTGGCGCGGGTTGTGCACCCAGCGCACAAGGTAGTCGTAATTTTCCTTTTCCCCGACGCGGCTAAGGTTTGCGGCGAATGCGCCGCCAACGGCGTTCGAGCCTTCGCCGATGGCATGGCATGCGAGGCAGCCGCGCGATTCGAGTAATTCTTTGCCGTGAGTCGGGTTTCCCGCCGACTGCTTTTCGAGCGGCGGTCCGGGCAGTGAATCTTGCCAGATGAACGCGGCGACCGCCTGAATTTCGTCCTGCGAAAGGCGAAACTGCGGCATTTTGGTCGTGGGGCGGAATTCAGTGGTGTGACCGATCCAGTATGGAATCCATTCCTTGCGGAGCTTCTGGCGAGCCTCTTTCAAATCGGGCCCGACTTTCTTGATCTCTTGCAGCAGGCTGTGGCTGCGCTGTTCGAGGGACTGGCTCTGCGCGTCCATGCGGCTGATTTCGACCGTGAGGTCCGTGGCTTGCGCGTTGAGGAGATCGGCGGTGGCGTTATCAGCCGCTTGGTCAGCTTGTTTCTGTAAACGCGGGATGGTCAACTCATCGTCAGCCTTGGTCTTCGCGAGCGTCAAGATGGTTTGCCGCACGTTGACGAGCTGCTCATCCTGATTATCAAAACCCGCGAACCTGTGGCAGCCGATGCAGCCCTTCTGGCGATAGAGCTGCTTGCCCTCGTTCAGAACAGGGGCGTGCTCGGTGACCATGTCCGCGGAGTGGCACTGCTGGCAACCGGCGTCGTAATTTTCCGAATAGTACAGCGGCCAGAGCCAGTGTTCGTAGCGGCCATGTCCGCGCTCCACGGAATTGATCGCGCGGCCATTGCCTCCGTGGCACGGCGAGCAGCCGAACTTTTCCAACGGATGTAATTGCAGCAGCATCAGGTCCGGATGGCTGGTGAACGGAGCGTCGTTGCTTTTGGCCATGCCCAAGTCGGCCTTGGTGAGCGTGAGTTGCGGCGGGACATATTTCTGGTCGGTCGCCACATGGCAGGACTGGCAACGATCCACTAGGCCAGCGCCGCCAAGATTATTGAGCGACGCGCCCGGAGGACTCACGTTGATCTGAATGATGTTTTCGTCAAAATCCGCCATGGAATGCTGCAAGCTCTCGAGCGACGTGGAACTGAGTCCGGGCAAATGTTCGGAGGTGTATTGCTCGAGCTCTTCGCGCGCGTCCTTGGCGGGCTTGTCGAGGTCGCCCCGCTTGCCTACCAGCGCGGCACGCTGAGCCATGATGCTGGTGAAAGTGTCGTTGAGTTCGTCGCCGCTGAAAGGCTTGTCTGTTTGAACTTTCCCGTCCCCCAGCGGCCAATCCACTTTCCAAACGCTCTTGCGGCCGTCCATCAGATCTTTCAGGCGCGCGGCTTTGGTGTCTTTGTCCTTGGCCGGGACGATTTCATATTGGTAGACAAGCGAGCCGATTTTTCCGCGGGCGTCCTTGAAGGCGTCACCCATTGCCGCGCGTTGATCGTCGAGCAAAGCAATTTGTTTGGCGATGTCTTCGTCTTGCGCTTTGGCGGTCTTTTCGGCGGCGTCTACTTTGGCGACCAGGGCTTTGTAAGCGGCGGAGGAATAGACCGTGTCCTCGCTCTTTTTTTGATCCTTTACTGTTTTTGCGAGGTAGCTGGAATAGGCCTTGGCGAAGCGGCTCTGATATTCACGCCACGGTTGTAGACCGTAGAATTCAACGTAGAAGGACCAGGCCACGGTGATGATCAGCAGGAAAGACGCGATCAACAAAGGGAGCGCGAAGGAATTGCTCTTGATCGGATCGTCAGGACCGGTTTCAGGAGAACGATCAGGCACCAAGAACCTCCTTCGATGTGGTCGGCGTGCGCTCGAAACCGAAAGCAGATCCCTCAGTCACTTCGTTCCTTCCGGATGACGATCCTCGCCGAATCGTCATATGCTGAACCAAGGCGTGACCCAGACATACTTGATCGTAAAAATCAGCCGCAGCAGAATTTTTACCGGCAGCGAAAACATGAAAATCAGGAACGTGTACATCGTGACCAACTGCAACAGGCTCATGCGCTTGTAAATCTTGCGGCTGAACTCTGTGCGCATGCAGAGCCAGTGCACCAGGAATCCCGCGGCAACGAAAAACAAAATCAGCGGGAATATCCCGAAGACGACGCGCGCCCAGATCGCGCCTTGATCTTTGCTGAGATGAAAAATCGCGGCGAACCAGGAGCCATCAATTCCAAAAACCTGGTCCAGGTTCCGGTTCACCGCGTAGTCCACGCGTTCGGCGTCCCACGTTCTCCCCGGCCAGAACCACATCCATCCAGGGCCGCGGATGAACGTTCCGATGACGATCATCAGCACCCACAGGCCGACGAATCCGAAGAGAAACGTCCAGATCGAGAAACGTCGCTGCTTGTAGGTGTAGTAACCGTTGCCGAGCGGATTCGCGTCAATGTAAGGAATCACCATCAAGCCGACGATCACAAGTGTAGGCATCACCACCCCCGCGATCCAGGGGTCGAAATAAACCAGCATTTCCTGCAGTCCGAGGAAATACCAGGGCGCCTTCGCCGGATTCATGGTGACGTTGGGATTCGACGGCTCCTCGAGCGGCGCGTTAAGGGTGAGCGACCACACCATCAGCAGCACGGTGACGATGATGGCCACCAGGAATTCCATGCGCATCAGGTACGGCCAGGTGTGGACTTCGCGCTCCCACTTCGGATTCCACTGTTGCGTTTTGCGATATTTCGTTTTGGCCAGCTGCGGGTCGGACTCGAGGACGGCGATCAGTTTATCGTTGGCGATTCCCTGCCGCAGCGCGTACCACAGATAGAATGGAATGAGAAAAAGCATGGCAACGATCGGTACGTTGTCCGGAGCCGATGCGATTTCCCAGAGCTGATGCCAATCCATCCGTCAGTCTCCTGCTGCGCCCTATAACTTCATTTGTCGTGCATGCCCATGCCGCTGGGCCGCAATACCACCGGTCGCGGATTTCGTTCTTCTTTGATTTCGCTTTCGAGCATCACGGGGGCTGGGCCCGAGATGCCGCCGTCTTTCCGCACGCGCCAGAAATGCACGCCGAGGAAAATGGAAACGATCAATGGAATCGCGATGCAATGCCAGATGTACGCGCGCAGCAGCGCATTGGCGTCCACGATGGAGCCGCCCAAGAGCGCAAAGCGCACATCGTTGTAAGGAGTCATCCCCAGTAGTGCGCCGAACGGTCCCTCGTGTCCTAAGAGCGGGGTGGCACGGGCCATATTCGTTCCCACGGTAACAGCCCAGAATCCAAGCTGATCGTCGGGCAATAGATAGCCGGTGAAGCTCAGAAGCATGGTCAAGACCATGAGCAGCACGCCCACGCACCAATTGAATTCGCGCGGCCGCTTGTAGGAACCGGTCATGAAGACGCGGAACATGTGCAGCCATACCGCGATGATCATCAGGTGCGCGGCCCAGCGATGCATATTGCGCAGTAATTTGCCGAACGGGACGTCGTTCTCGAGATACAAAATGTCGCGGAAGGCCTGCACCTTGCTCGGGTGGTAGTAAAACATCAGCAGGACGCCAGTAAAGGTGAGCACGATGAACAGGTAAAAAGTGATTCCGCCCATCCCCCAGGTGAAATTGTATTTGGTGGCGTCGCGATTTACCTTGGCGGGGTGAAGATGAAAAAAAACGTTGGACAGCACGCTGAGCGCGCGGTTGCGTGGTTCTTCATCGTGCTTCACGCGGAAAATGGAGCGATAGAGCTGAGTCTTCTCAGGCTCTTTCAGCCCGTCGGCTTGCTCTTTGGCTTTTCCGACCAGCGTCTGTTTGAGCGCCGCAGCGCCGTCCTGCACTTTGTCCAGGACGCCGGTCTTCTTGCCGTCTCCGTTTTCTTCGGGCATCGGTCTTAATCCCTTCCGAACCCTGATCTGCTCGGCCTGTACTGCGTGAATCGCCAGCCTTTGTAGCGGCGGTCTTCATCGCTTGTTGCTACAGCTACCGATGGCGCACTAAAGTGCGCCGCTCCGCTCTACACGTTCAGATAAGCTCCCGTATCGTTGAAATGGTTGACGCCGGCGCGCGGGTCATCCACGTACAGGCGGCTGGTGTCCACAGCGATTTGCCCAGTGGGATCCAGTGAAACGTTGGCGCGATCCATCGGGCGTGGGGCTGGACCCTCGAAATTCACTCCCTCGCTGTCGTAACCGCTGCCGTGACACGGGCACTTGAACTTGTTTTCCGCGGGCTTCCATTCCGGAGTGCAGCCAAGATGGGTGCAGCGCGCATAGATCACGAACATGCGATCCGGCTCGCGCACGACCCACACGCGGTTGGTCATCAGAAAACGCTGGTCGATTCCCAAGGCAAAATCCGACGGAAATCCGATATTGAAAGTTGTATTGGGTTCGTACAACGCGCGGGGAAAGAAAAACCGGAGGAACATCAGGAAGTTAACGCCCAAATAGCCCCAAATACACGCCCATACAATTCTGCGGCGGCCCGTATTGACTGCCTTCGCCGCTGCTTGTGCTTCCGGCGTTTGAGATGGGCTTGCTTCCGCCGCCACAGGCGACGCTGCGGGTGGTCCCGGCTTCCCTTCGGAAATTTCTGCCATAGGCCCGTTGAGATTGCTGTGCTGCAACTGCCAATTAAGAATTTAAAATGGCCGATTCAGTCCGAAGAAATCAACCTTGGGTTATATGATTTGGTAGAGGCTGTGTCAAGACATTCTCGACGAAAATTTTGGGAATTGATTTCTTGATTTGGCAGCAGAGCAGAGGCGAGGGCCGGAGTCTGATCACCTTTGCTTCTGTTGGTTATGTTGCGAGCGAGGCGACTCCGCTGCGCATGCCGACTGAGCGCAAAACAAGATCAGCCAGCGCACGAATCAGCAGGGGCGAATCGTTCAAAGCGGGCATCATGTGAAAATCGGTTATGCCCAGCGCTTCGGCGTGCTCCCGAGCTTCGATATTGATTTCGTGGAGAGTTTCGATGTGTTCTGTGAGGAAGGCAATCGGGACAACCAACATGCGTGTGATTCCGCTCTTGGCCATCCGTTCGATCGTGCCGGTGAGCGACGGTTGCAACCACTTCTGCGGCCCCACCTTGCTCTGATAGCAGAGCACGTACGGATTCTCCCAGGAACCTAGCTCGCGAACGAGCTGCACGGTCTCTTCGATCTGCTTCGGGTAGGGGTCACCCTTTTCCACCAAAGTTGTTGGCAGTCCGTGCGCGCTGAAGACGAGATGCACTTCGTCCGGCCGATCGAGGGTTGAGAGAACTCCGTTGATGCGTTCGACGATGCCGGCGATATAGTCGGGATGGTCGTGGAAATGGTCAATTATTTTCACGGATGTGCGCGGTTTATACTGCCGGTTCCATTCGTTGAGGCTGCTGCGGGTGGTGGCGAATGAATATTGCGGATAGAGTGGCAGCAGCACTAGCTCGTCGTACGATTCCCGATCGAGCGCGGCGATGGCCTCGGAGGTGTGGGGGTGCCAGTAGCGCATGGCGACGACGGTACGGGCCGGAATGTGCAGCTTCAAAGCCTTTTCGAGGGCGCGGGCCTGCTGCTCGGTGAGGCGGCGAATGGGCGAGCCTCCGCCGATTTCGGCGTAGTGGTCCCTGACGATTTTCGAGCGCGTGGTGGAAATCAGCTTGGCCAGCGCTTTGCGCGCCAGGAAGGCGCCGGGGAAATTTATGATGTCCGGGTCACAAAATAAATTGTACAGAAAGGGTTCGACCGCGGATAGGTCTTCCGGCCCGCCAAGTTGAAACAGCACCACCGCGACTTTTTTGGCCCCAGCCATGATGCACCTCTAGCAAACTCAGCCCTGCGCTTGCTGCGGCAACTGCTGCTTCAGCCGTTCGATTTCCTGGCGTACTTGAGTAATGCGGCGGGCAATGCTGATTTCATACGCGAAGAACACCGCCCAGACCACCATCCATGCTGTAAATAAAAAGTCGAAATTCTTCATCGTCCGGCCTTTCCCAGCGCGGGTTCGTCAGCCCTCAGTGGATTTGATCCACTTTCCGCGCCGCGGGATTCGATTGCGAAGCGAAGTTCATCACATTCATTGCGCAGTAGTTCCAGTCTGTAGCGGTCCACCAGCACCAATATCATCACGCAAAAGACGGCAATAACGCAAAGCAACAAAACCTTGCCCATGGTGGGGTCAAGACCTGAGCCCTGGCCGCCGAGAATCACCGGCTGCGGGTGCTGCGTGCGCCACAGACGATTGGACAAGTAAACCAAGGGTATGTCGAGCGAGGCAAAGATCCCAAAGATTGCTGATAGGGAGGCCTTCTTTTCGGGGTCTTCAAGCAGACCGCGGAGCAGTAAGTAAGCGATGTACAGCAACCACAAAATGAATGTGGTGGTAAGCCGTGCGTCCCAGGTCCACCAGATGCCCCACACCGGACGCGCCCAGAGCGGCCCAGTCATGAGGCCGATGGTGCAGCAGATGACTCCCACCTCGACGCCGGAGACGCCCAGGGCGTCCCATTTCCGGTTGCGCGTGATGAGATAAGCGACGTTTGCGTAGAAAACCACGGAGAACGCCGAGAACATGGCGATCCAACTCGGCAGGTGGAAGTAGAAAATGCGTTGGATGGCACGCATGGTCTTTTCTTCCGGCGCGATGAATAGCGCTGCGTAGCCTGCCGCGAAAATCAGCAAGGCGGTCAAGATTGTCAGCGGTAGGCGCGCCTTCATGCGTTGCGATTCCTCACTGTTACGTCAGTCTTCCATTAAATAGTCGCACAGAAGCCAGGACGCCGTCAGAAACACAATATCAAATCCGGCGAGGAATGCGACCCAGGTACGGTCGAGAGTCGGTTGTTCGGCGAAGAGCGCAGCCGTGGATTCTACCGCTGCGATAAGCAGCGGCGTGAGGATCGGGAGCAACAGCAATGGGAGGAGAAGTTCGCGCATACGCGCATGTGCGGAGATCGCTGAAAAAACGGTGCCAGTGACAGTCAATCCCAGCGTTCCCAGCGCCAGCACGAAGACGAGGCGCCCGATAATTCCCGCCAGCGAAACATTGTAGAGGACCGCAAAAATCGGGACGAGCAGAACTTCGGCGAGCGACATGAAAATGAAGTTGGCGAGGATTTTGCCGAGCAGGATCGCAAAGCTGGAAATGGGCGCCATGCGCAGGGCGTCGAGGGTTTCGTTGGATTGCTCGCGCGAAAAGGATGGATTCAGTGTCAGCGAGCCAGCGAACAGGAACGCAATCCAGAGAAGGCCGGGACCGTAACGCCGTGATTCCGCGGGCGTGGGATCGAAGGCGAAGCTGAACAGCACGACTACTACGAGAGCGAAGATGACCGTGGCGGTTAGCAGTTCGCGCGTGCGGAATTCGAGGCGGAGTTCTTTCGCAAGAACAGTTGCGGCGGCTCTGACAGTCGTCAAAAGCAGATCCCTCGTGCCGCGAAATCGACCGGGACGCGAACTGCGCGCTTCGCTCGGGATGACGATGCGCGGTTATTGGTCCGCAAAGATGCGCGAGAGTTCAAGAGCTTAGGCCTCGGACCGCAGTGCCGCTAGCAGCGGAGCAGGATCGCCGCCCGAGCCGCTGTCGCGTTCGACGCGTCCGCCGGCGAGCGCAATCGCCCGCGTGGCGAGGTCGAGAGATTCGTTGCGCGCGTGCGTGCTCATCAGCACGGTGCAGCCGTCTTGCTTTAGTTGCGCTAGCCTAGCTCCACACCACGCCAGTCCTTGGCGATCGAGTCCCGCTGCAGGCTCATCGAGCAGAAGAAGACTCGGCGCGTGCAGCAACGCACGTGCTATCGCGAGGCGCTGCCGCATGCCTCTCGAAAAGGTTCGCACCAGGCTTCCCGCGCGCGTGGCCAATCCGCAGTCTTCGAGAGCAGCCGCTACGCGCGAAGGAATATCATCCAAGCCGTAAAGTTTGGCGAAAAACGTCAGATTTTCTGCGGCCGTCAGGTCGTCGTAGAGCAGAGTGCTGTGGCCCACCATGCCTATCGCGTGTTTAGTTCCTTGAACGAATGCCTGTCCGCGGACGCGCCCGCTGATGCTCACAGGTCCTGTAGGGAAAAACAGGCCGCCGCGGGTGGGATTTGAGAGCAGAGCGGCAATGCGCAACAGGGTCGTCTTCCCTGCCCCATTCGGTCCCAGCAGGGCGACGAATTCGCCGGGAAGAATTTCAAGCGACACATCGCGCAGGGCCGCGAACGCTCCGAACCGCTTTTCGACAGCCTGAAAGGCTATGCCGAACTTGGGGGCTCCGAACTGCGGAGACGCGCTTGCGGCGGCCAATGCTTTGCGCCTAGCCGCGCACGAGGCCGCGGAGCGTCTGTTCAACGCGCTCGCGCTCGCGCACGTAATCTTCTTCGCTGATCGTGCCGGCCTGGCGGCGGAGTTCGAGGCGGAAGATACTGTCCTTCAATTCGTCGAGGCTGCCGCGCACCTCGTTGTCGATGGCTGCAGCCGTTTCGGCGGCCTTGGCCGGCACTGCGGATGAAACTGGAGGCTGGTCGATCGCCGCTGGCGCGGAGCTAGCGCGCGCAGCAGTCTTTTTCGCTCTGGGGGATTTCGAGGCATCAACGTCTGCGACAGCGGCTGCGCCATTCGACGCCACCACAGTCCGGGGCCTCAGCCACAGATAGGCGAATCCAAGGACGAAAAGCGACGCGAAGCCGCCGGTTAGGATCCATTTTAGGCCGTCGAGGCGCGCGGGAATTGTTGTGGCGCTCACTGAGGGAGCTTCCGCGCCGCCTGCTGCCCGGGAATTCACCGACGGGTTCTGCGAATCGTCAGCGCTCGCAGCGGCGCCAGCTGCTCCGCCGCCTGCTCCACCGCCTTGATTAGACGCGGGCAGGGGCGCAGTGCCGGAAACTGAAACATCGATCGGCGAATTCGCGGCGACATTGTCGCGCATGTAGACGTTGAATCCCTGATCCTGGCCCGCCGGCGAAATTCCGCTGCCCGAGATTTGCACGGTGGGCGGAGCGGCGATGATGAGCCGCTCGGTTGCATACGGCGAGACGTTGCGCAGCATTAAATGATTTCCCGCGTAGGGCATTTTGTACGACAGGCGCACGCCACTTTCGCCCGGACGGAACGGAAAGGCGATGGCCATTTTGTTTTTGCCCTTGTCAATTGTTCCCTGTACGACGGGCATGCCAGAAGTGCCCCACGCAGCGGCCTGGTTGAAGTCCGCGCCATCGGGTACCGTGAAATTAAATGAGCCATCGGCGCGATAGAAAGCGACCGGCGGCTGCGTCTTATTCGCGATCATGTATTCTTCGCCGACCATCAGGTCCGAGCCATTCGGCTGCAGAATGATCGCGTGATTGGACACGCTAAACGCGTCCGGCTTGTCGGTAGGCTCGAAAACTTCCACGTCGGCGGTTGTTTTTCCGGGTGTGATCGGCTCGTGGTAATTCACTCCTTTGTAGACAACGCGGACCAGCATGGGGCCGGTGCCGAGTTGCGGATTATCGAAATGATAGTGGCCTTGCGCGTCGGTCTTGGTATTGGCAACGGGCTGCATGCCGCCTTGCAGTTGAATCAGAATCACGTCTGTGCCGGTCGCAAGTTTTCCGTTCGTGCCGTTCTTCACGGTGCCGTCGAGCGTACCGGCGAAGGTGGTTTGGGTGAACAAAGCGATAGATAACAAAGGCCAGCAGAACAGCATTACGTTCAGGAGGGTTCGATGCTTGGTAAAGCGGCCGTTCATGAATGTCGCACCTTTTCTGCGGCGGCCCATTCAGCCGACGTTTGGCGCGTCGAGGCTTGGCGCGTTGCCGGTGTGGGAGTGCCGCCGGTCAGTTGCTCCATCTCTGCGAGGACACGTGCGGCTTCCACTTCCAGCGATTGCTTGATCTCTTCGTAATCTTGCTCGGAAAATTTCCCCGCGCGAAACTCGAAACGCAGATCGCGCAGGTTTTCGTAAATTGCGTCGCGGCGCTCCATCAGTTGGTCGAGTGTCGTGCGATGCGGCGCCGAGTCCGAGGCGTCGGGCTTGACATTGAAGATGAATAGAATCACCGCCGCGGATAAAAACACGCAGGCTATGGCGATGTCCACGCTACTCATCGTTTTCCTTGTTGGTTTCCCTGCCGGATTCATTCTGCACGCGGGCCAGAAATTGCGCGTCTATCGGTGGTCCACCAGCCGGCGCGAGAGTCGCCTTTTGCTTCCAGCGCCGCACCACCTGCCAGACCAGCACCAGCGCGATCAGCGGCAGCAGCACAGGCATAACCCATGCCAGCAGATCGAAGCCCTTTTTCGGGGGCTCGACCAGAACTGTCGGCCCATATTGCTCGACATATGCTTGCAGAATCGCGTCGTCCGACTCGTTGCGCGCCACGCGCACGTCGAGGTCCTTCTGCATGCCGCGCGCGGTTTCACACGGTCCTGAAAAGGTGCCGCCTGGATGGCTGCAGAGGCCGGCGGAATCCTGGCAGCCTCCGCACATGCACATCACGCGTTTGGCGACGGCTCTTGCGCGAGGAAGCTCCTGAGCGCGGACTGAATTCAGCGGCACGGCTGTCAGAATTAGTGCCGCGGCTGAAGCGTGAAGAAAAAGCTTTACCCCAGAGGACACAGAGAAAGGCTTTCGAGGGCACGGAGACTTTTGGATGCGGTGAAAAGCTGTGGACGAATTAATCATGTCCCTCTGCCCTGCTGGCGATTGAGCCCATTGCTGGAGAGGCGTCCGCGATTGAGCCGGTCCACGACCTTTCGGTGACTGGACGCAGGACTAGCGCGGTTCGCCGATTTGGAATCAGCGCAAGAATTGTCCCGAGTACAACCACGATGCCGCCGAACCAGATCCATTTCACGAGCGGCAGCAAATAGGCGTGTACGGAAGGTCTGCCGCTTTCCGGGCTGCGTCCGGCATAAACCACGTAGAGGTCACGAAGCGGTGAGGATTGAACAGCGACCATGGTTTCGGTGATCTGGCTGGTGAGGAAAAATCGCCGCTCGGGATAAAGCATCATGTCGGACTTGCCGTTCTTGAAAACTTCAAGCGTGGCCCGGTCGGATTGGTAGTTACCGTTGGCCACCTGGTCGAAATTCTGGCAGAGGATGGTGTATGGGCCGATTTTAAGGGTGTCGCCGATGCCCAGGTCTTTCTGGATATCTTTGTTGAATGGCGTTCCGGCGATGCCGATGAAAACCAGGACCATTCCGAAATGGACGATGTATCCGCCGTAGCGCCGGGTGTTGCGCATGGTGAGTTCGCCGACGGACGTGAGCAAATTGGAACCGTCACGCGATGAGATTACCCGCGCACCACGATAAAACTCCGAAGCAATCGTCAAGGTGACGAAGACGCTCAGAATCAAGCAGACCAGCGCATACACATCGCGAAACCCAAAAATAAATGCAATTACACCAGCGAGCAGTCCACCGCCCAGAGGCCAGGCGAAGTTACGCTTCAATGCGTCGAACGAGGTCTTGCGCCAGGCCAGAAGGGGGCCGACGCCGGTGAGCAACAGCAAGAAAAGAGCGATAGGTACGTTGACCTTGTTGAAAAATGGCGGGCCCACGCTGATCTTGCTGCCCTGCACCCACTCGGAAAGAACCGGGAAAAGCGTCCCCCACAAAACGGCGAAGCACGCGGCGAGGAGGATGAGATTGTTGAATAGAAAGCTCGATTCGCGCGAAACCAACGAATCAAGCTGGTTGTCGCTGCGCAGGTAATCGCGATTCCTCCAATAGGCCGCGAAGCACACCACGAACACGATCGCGAGAAACACGACGAACCAAGTGCCAATCGAAGACTGCGCGAAGGCGTGCACCGAACTAACCACGCCCGAGCGCGTGAGCAGCGTCCCCAAAATGCACAGCATGAAAGTCGTAAAAACGAGCCAGACGTTCCACACCTTCATCATGCCGCGCTTTTCCTGCATCATCACGGAGTGCAGAAACGCGGTGCCTGTTATCCACGGCAGCAGCGAAGCATTTTCGACTGGGTCCCACGCCCAATAACCGCCCCAGCCCAGCACGGCGTAGGCCCAGTGCGCGCCGAGCAAAATGCCGACGCTCTGGAAACACCAAGCGATCATGGTCCAACGGCGAGTGATGTGAATCCATTTCTCGCCGGGATACCTTCCGAGAAGCGCCGCCAGCGCAAAGGCGAACGGAACGGTGAATCCCGTGTACCCCAGATACAGCATAGGCGGATGAATCACCATTTCAGGATATTGCAGTAATGGATTCAGTCCGCGACCTTCGGCTAGTCTTGCCAGGTGCATCACACCGGCGCCGTTCGCGCTCGCCATCACTTGGAACGGCGTGGCCACGAAATTATTCAGGGTGAGGAAGAAAGTCTGAACGCCTGCGAGGACAACTCCGACATACGGCATCAGCTCGGGATGCCGTTTGCGGTTCAAAAACAAGACGAAGAATGCGTAGCCCGAGAGCAGCCAGGTCCACAGGAGGAGCGAGCCTTCCTGCCCTGCCCACAGTGACGCGAATTTGTAATACGGTGGGAGCGCGCGATTGCTGTGCTCCACCACATACGCCAACGAGAAATCGTTGGTAAAGAAGAAATACTCAAGGCAGGCGACTGCGACCGTCACCAGAGCGAAGACCGCCATCCCAGCGTTGCGGGAGCTCTTCGTGAGCAGCGTTCGGCGAGTGAGAATTCCGACAATCCCCGCCACAACGGCGTACACCGCCGCCAGAAAGGCGAGCAGCAGTGCTAAGGAGCCGAGAATATCCACCGATTTCCCCCGCGCTGATTTGCTCTAGCTGACTTGCTCGAATTGGCCGAGGCGCTAGCTTCCCGAAGGCCGCGCGTAGGAACCCGTCGAGGTTTGCCCCGGTTGCGGAGCCGTCGCCGGAGTACCAACCGGCGCGGCCTCATACTTTGAGGCACACTTTGCTTGCACTTGCTCCGCTTCGAACCGATTGTCCGGCAACATTTTGCCTTCCACCAAAGCCTGCGCCCCATCCTTGAACGTATCCGGCAGTGGGTCGCGTCCGACGTAACTCACCGGCAGGTCCTTGCCCTGCTCAGTGAGCACGAAGTTTACGCGGTCTCCCAGGCGCTCGATGGTTCCGCTGCGCACGTTACCAGAGACGCGCATCCGCTGGTGCAGGGCTGAGCCTTGGAGCGTCGAAAGCTCTGTAATGGTGTGGTAGTAGGTCTTGCTTTGCGTGAAGCCCACGTAGGCTAGCGCCAGCAATGTGATGACGATAATCCCCGAACCCACTAGGAATTTGCTTCGGGCATTCATGCGCGGCACTCCCGATTGCGCTTCAAGGGCTGATTCTAGCATAACGCTCGCGGTCAGCTGAAAGGCTATTCTTCACAAAACTTTACGGAGTAATGCGCGACGGGGCCAGCTTTGGCCACGACGGGCTGGTGCAGGACAACAGGATCGCGGGCAATCTCACGATCCCCGGCACCTCTGCGATGGCCTAAATGCTCCGGGCCGCGTGATTGCCCGGAAAGCTAGAACAACCGCAGAGGGCGCAGGGATGGTGATGGGCATGACGCCTAAAAATGCTCAGGCACTCCGCGGCATGCCATCCGAGCTATCGGTATCAGCGAGATTAACCGAGATCAGAAGCGGTACGTGAGACCAACGTAGGGTTCGGCCATGTGCGCGGGAGCGTTTGTGAATTGAGTAGCGATCGTGAAGTCAGCAGTCCGGTAGACGAGTCCGCGGTAGCCAACCTGCAGGCTGAGCTTATGAGCGAGTTTATACGTGACGCCGCCGCCGTAAAGAAACGTGGCGCGATCCTGCGACAAGGATCCGCTATTCGTTCCGGCGGCAACCGGTGAAAAGAAAAGTACGCCGGTGCCGGCTTCGACGAACGGATGAAAGCGAGCTTCTTCTGAAACGCCGAAAGTGAATAGATACGCGAAGGTGGCCTCGTTGACGTTCGCTTGCGTCTGCGTGCCGTTGTTGTAGAACTGAGAAAATTTCGTATGGCTGTAGTTCACTTCAACGGCGCTCCAACGGTTGAAGTGATAGCGATAATTTGCGAGGAGGCCGCCGGAATAACTGGGGCTGTCAGAAACTCCGAATCCAGAGGTAGACTTCTGGAAATTTCCCGTGAAGTTGACCGATACCTCCGAATTGCCTTGCTGCGCGAGCGCCGGCGAGGAAAACAGCGCCAACGCCGCGAATACCAGACCTATCTTAATCCGCATTTCTAGTTGCCTCCGATTTTTTGGATTGATCCGCGCACCCACACGAGCACACCCGTAGCTACGCAAGACCAATCTGTTTTTGTTTTTTACAACTGCGCCTAGCTAGTGCGTTTTAGGCGCGGCGGTCAGTTCACCGCTGCCTGAGACACTGAGGATCCCCCGGAGCGTAGGATGGATGGGGTACCGGGGTGGTTGCACCATTTCATGGGTCAGAGAGAAAATATTGTTGGAAGATTTGGGAACTTTTTCGGTGTGTGTTCCGGCGCTTCGCTAGGCAATTTTTAGCGCGGCCCGCGCATCCCACGGCGGCATTTCTAGGCTTGACGCGCGAGTGCCTTAGCCAACCGATCGCCTAGTGCAGTGCCGAATTCCGCTTGCCGCTGCGGATCGCCGAGGAAAGGATCGTCGAAAGGCTTGCCGTCATTGAGGATCATTTTTTCGGTCCATCCTTTGCTTTGCAGCACAGGGATCACGTCTTGCAGTAGGCGCGAAATCGGAGCGACAAATTTCGGCTTGTAGGATGAATTCACGCGCAAGGCGACCGTGGGAACGAGCCGTTTGATCGTTTGCGCTAACTCGCTCGATGATTCAACTGGGCATTCGACGGCGTATGCCAGGAAGAATCCGTGCTTCTGAAACTCGGCGAGCGTGGCCTCTTCTTGTGTGTACGTCCGCGGTGCGTGTCCTATGCACTTTGCCAGTTCGTCGAAGAACATCCGCGACGCTTGCGAGCGCTCATCGGAATTGCTGGCTGGGCGATAAAAATAATCTTCCAGCTTCGCCGGAGGCGCGGCGTCCAGCAGCAACACCTGGATGTGAATTGGACGGAAGCGCGTGGCGAGTTCCAGGCGCTCGATGCGCTGCCGTATATGCGCTTCGTCTACTTGGGCGTCGCAGCCATCGCAGATAGGCATGTCTATTCTCCCGCGTCAGTTGATAGAACCCTCGAAAATAACACACGTGGCTGGACGCGCGCACAAATTGGGCGAGGACGAACAGTGGAGTAGGCGAACGGAAGGCCGCTTGACGGAACTGCGCCCTACGCTGAAATCCACTACTTCTGATCGGTGCTCTCGCGAGTTGGGTTGGGACTGGGATTGCTGCTGAGGGCTGACGGTTTGGGCCCGCCCTGAGCGGCGGCACCCAACTTGGCGCGCAGACAGCCCACCAACTCAGGCGCCATTTCGGAAATGTTCATGCCTTCGGATACCAGAAACTTGCAGCTGAGGATCGGGCGAGCCTGATCGTCGTCGGAAAGCTGGCAATTCACCTTGCAGTATTGACACTCCTGATTCCAACAGAAACGCCCGTAGGGAACGGTTTCCGGACTAATGAACTGGAACGCGCGTAACAGCGAATTGCGTTCCGGAACTAGGAACGTCTTTCCCAGGATCGTGATTTCCACCAGCTTCTCATAAGGACGAAAGAGTTCGGACATAAGTGGTGTGCTCGTGTCTGCCATTGGAATGGGCCCCTGCTATGCAAGCTAAAGCACTGCATCTCAGAGGGCAATCAAAACAGGATTGGAACGTGTTCAATGCTCCAATGGGGAAGGAATTGCGAACTAAGCGCAGGGGGACTGCGCGTTGAGGCGAGACCAGGGCCACAATCCAGGCTCTTGCTGCCCCAAGGGAGCAGCATCGGACCGCTACGGTCCCGTGCGGTCCTCGTCCTCGTGCGACGGCAACGCTCTATCAATTGCGCCTAGGCGGTCCGGGCGTTGGGTCGCGCCAGGAAGACCAGCGTGAACGCGCCCAGAGCGATGCCGAGCGGCCCGTTCGTGAGACCGAAGAACGCCGCAACGAGGCCGAGCGTGCGCGCCGATGCGGCACTGGACATCAAATTCAAGCCGGCGATAATGCAAACCACTCCAGCCACGATGCCCAAAACGATTACGAAAATCAGAAAGCCGTGAAACAGACCCATTAACGTAAATGGATCGGGGACCCGCGAAAGCAACGCACCCCACATCAGCGTTAGGGTGCCGCTATATAAGAAGACGCCCAGTGCGCCTACCAACCGTAGAAGGCCGTATAAAATCCAAAGGATTCCGAGATTGCGCATGCTGTGTGCTCCTGATGGTCTGCGAACAAATCCGACAGGCGAATAGGACTACAGGCCGTGAAGAGTGTCAAGGAGTGCCCGGGAAAATGAAGCGGTTCGATCGCGCTGCGAAGTGATTAAGCGAAGAATTGGCCCATGCGGCGGAATTTTTCGTAGCGCTGATCAATCAGTTCACGCGAAGAAAGCGAGGAAAGCTCATCGAGCGCGCGGACCAGAAACGGTTCGAGCAGTTTGGCGGCGGCCTGGTGGTCGTAGTGCGCTCCACCTTCCGGCTCCGGAACGATCTCGTCAATCAATTTCAATTCAAGCAAGTCGGGCGCGGTGATTTTCAAGGCTTGCGCCGCGATTTCCGCTTTGCTCGCGTCGCGCCACATGATGGAAGCGCAGCCTTCCGGCGAAATCACGGAGTACACGGAATTTTCGAGCATGTAAACACGATCGCCGATGGCGATCGCCAAGGCGCCGCCCGAACCGCCTTCTCCGGTGATCGCGATCAGAATCGGCACGGGCAGGCGCGACATTTCGCGCAAGTTGAAGGCAATCGCTTCGGCCTGGCCGCGTTCTTCCGCGTCCACTCCAGGATAAGCACCCGGAGTATCCACGAAGACCACTATCGGCCGCCCGAATTTCGCAGCGAGTTGCATCGCGCGCAAGGCCTTGCGATAGCCTTCCGGCTTCGCTTGTCCGAAATTTCTTGCGAGCCTTTGTTTTGTGTCGCGTCCTTTTTGGCTTCCTACGATCATGACCGGCTTGCCGTGAAACTTCGCCATGCCAGTGATGAGCGCCGGATCGTCGGCAAAACTACGGTCGCCGTGGATTTCCGAAAAATCCTCGAACAGCAGCCGGATAAAGTCGTCGGTGTAAGGACGCTGTGGGTGCCGCGCGAGCAGCAGGCGCTGCCACGCGCCCAGGTGGGTGTAGAGATCGCGCTTGAGTTCGTCCACTTCCCTGCGAATGCGTTCGATTTCGCCGGACTGGTCGCCTGTCGGGGCCGAAAGCAAGCTTAGTTCGGCGACGTCGCGCTCGAGCGCGTCAATCACGCGCTGTTTTTGCTTGTCTTGTTCGCCTCGAGTGCTCGCGACCATTTTTTCCGAAGCTCCGTGCTTGGGTGCGTGAGGCTTCACGCTACCGTGCGAATTAGCACTTTGCTTGGACGAAGGCGTGATGCTCTTGGCTGTTATGCGCACGTCTGGTACGCGATCTGACGCAGCTTTCTTGGCCGCGGCCTCGCGCGCGGCGCGCCGTGCGGCCTTGATGGCGCGGAACTTCTTCATCCGCGCTTTGCGTTCGCGCCGCTTGCGCAGCTGCTCCGCAAGAATCTGCTGCTTCGTCACGAAAATCACCTTATGGCGGATATCGAGCTGGCCCTATTGAACGAGTGCCACTGAATCAGTGCCGCAGATCTCGCGGACGCGTTCGACCAATTCGCGGTCCGCGAGCACGGCACTTCCGGCTTCGAGCGTTGCTTCCGTGCCGTCGTCTTTCACTAGATCAAACGTAACGCGGCAACGTCCCGGCCTGCTGGAAAATAACTTCTGCAGCCGGTCGAGCGCGCCGGTATCCACGGTGCTGAGGTCCACCCGAACGCGCAATTGGCTGGGCGGGCGATCCGCCACCTGATCCAGCAATCGCGCATCGGCGACCATCAGGCGCGTGCCGACATCTTCGACCGCCACCCGACCCTTAACAAGCAGGGGCGTATTCGCTTTTAGAATCGGCTCCAACTTGGCGAACGCTTCCGGAAACACCAGCGCTTCGATTACGCCCGTGCGATCTTGCAGGGTGAGGATAGCCCAGCGCGCGCCGCGCCGCGAACGCATCGGCCGAATTTGCACGATAATTCCGGCGACCACGAGGTCCTCGTTGTTCCTGCGGCTTTCCATGGTGGCGAGCTCCGCGGCATTCAAATCCTTCAGCCGGCCCGCATATTTATCGAGAGGATGGCCGGAAATATAGAATCCCAGTACGGAGTATTCGCCGGCGAGCTGCTGTTCCTCGGACCAATCCTCGGCTTCGGGCAATTCCGCTTCGTGCCACTGGTGTTGCTGAGTTTCGCTGGGGCGCGAAAGAAACAGGCCGCCCTGCCCTACCGTTTTTTCTTGGTGTTTTTTCTGACCGCGGGAAATGGCTTGATCAATCGCCACGAAGAGGCGCCCGCGGGAGCCGCCCCCGACGCAATCAAGAGCTCCGGCACGCACCAGGCTTTCCAGCACGCGCTTATTCAAGAATCTTGGCTCAATCGCTTCGCAGAACCCGAAAAGGCTACGGAAATTGCCGGCGGTCGCGCGTGTTTCGCAGATGGCCTTGGCGGTGTTCTCGCCGACATTCTTGATCGCCGCCAATCCGAAACGGATATCGTCTCCTACAGGCGTAAAGTACAGGCCGCTTTCGTGTACGTCGGGAGCCAGCACGCGAATTCCCATCCCGCGTGCTTCATTGATGTACTTCACCACTTTTTCGGTGTTCCCTGCTTCCGAACTCAGCATTGCCGCCATAAATTCCACCGGATAATGGATTTTCAGGTAGGCCGTCTGGTAGGCGAGCAGCGCGTACGCACAGGCGTGCGCTTTCGGAAATCCGTAGCGGCCGAATTCTTCCATCAGGTCGAATATTTTCTCGGCCTTTTTCGCCGGGACTTTTCGTCCGGCGCAGCCTGCCAGAAACTTATCCCGCTGCGCGGCCATGACTTCCACTTTTTTCTTGCCCATCGCGCTGCGGAGAATGTCGCCATCACCGAGCGAGAAGCCAGCCAGGCGATTGGCGATCTTCATCACCTGCTCTTGAAATACGATGACGCCCCACGTCTCCGAGAGAATTTCCTCCAATTCCGGAAGATCGTAGGTCACTTTCTTCTTGCCCTGTTTGCGCGCGATAAATTCATCAATCATGCCGCCCTGAATCGGGCCCGGACGGTACAGCGCGTTGAGCGCGGTCAGATCCTCGATCTGGGTGGGTTGGTAGCGTTTCAAAATGTCGCGCATGCCGTGTGATTCAAACTGGAAGATGCCGGTGGTGTCGCCGCGAGCGAAGAGCGCATAGGTGGGCCCATCGTCGAGCGGTAGAGCCGTAAGGTCCACGTCCACTCCGCGATTTTCTTTGATCATACGCACGGAGTCTTCGAGGATCGTCAACGTCGTCAACCCGAGGAAATCCATTTTCAGCAGGCCGATGCGCCCGAGAGCATTCATGTCGTACTGCGTGGTGATTTCTTCCTTGTTCGACTTATATAGCGGGACGATTTCGGTAAGCGGCCGCGGAGAGATCACTACCCCTGCAGCGTGCGTCGAGGCGTGACGCGCCAGGCCTTCCAGACGCATGGCCACCTCGATCAATTCCTTACCCGCACCTTCTTTGCAGGCGGCTTCCAATTGCGGAGATTGCTTGAGCGCTTCTTCCAGCGAAATATTGAGAGTCAGCGGGACCATTTTCGCCAGACGGTCCACGTCGCCGTACGGCATATCCAGCGCGCGGCCCGCGTCCTTCAACACCGCCTTGGCCGCCATGGTTCCGAACGTGATGATCTGCGCGACGCTCTCCGCGCCGTATTTCTGGCGTACGTACTCGATCACTTCGCCGCGCCGGCGCATGCAGAAATCAATATCGATATCCGGCATGGAAACGCGCTCGGGGTTCAGAAAGCGCTCGAAGATCAGATCGTACTGCATCGGGTCCACGTCGGTGATGCGCAGCGAATAGCTCACGAGACTTCCCGCCGCAGAGCCGCGTCCAGGACCCACCGGCACATTTTGCGCTCGGGCGTAATGAATAAAATCCCACACGATCAAGAAATAGCCCGCGAAACGCATGGTCTTGATCATTTCGATTTCGGCGGTCAACCGGCTTTCGTAGTCCGCCAGCGGGCGGCGCAGCTTCCCTTCCTTTTGCAGCCGTTCGATCTGCGGCATCCGCGAAGCGAACCCTTCGCGCACCACCTTTTCGAAATACGAATCGGTGGTGTGGCCCTCCGGCACCTTGAACTCAGGGAAGGGATCGCTCACGCGCTGAATCTTCACGTTGCAGCGCTCAGCGATCGCCACCGTGCGAGTAAGGGCGTCGGGCAATTCGCGGAACACCTGCCTCATTTCTTCCGCGGTCTTAAAATAAAATTGGTCGGTGGCAAATTTCATGCGTTGGCCGTCGCTCATGGTCTTGCCAGTCTGGATGCACATGAGCACTTCTTGAGCGTGCGAATCGGCCTGCGTCAAATAGTGGCAATCGTTGGTAGCAACGAGCGGAATGCCGGATTCCTTCGACAACCGCACCAGGTCGCGATTGACGCGCGCGTCCATCTCCAAACCCTGGTCTTGCACTTCCAGGAAGAAGTTTCCCTTCCCGAAAATGTCGCGCAGGCGGTAGGCACTCGTTTGGGCTTGGTCATATTTCTCGGCGAGCAGCGCGTCGGCAACCTCGCCGCGCAGACATGCGGACAGCGCGATTAATCCTTCGCTGTGTTTGGCGAGTAGCTCATGATCCACGCGCGGTTTGTAGTAGAAGCCGTCAAGATAGCCGGTCGAAACCAGCTTGATCAGGTTCTGGTAGCCCTTTTCGTTCTCGCAGAGCAACACCAGGTGATTGGAGCGCTCTGCACCGGTGCCGCGATTTTTGTGATTATCCGGCGCGACGTACATCTCGCAGCCGATGATCGGCTTCACGCCGTGCGTGGTGGCCTGGTGGTAGAAATTTGCGGCCGCAAATAGATTTCCGTGGTCGGTCACCGCAACCGCGGGCATTCCCCGGCGCGCAGCTTCGGCAGTCAGTTCGCCGATTTCGCATGCGCCATCCAGAAGAGAGTAATCCGTGTGCAGATGTAGGTGAACGAAGTTCGAGGAATCCATGCGAGTCTTATTCTAAACCAGCTTGAAAGTTTCGGGTACGGCCAATCTGACGTCGAACGAAGACCCTTCGCGCGTCACGCACATAATTAACAGCCCGTACACTAATGACGACGCGTGTGTTTCAAGATGAAACTTACAAAAATGCCGAAGCATCGAACCACGAACAGCCCTGTGCCTCTTTCGTCGATGTCAATCAGCGCCGCGACTTCTTTCCCGAATGCGAAGCGGACTTCTTGCTCGCTGCGGCAGGCTTCTTCGCAGCCGCGCTTGCCGCTTTGGTGTCATGTTTCGCCTTATCGTGCTTCGCTTGCGCTTTCGCGCCAATCGCAGCTGCCGCGGAGTGGGATGCGTTGGCCGCGGCCGCCTTGCTCGCCGCGGCGTGCTTCCCTGCCAGAGACGATTTTCCATGCGCGGCTCCAGCGGGAGCTGCCTTCGCCTCGGCGGCCTGTGACTTGGATTTTTCGCGGCCTTTTGATTCTCCAGGCGCCGCTTCTTTCTCGCCCTTCCGCTTTTTTTCTTTCTTTTCCGGCTTCTTGGGTTCGTCTTTAATGCCGGCTAGATTTTTCAGGATCTTGGTGCGGTCTTCCGGCGTCTTGCCCTTGCCTCGCAATTGCAGCTCAAAAAATTGTTCCACAATCTTGTCGAATTTCGGGCCGCGCTCAACGCCCAGCGCGTCAAGCTCCGCTGCGGGTGACGCCATTCTCAGCGGGCGCCACTTCTGCAGGTAATTGCGAATCTTGGAAAGCGCGCGTGGATTCGGCATCTCCACTTCGATGAACGCGAGCGTTTCGGCGGGCAGAGAGGCCAGGTAGTAATAGGCGTCCTTCGCCGAGTTGGTCTTCGGGCTCTTCAGCATCTTCACTACTTTCTGAGTTTCTGGAACCAGTTCTGCGATTTCTTCGATCTCGTTCGCGCGGTACTCCAGGTTTCGCAGTGCTGACGCGGCCTCGCGGGATTTCAACCGGCCTAGCGTGTAATACGCCACGGCCAGATGCAAACGGGGCCGCAGTCCCGCCCCGTACAGATTGGAGCGAACGCGCGCCAGCTTATTCAAACTGTCGTAGTCCGGTTTCCGTTTCTGCAGCGACGGATGAATCAGGGCCAGCAGTCCATGCGATTCCCACAGCTTCAATGTCGCGACGGGATTGTCTTCGCGCGCCAGAGCACGCAGCTCGTGACCGACATCGCTGCCTTCGATGCGATCGATAAGTTTTCGCTCCATCGCCAGATCAAACCATTCTTGAGTGCGCGACTCCATTTTGAAGCCCATGCGCGCGGCGTAGCGCAGGATGCGCATCAGCCGGATGGGCTGATTCGTGAAGGCGTGAATCGATAGCGCGCGCACTTCCTGCTTTTCCAGGTCGGCGAGGCCGTTCATGGGATCGAGCAGGAGGCCGCGAGACTGCGTGTTCAGCGAAATGGCGATGGCGTTGATGCCAAAATCGCGCCGGCGCAAATCTTCCATCACGCTCGAAAAGCGGTACTCGGGCTTCGCTCCGGGACGCTCGTAGTAATCTTCACGGGCAGCCGAGACGGAACCATCGACGTCGCCGGCAAAAATCATTTCGTGATGCCGGATCTTTTCACTCTCCCAGATTGCGCGCGCACCGCCCTTTTCCAGTTCGCGCACCATTTTCACGGGATTTCCTTCGACCGTGAAATCGAGATCGCGGATCGGCATGCCCGAGATCAGATCGCGCACCGCGCCGCCCGTCAGGTACACGTTTACTTCCTGCGTGCGTGAGAGCTCCTGCACGCGCTCCATTACCGCGCGCTGCTCGGGCGATAGCCGGCTTTCCAATAAGTACATGTAATCGGGCATGAAGTTTCCGCCTTCCTCAAGATTCCCGGCCGACTGCTTTAGGCGCGCGGGTGGTGCGCTTTATAAACTTGTTTCAGTCTCTCTTCCACGACATGGGTATAAATCTGAGTGGTGGCTATGTCCGCGTGGCCCAACATCATTTGTACCGAACGAAGGTCCGCACCGCGGTCGAGCAAGTGCGTAGCGAAACTGTGCCGCAGCATATGCGGAGATAGAGTCTTGCGCAACCCAGCTTTGCGCCCGTAGGCGCCCAGGAGCTTCCAGAACATGATTCTGTTCATGGCCCTGCCGCTACGGCTGGCAAATAAATATGGCGAAGTCCGTTCGCCTAATATTTCCGCTCGAGATTTAGCCATATAGTCTTGAACAGTTTGGAGCGCCCGGCGGCCCACCGGCACCACTCGCTCTTTATTTCCTTTGCCGATGCAGCGCAGGCAGCCCATTTCCATTTGCACATCCGCGGTTTTCAGCCCGCATAACTCCGACACACGGAGCCCGGTCGAGTAGAGTAATTCGATCATCGCTTTGTCGCGCAGGCCGACAGTTGTATTCGTGTCGGGCTGGGCCAGCAAGCGGTCCACCTCTTCCAGACTGAGAAACTCCGGCAATGCCTGCCGAAATTTCGGCGACTGGATATTTGCTGCTGGGTCTTCTTGAATGAAGCCTTCCGTGAAGGCGAAACGGAAAAAGTGTCTGATCGTCACCAAATGGCGAGCAACCGAGCGGCTGTCCAGCTTTCGAAGATAGAGCGTCCGCAGGAAGTCCACCACGTGGCCGCGATCAATTTGGTTCACACGCAGCTTCTGCTTTGCCGCGAAGGCCGCAAATTTTTCCAGGTCACGGCGATAGGCATGAAGGGTATTGGCGGAAAGGCCCTTCTCCACTCGCAGGTAATTCAAGAATGATCGAATCTGCGCTTCCAATTCGCGGCCCCCAATTCAATTCGCCATTAAAACCTATGGACTGCAGAGTTATACATCGAGTCCGGTTGCCGCTACTTCCGGCTCAGCTCTCCTGAGCAAGAGGAACAGCTCCGGCAATTCTTCGCAGCGCAGCACCCACGCCAGGCCGAAATAAATACCCGTGGAGACCGCAATCATCGCGAAAAGCAGCGCCGCACGCGCCAGCAAATGCTCCGCGGTTGCAAAGTGCAAATACTTCAACGTTGCGAAACAGACCGCCGCCATGGCCGTCGCACAAGCAATCGTCTTGGCGAGCGAACCCAGAACCGCGCGAGTGCCCAAAGCGCCGTGGCGACCGCGAAAAATCAAGAACAGCGCGCCAAAGTTAAAATATGCCGCGAGCGAACTGGCCAACGCCGGACTGGCATTCCACAAAAATCTCCCGAAGCCGTAAAGCAGAACGACGTTGAGCGTTAGGTGCAGCCCCAGCGCGTACGCGCCCACCTTTGTCGGCGTCAGAGTGTCTTGCGTCGAGTAATACATCGGCGTAATCAGTTTGATGGCCGCGAAGGCCGGCAGTCCCAGCGAATAAAAAAGCAGTGCATGGGCCGTCAACGCGGTGGACTCCGCGATGAACTCGCCGTGCTGGAACAGCACCTGCGTGATCGGCACACGCAATAGGATCAACCCTACCGCTGCGGGAATCGTTATGAATGACACCACGCGCAGCGCGAAGCCGAACGTCTGCTTCATCTCGTCGTGCTTTCCACCGGCCACCTGATGCGACATTGTCGGCAGAATCACCGTCGAGATCGCAATCGCATAAACACCCAGCACCAGCTCCATCACACGGTCCGCCACATACAGCGAAGTAATGCTTCCTGTCGGCATCCGCGACGAGGCCGCGAAAATCGTATCCACGAAAAAATTTACCTGGAACACTCCGGCGCCGAAAAAGGCCGGCGCCATCAGCTTGCTGACCTTCTTGACGCCGGGATCGTCGAAGTTCACGTCCGGACGAAATCGCATGCCCAGCTTGGCCAGCGCTGGAAGTTGAATCACCAGCTGCAAAACCGAACCCAGAAGAATACCGGTCGCAAGCGCCACTGCCGGGCTGCGGTACGCGGTCGGAGCCCGCTTCATGATCGGTTGGTAGATCGCAGCAAACGAAAAAGCAATGAATACCAGATTGAAAAAGATTGACGTCGAAGCTGGGAGTCCGAACCGGTGGAAGCTGTTCAGAATCGCCGACGCCAGCGCCGCAAGGCCCAGAAACAGCACGCACGGAAAAATGATCCGGTTCAGGTAGATCGCCAAATCCCACCGGACGTGCTTCATGCCAAGCGCCGTGAAGATGCCGATAACCTGCCTGGAAAATGCGCACCCCAAAACTGCGACAACCGCTAGAATCGCAGCTGTATCCCAAAAGGCCCTTTGCGCGAACATCCAAGCCTCTTTCCGTGGCTTCCCGCGAAGATAGCCGGTAAAGACGGGGATGAATGACGCGCCTAGCGCGCCTTCCCCAGTCATTCGCCGTATCATGTTGGGAATGCGAAACGCCAGGATGAACGAGTCGGCCGCCGGCGAGGTGCCGAGCAAAACGGCTACCCGCTGATCGCGTAAGTATCCGCAAATGCGGCTGATAACGGTGGCTAGGGCTACTACGGAGGCAGACTTTAGAATCTTGCCCTTTTCGGTCAACCCGCGGCAGCTCCGATGCTAACCCTTTAAGCACCAATAACTTGACAAAAACCAATGCAAGAATAACATAACCCCTTAGAACATGGCAAGAATGTCCCCGCAAAAAGGCCTAGATTTCGTGAGAGAACGAGCCTCAACCTCCACTTCTACCCGCAAGAAGGTGGTGGTGTTGCTCATGGACCGGACGCCTCTGAAGGGATACCTCAATGCCTCCAGCCTGGGGAGAGCTGAAACGATCGACCTGCTGACTCCGGAAGGCGAACACGTCGAGGTGGCCCCGGATGACGTGAAATCGGTCTACTTCGTGCGGGAGTTCCCGGGCACGTTTGATCCCGAGCGAAAGGTCTTCCTCAGCCGCCCGAAGCTCGACGGCCTGTGGGTCCGGCTGCGTTTCCGCGACCAGGACGTGATGGAGGGCATCGTCGCGAACGACCTGCTCGAACTGCTCGATAACGGAGTCCAACTCACGCCGCCGGACATTCACGGCAATAACTTGCGGCTATTCATTCCGCGTTCGGCCATCGCTGAAATTAAAGTGCTTGGCGTCGTTGGCGCCTCCCGTCAGACGCGTCGAGAGTCCAGCGCGGTGCCAACCTCTCAGACCAAACTCTTCAACGAATAGAGGCATCGTACTGCGTCCCGCGAGCGGCGCTTACGACGGCTGAGGTCTGCTCGCACGGCTTATCTTCCGTTGTAGCTCTGTTGTACATTGACGTGTGCAATTTGCGGCGTGAGGAGAATGTGCAAATGAAGCTCGGTGAGATCGCAAGGCGGCTCGAGTGTGAGGTGGATGGCGACCCAAGTCTGGAGATCACGGGCGTGGCCGGGATTGAAGAAGCGCAGCCCGGGGAATTGACGTTCTTCGTCAATCGCAAGTACCGCTCTGCGCTTGATACCACGCGGGCGTCGGCGGTTTTCGTGGCCAAGGATGCCGGTCCCATGCGGATCGCAGCTTTGCGCTCAGCCAATCCGTACCTTGATTTCGCTCGCGCGATCGAGATCTTTCATCCCGTGCCACGGTACATCCTGGAAATCCACCCTACCGCCGTCATTGCCGAAACAGCGAAGATCGCACCCGGCGCTCACATTGGGCCGTATTGCTTCGTGGACGAGCACGTGGAAATCGGACGCAATGCTGTGATGCACAGTTTTGTGACGATTTATAGCGGCGCAAAAATCGGCGATGACTTCTTCGCGCACTCGCGCGTCACCGTGCGAGAAAACTGCCGCATCGGCAACCGAGTACTGCTGCAGAACGGCGTTACCATCGGCAGTGACGGCTTTGGATTCGCGCGCCAGCACGATGGCTCCTGGCACAAGATCCGCCAATCGGGTATCGCGGTAATTGAAGATGACGTCGAGATCCAGGCGCACACCGCCATTGACCGCGCCACCGTGGGCGAGACGCGCATCGCCCGCGGAACCAAGATCGACAATTTGGTGCAGGTGGGCCACGCTTGCAAAGTGGGCGAGGACACGCTGTTATGCGGCCAGGTCGGACTGGCCGGAACTACAAAGGTGGGCAATCGTTGCATCCTTGCAGGTCAAGTCGGTGCCGCAGGACATCTGACGATTGGCGACGGCGCGATGCTGACGGCGCAATCGGGTGTGCCGACTGACGTTCCCGCAAACGCGATCTATTCAGGGTATCCCGCCATGGATAATCTTGCCTGGCGCAAATCGGTGGCCGTCTTCAATCGTTTGCCAGAACTGCAGAAGGAATTGCGCGCGCTCCGCGAGGTTGTCGCGAAATTGACCGCAACTTAAGCTGACGCGCAGCGAAAGTGCTGCCGGTAGGCGACTATTTTTTAGTGACTGGCTTTTGATCCTCCGGCAACCCCGCCGTGACTAAGTCCTGCACGCGCTGGCGGAGCAGGTCACGCTGATCTGGTGAATACTCCGATGCATCAACGGGCGGACCGTAGCGCACAATGACTTCGCCGGGGTGCAGCGTCCAATCGCCCTTGCGCATCAGCCGCTGCGTTCCAGCCAGCGACACTGGCACCACCGGCACGCCTGCGCGGATGGCCATCACGAAAGTGCCCTTCTTGAATGGCAGCAGGTGGCCGTCCGGGCTACGCGTTCCTTCCGGGTAAACCAAAAAGGAAAGGCCTTCCTTCAAATATTCGACTGCAATATCTACGCTTTCCGCCGCCGCTTCTCTGTCCGCGCGGTCCACCGGAACTAATCTGGCAAGGTGCAGCGCTTTCGAGA
>DATEVZ010000173.1:0-6605 GCA_035258265.1 Candidatus Acidiferrales bacterium
TGCGAAACATGGGTCGTCCGAGGGCTCGGGAACGCTCCGGCACGGATCGTTCCAGCGCTCGAACGGTTGTACGTGACCCATGGGGATGAGGCGGAGCGGGATTTTGAGAAAGTCTGCGGTCTCTTGAGCATACGCGCCTTCCTCATCGTGGAATAACGACTCGTACACAACGGTGTAAGCACGCAAATCCGGCGAATGACTTGCGCTTGCGGAAAGCTCACGCGCGGTCGCCGCCACTGTCCCCGAATCCAGGCCGCCGCTCAGCAATATTCCGGTGCGATCTGGAGCGATGCGGTCGGACACTGCCGCTTGCAGGAGGATTTGGAAATGCTCGACGTAATCCTCCACGCGCTGATAGCGGATGCGGCCTTCCGTCGGAGCCGACCAGTAGCGACGGATGCGCAACCCTTCGGAAGACACCGTCATGCTGTGAGCCGGAGGCAAGCGCCGGATATCGCGGAAGGTGGTGGTGGCGGCGTCGCAGTTCAAACCGAAGAGCAGGAAGTCGCCGATGGCCGCGTCGTTTAGTTCGCCGGAGACGTCGGGATGCTGGCGCACACAATCGAGGACGTTGCTAAAAAGAAAGAGCTCTCCCAATTCGGAATAGTAGAAGGGTTTGATGCCGAAATGGTCGCGCGCGCAGAAGAGGAGTTTTCGCTGCGCGTCCCAAATGGCGAAGGCAAAATCCCCACGCAGGTGCTGCACGCAGTCGGCGCCCCAAACCGCATACGAGCGCAAAATCAAATCGGAATCCGTTGCGGTGGGACCGGAAGCTTTGCCGCCCTCGAGCTCCACGAGCCTCCCTTTTAGTTCCTCGCGGCAATCAATCCGTGCGTCCGCGGTAATCCAGAATCGCCCACCGAGGCTGGCCGGCTGGCGTTCGATTTGCGATTCGCGCGTGGTGCGCAACATCGCGTGACCCAGACCGACGCGACCGTTGAACCAGGTTTCGCGCGCATCCGGACCACAGTAAGAAAGAAAATGAGCGAGGGCCTGCAACAGCGTCCGATCCACCGGCGCTCCGCTTCGGTCGTACATGCCAACGATGCCGCTCACTCGATGCGCGCCTCCATGGAAAGAATGGGCCTCTCGAACGGAACGAAATGGCGATGCTCCGCGCTCGCATCGTTCAGCACGTGAGAATTCAGTTCGAGCCAGGCGTGGGCCTCGAAACGTTCCGAGTCTTTGCGCGCGCCGATTCGCAATGCAGCGTCGATCCCGCGTCGCCGCAAAAGCCACCGCAGAACCAATGATTGTTCCAGGCAATTTGCGCGGAAGAAAAGATTCCGTGCCGCCGCTTCTTGCATGCGCGCGACCACGAGAGCGGACTCTTGTACCGATGCGCCCTGTGCGGACCCGGTTGTGTTCGCCGTCGGCGTAAAAACCGCGAGCACGCGCTCCCAACGACGAAAGCCGATCAGGCGCAAGCCGACCCAGGTGGCCAGCAATCCGCCTGTTGCTTCGAGGACGACGCCTCGCTCAAAGGCACCTAGCCGCCGAAATTTTTTCCAGCGTTCGATCATGGTTCCTTGGCGTGACGTCTCGTGTTCGGTTTCAACCCGAGTGGCGAAGCAAAGTCGCGCGCTGCCCTAGCTCGCCGCCGCGGCGCAGATGTCGATTAAGCCCTCGTCGTGCATCTTGTGCAGCAATGCGAGCAAGTCCTGCGCGCAACGTTCCTGATCAACTTCGTATTCGTCCAGTAAAGCATCCCGTAGCGCGCCGACGCTGGTTGGCTGCTTCAACAGTTCCCACACGCGGGCGCCCACGGGGTTCATTCCGTAGTAAACGCTGTTCTTCAGATTCAAAATCGCTGCTTCTTCACCGAGAGGACACGAAACCTGATCGGCGGATGCGACAACTACCGTAAATAAGGAAAGAGGTGCGTCCATTTCGGCGCTCCCATAGTGTCGGGCTGGGTTGGCTCCGCCGTCTGGGTCGACGGCGGTGGTTCACTGCGATAGGCACGCCCCGTGCTATCAACTGTCCGCCCCTATTCTACTGGCACTCGGTCCAAACAGCAACGGCGGAACTGGATTCGCCAAGCCGAATTCGGTTATAACCACGTGATGTCTGCGTCAGCCATTTCCGTGGAATCGATTGAAAAATATTTCCCTCCGGCGCGCTCCGGATGGCGCGCCTGGCTGCAGCCGGTCGCTCGCCCGACTGAAAGAGCGCTCGCCGGAATTTCCTTTTCGGTCCAACCCGCAGAGGCTGTTGCAATTGTCGGTCCGAACGGCGCGGGCAAGTCTACACTTCTTCGTGTACTTGCCACATTGATTATCCCTACGCGGGGCCGCGCATGGATTGGCGGGTGTGACGTCGAGCGGGATGCCTCCCGCGCGCGCGGCCAGTTTGGCTACCACACCGGCGGCGACGAGGGCTTTTACACTCGCCTGACGGGCCGCGAAAATCTCGCGTTCTTTGCGGCCATGAACAATATCTCCGGTGCTGAGGCGCGCCGGCGGATCAAGCTGGCCGCCGAGCGCATGGGCATCAGCGGCGAACTCGATCGCCAGGTGCGCACCTTCTCGACCGGCACGACGCACCGCCTGGGCCTGGCGCGCGCGCTGCTGCACCAACCTGCTATTTTGCTGCTCGATGAACCCACGCGCAGCCTCGATCCGCTGGCTGCCGCGGATTTCCGCCAACTGTTGAAAGAGGACTTGGTGCGCCAGCACGGGGCGACTTTGCTTTTTGCCTCCCACACGCTGAGCGAGGTGGAACAGATGGCCGATCGCGTGATCCTGCTCGAAGAAGGCCGCATCGTCGCCTTCGATACCCCGCGCGGACTGTGTGCTGCGGCCGGTGCTGCGACTTTTGAAGAGGCGATCACCCGGCTGGCGCGCCACGTTGTTGCAGCAGTGGAAGCGCGGCCATGAAACGAGCACACACATTGCGAAAGATTGCCGCGTTTTTCGCGCGTGATTTGGCGATTGCTCGAGGATATCGCGGAGCATTCCTGCTGGAAGCGCTGGAAGCCTTATTCGGCGTTGCGACTTTTTACTATCTGTCACGTTTTGTCGAGAGCCCTGAACTTACGAAGGAGCTGCCTGCGGGAAGCAATTACTTCGCGTTTGCGCTGGTTGGCTTCGCATTCTTCGATTACCTCAGCGTATCGATGACGGCTTTCGACGCCAGCATCGAGGAGGCCCGCCAGAATCGCACTCTGGAAGCTTTGCTTGTGACGCAGACGCCGCTGCCGGTGATCCTCGCGGGCTCAGCGGTGTATCCCTTCACTGCCTTGGCGCTCCGGACGTGCGTCTATCTCGCGTGGGGCGTGCTGCTTTTCGGCTTCGCGCCGCGGGCGGCGAATTGGGCAGGAGCCGTGGTGATTCTCCTGGCGTCAATTCTCGCGTTTGCAGGGCTAGGAATATTATCGGCCAGTTATTCGGTTCTCTTTAAGCGCGGCAATCCCGCGAAGTGGGTAGTGTTGGGAGTCTCAGGCCTGGTTGGCGGAATGATGTATCCCGTGAGCGTGCTGCCTGGTCCGCTGCGATTCCTGGCGCGCCTGATTCCCGTCACTTACTCGCTCGAAGGAATGCGGGCTGCGTTGCTGGCCGGCGCGGAATGGCGCGAACTATGGCCTTCGATCGCGGCCCTGCTTCTTTTCGCCGCGATCCTGATTCCGTTATCGTTTCTGATCTTTGCCTGGGCGTTGCGCCGGACCAAGATTACCGGCACACTCACGCACATCTGAGTTTTTAACGGAAGGAATCCAAGTGTTGGGAAATCCCGGAGAAAGCCAAGTGGAAGGGACACGGCGAAGGCTGCCGACGCGGCTTAGTGTGCAGCCGCGACAGAGAAATGCTTCCCGCGATGGGGAACGTGGTCTGTATTCATGTTGACAGTTTAGGCCGTTTTTGGGACGATTCGCTACTCTCGGAGCGGGCCTAAGCTCCTGCGTTCGCTCTAGATATCCGCAGTTTTCCAGCCGGGCAAGCCCATCGCTAGAGGGACGCGCTTGAGGAAGCTGGGCAAATACGAAGTTCATGGAGAGTTGGGCCACGGGGCCATGGGAGTGGTCTACCGGGCGCGCGACCCCATCATTAACCGGATGGTTGCCCTCAAGACGATCACCACCGGTCTCGCTGACGACCCAAATCTTCTCCAGCGGTTCTACCGAGAAGCGCAATCGGCAGGCGGATTGCAACATCCAAACATCGTCACCATCTACGACATGGGTGACGACCAGAACACTCCCTACATCGCCATGGAGCTCATCGAGGGCGAAAGCCTCGAACAAACGATCGCTCGACGTACGATTGTGCCTCTCGCCTTGAAACTTACTTACGCGTTGCAGGCCTGCCGTGCCTTCGACTATGCCCACAAGCGAGGTATCGTTCATCGCGACATCAAGCCCGGCAACGTGATGGTGAACAAGGAAGGGGTCGTAAAGGTCGTCGATTTCGGGATCGCGCGCGTCTTGGACAAGTCGAAAACGCAAACCGGAATGCTTATCGGGACGTTCGCCTACATGTCTCCCGAGCAATATCATGGCGCACATGCCGACGAGCGGTCGGATATTTGGTCTTTTGGAGTGCTGCTGTACGAACTGGTGTGTTACGAAAGGCCGTTCACGGGCGACAATCCTGCCAGTCTGATGCACAACATCTGCTCACAGGAGCCGCGTTCCATAACACAGCGGGTCCCAGATTGTCCGCCCGCGATGGAGGGCATTATCTCAAAGGTTCTTCGGAAATTGCCGGAGGATCGGTTCCAGTCAATGGAGGATCTCCTGTTGGAGCTCGAACCGGTCTACAAAGAACTCCAGTTGCACTCGATTTCCGAGCTGATTGATCAGAGCCGCCAGCTCATCGAGACGGGGGAATTTTCCCAGGCGCGCGAGCTTCTGCGGGAATCGCTGAAAGTTGACGCGGCAAATTCACAGGCGCGAGCCCTTCTGGAAAAAGTGAATGCTGAGTTGAAGCGGCTCTTGATCCGGCCGAAAGCGCAACAACACGTTGATAAGGGACGCGCCTTACTGGCGGAAGGGAAAATCCAAGAGGCGCGAGCGGAGGCGGAAAATGCTCTCCAGTTAGATGCGGCCTTTGATCAGGCGCAGGAGCTGGAAAAACAGGTACAACGCGAACTCGACCGCGCTCAGGTCGTCGCGGAGTGGCTCCAGGCTTCCAGACAGCGCCTCGCGGAGGGAATGCCAGACGAAGCCGAGGAACTGTTGGCGAAGGTGCTCGAATTGGAGCCTGCCAACAAGCAGGCAGCATTCCTTCAGCAGCAGGTCCTAGTGGAAAAGGCAGAGCGCCTGCGGCGATTGCGGCTCCTCGAAAGAATGCAAGAAGCGCGTGGGTTGTGGACCCAATTGAACTACGTTGACTGCATCAAAATCCTCAGCGAACTGCAGAAAGAATTTCCAGCCGAAGAGGAGGTCCAGCGGCTGCTGGATACGGTGCAGGAGGATCAGGCCGAGCAACACAGGCAGAGGACTCTGGAGGCAGCTCGAAACCATCTGGCGGTAGGGAATTTTGCGGAGTCCAGGGCGCTGCTGGTCGATTTGCAACAGCAGTTTCCGAGTGACGAGGAGATTCCTAGGCTGTTGGAGGACATCCGCATTGACGAGGCCAAGCAGCGCAGAATTCAGGGGCTGGCTGAAGCCAGAATCTGCCTCGCGAACAGGCAGTACGAAGAGTCCATCGTGCTGCTTACAACGCTAGAAAAGGAATTTCCAGATGATCGGGATATCTTGCAATTACTCGAGGCCGTGCGGGCGGATCAAGCTGAGCAGCAGAGGCAGCAGGATATCGCGGAGGCCCGCACTCTGCTGGCTGCCCGGCGCTACGACGAGTGCGCGGCGCTGGTGGCAAAATTACAGAGGCGCTTTCCAATCGACAAAGAGCTTCCGGAACTTCAAAAGGCCATCCGGCACGCTCAGACGGAGCATCGCAAGCACGAGAGTTTGGCGAACGCACGGAGCGTGCTGGCGTCAAAGCACTACGAAGAGTCCATCGCGATCCTTACGCGGATGGGGGAAGAGTTCCCGGCAGATGAAGAAGTTTCCAAGCTACTGCAGGCGGCTCATGCGGAGCAGGCCGAAGAGCGGAAGCAGAAGGATATCGCGGAGGTCCGGAACCTCTTAGCAGCGCAAGGTTATGACGGATGCAACCTGCTGCTGGCGAAGTTGCAAAAGCAATTCCCCAACGATTTGGTGGTGCTGGAGCTTCAGAAAACCGTCCAGGCCGATCAAGCTGAGCAACAAAGACAGCAAGGCATCGCGCAAGCCCGGAATCTGCTGGCGGTGCGGCGTTATGACGAATGCAGTGCGCTACTGGCGGAATTACGGAAGCAGTTTTCTGACGATTCCGACGTTGCCCAGCTTCAGAAAGCCGTCGAAGAAGATCAGGCGGAGCAACGGAAGCACGAGAGTTTGGCGAACGCACGGAACCTGCTGGCGTCAAAGAACTACGAAAAGTCCATCGCGATCCTTACGCAGATGGGGGAAGAGTTCCCGGCAGACGAAGAAGTTTCCAAGCTGCTGCAGGCGGCTCATGCGGAGCAGGCCGAAGAGCGGAAGCAGAAGGATATCGCGGAGGTCCGGAACCTCTTAGCAGCGCAAGGTTATGACGGATGCAACCTGCTGCTGGCGAAGTTGC
>DATEVZ010000174.1:0-16296 GCA_035258265.1 Candidatus Acidiferrales bacterium
CTGAGCAGGATTTTCTTGTTGCCGGCGTCCACCAAATCCCTGACGGTCTTGCGCAGAGTGGCGCTGCCTTCGCCGAGCGTGATCTTGCCGCTGAAATCAACGATGACTACGTCGCCGAGCTGGCGACGCGTGCCTTGAAGAGCCACTGGAAACCTCGTGTGCTGATTCTACTCCGGTTGGTGCTTGCCGTTGCCAGAAACTGTTTGTGGCAGCTTCTTTACCATCACTAGCTCGGCTCCGCCTTCTGGGCCGCGCTCCACTTTGAACTCGTCCATAAATGCGCGCATCAGAAAAAGACCGCGGCCGGAGGTGCGCAGCAGGTTTTCTTCTGCTAGCGGGTCCGGGATCTCGGTCAACTCGAATCCTTTGCCCTGGTCGAGGACGCGGACGATCATGTTGGCTGGCTCGAGTTCGACCGTCATCATGATCTTCTTCTGGCGATCCTGCTGGTTGCCGTAGTTGTACGCGTTGATCACGCCTTCGCGCACAGCCATGCCGATCTTGTGGACCTCTTCCTCGGGAAACCCGGCGGCTTCCGCCACGCGCATGGAAATACTCTCCGCGAGGTCCACGCTTTCGAGGAGGGTTTCGAGCGTGACTTCGATCCGTTGAGATTTGGCCGGCATCCTATGTCGGGAAATCCTTTGAAAGAGCGGGAGTATGGTTATCACAGCGTCGGAGTGCAAGTCAATGCACTCCGGGTACTGGCTCGGCTGGTGACGCTTTGCCCGCGGATGAATTGTCAGGCTAATTTGTCTGGGGCTTGGCGACCTTGGCGATTATCAGACCTGCTAGTAGCCAAGTGATGGTGGAATCGGCAAGGTTTACGGCGGTGTATGTGCCGGAGAAGCCCCACCAGTTCCAATTTGGGAGATCGGCGATCACGCTGGCCGCGAGGCCGACTACCGCCAGAAACGCGACTTTGCGAGCGTAGGTCAGGTTGCAGGTTTGCAGCAGGAGCCACGTTAGCAGGAATGCCGCAGCGAGCAGGCTGAGTAGTTGGATGATGAGGGCGCGACCAAACGAGCCAAATCCGCCGCGACGCACCGCTGCGAACATGATGGGGCCCGATTGCATCTTCGCCATCGTGGCGGCCTGCGCTTGCTTCTTTTGTTCCGCAGTCATCCCTTCGCTTGGCGGCGCGGATGGAAGAAGATAGATTCCGTCCTTGCTCGTGTGCAAGGCGATCATGGCGGAGACGTCGTCTTCATTTTGGAACGAGAGCATGCCCTTTTCGTGCCAGCCGAGGAGTTCCCACGAAACGGAACTCCAGAGGAACGCCATCAAGCCGCCGAGAACGGTTCCCAGCACCAGTGATTTGGTCATCGCTCCTCCTATTGACTTGGGGGACTTCGGGTTATCGGACATGCTGGCTGACGCTAAGCACGTTGCCGTCGGGATCTTTGAACCAAGCGACCTTGTCGCCAGTGGGCGCCGTCCAAATGCCCAGCTCCTGATCCTGGACGAATGGATATTTCTCAAAGGTAACGCCTCGTGCTTTGAGCCAACGAACTACCTGTTCGATATCTTTCGCTTCCCAGCCGAGAATAGTGAACGGGACGGGACTGAATTCTTTCGGGACCTTGGAGATTCGGAGCATGGTGTCACCCGCCATCATCACGAGGGCGAACTGGTCGTCGCTAACGAATTGAAAGCCGAGTTTGCCTTCGTAGAATTCGCGGGCCTGCTTGGAATCGCGCGTGGGAACAAAACCGATGATCTTGCTGGAAGCCAACATTTCCACCCTCCATGGCGTTTTGGGCTGACTGGAAGGTAGCACTTGCGGCGCGGGCTGTCTCTCGCTATGTTGACAACAAATGTCGCAGAAGTGCCAGAGCCTTTTGATCGATCGCCGGGGCCGTCAAACGGCGCAGCTCGCCACATTGGCGCATGACTTTGCCGACGAGCACGTGATCCGGGAGCATTTTCATCCCGAGGATCAATTGATTTTTGCCTCGCGGGGCGTGATGACAGTGCGCACGAAGCAAGGCATTTGGGTTGTGCCGCCGCTGCGCGCTGTGTGGATTCCGGCTGGAACTCCGCACTCCGTGGCGATCTTGGGCGCGGTTTCGATGAGGACTCTCTACTTTGCTCCGAAGCTGGTGCGGACGGAGACCGTGAAATGTTTTGTGATGAACGTATCGCCACTGCTGCGGGAACTGATCCTGCATGCCTGCAAGTTTCCAAAATTGAAGAACGACGAGCCCGTTCATCGCCGGATCATCGAAATGATTGTGGATCAACTAGAAGCAAATCATTCCATCCCGCTTCAGCTACCTCATCCCAACGATCCGCGGGCAATGAGAATTGTTCATGCGCTGCTTGCCGAACCGGGAAAAACAAGGACGCTTGCCGCGCTGTGCGCTGATTGCGGTGCGAGCAAGCGGACGATCGAACGTCTCTTCATCGCCGAAACCAAAATGACTTTCAGCCAATGGCGCCGGCAATTGCGACTGCTGCACGCCATGCAGCTGTTGGCGTCTGGAGAAAAGGTGACCGGAGCGGCCTTGGATGCTGGGTATCGCAGCGCAAGCGCGTTCATTGTGATGTTCCGTCGGCAGCTGGGGCAGACGCCGACGCGCTACTTTGCGCCGTGAGAGCGGATGCGGTCTCGAGGCGAAGAATCCGGATGACCGTGGCGTTCGGGCGAATAGCAGAGCCCGCGATTCGCTCCGGATGACAAACAGAAGCAGCGTCTCCTGAGCTGCTAGAGAATATTCACGGCGCGCGCAGCGAGCAGCGCGACGATGGTCAGCGAAATCAGAGACTGCAGCATCATGCCGAGTTTAGCCCAGCGCGATAGAGCTGCCGTGTCGGTCGGAGAAAAAGCGGTGCTGGTATTGAACGCCAGGAACAAATAATCCATGAAGTGAGGCGACCACTGCGCGTTTTCGCCTTCCTGGCTCAACATTTGCGGGAAAAGAAATGAGCTGTCCAATCGGCCGCGCGAGCCGTCGCGGCCCAGCGGGCCGCCTGCATCGAGCTTCCAATACCACAGCGCGAAGACCAGCACGTTCGTGAACCACAACGCGGTTGCGCCACGCAGCAGGGCTGCCGGTGAGTCGCGATGATGCGGGATGCCTTCGATCAACAAGGCAAGGGATGCAATCATGCCGATGGTGATCGCACCATTAGCCACCAGCGTGAACATCTTGGTGATGTGGAAATCGCCACGGCGATGCGAGTAGACGATGGGAATCATCAACACGAAAACGACGACAAGCAGCAACCATCTCGGCCCCAGCGACAGACGCTCCGGCAAAGCCAGGTACACGCCGCCAGCCGCCACCATCGCGACAAATGCCGGCCACCGGGGTTCGCGAATAATTTTGCCAGTCATGGTGTTGGCGCGATGCGCGGGTGGAGTTTAGTACAGATCGCGCCGGGGCTCAAAAGACGCGAGCGGCCTACGCGAAGCGTACCTGGGGCCGTTCGGCTGCTAGGCCCAGTAGGTGCGGTCTAGGGTACGGTATTGGATGGCTTCGCTGAGATGCTTGGGCAGCAGGGATTCACCGCCTTTGAGGTCGGGGGAGTTAGGCCAAGGCTGCACACAGCACCGTAACCAAGTATATTTCAGGCACGTCCCATAGCTAGAAATAGGCGGCCAAAGAGAGGCTCCAATGGTCAGGACGACACTGCTTGTGCTGCTCCTCGCTTTTCCGGTGTTTGCTCAAGATGCGACGACAGCGGGTTTCACGGCTGCGGGGTGCGGGCCCAATGAAGTTCACTTCGAGGTGCAAACGGACAAGAAAAACCATCCGACCGCAGAGCCAGAGGCTGGCAAGGCGTTGGTCTACGTAATCGGCGATTCCTGGGCTGACCACGTTGCTGTCCACATTGGAGATCCACCGCGGAGATTTGGCCTTGATGGCACATGGGTGGGAGCGAATGGCTACAGGTCTTATTTCTTCTTTCCAGTCGACCCCGGCGATCACCGTTTGTGCACCAATATGCAATCAAAACTACAGAGCGTGGTCAAATCGTCCACTGCGGCGAGGAGCTTTACTGCGGAGGCGGGGAAGTCCTACTACTTCCGCACCGAAACGCCGGACCGTCCGGTCGCGGGCGAAGAACTGGAGCTCGTGCCGGTTGATCCGGCCGAAGCGCAAGTGTTGTTAGCCGGGGCGGCCTTCAGCACCTTCAGCTTAAAGAAATGAGAGCTGGCGTCCAGGCCTCGCCTCCCGATTAGCGCATTCGCCCGGAAGCGCAGTACCCACGCTTTGCGTCCGATCTGCGGGAGCGCGGGCTACCAGGATTTAGGCCAGCATTGTTGGGCTGATACCACACCGAGAACGATCAATAGAGCGACTGTGGCGGCGTGAAATATCACGTGCAGGGTGTTCACGCGGATGCCATTGCGTTGGGGCAGGAAAGCGTGCGTTGCGCCAAACATTACTTCATAGCGCGCGGCGCGCTCGGGCTCCGGGCGGAACAGGTACGGAATCCACCACGCCTGTAACATGCCACAGAATAAAAATCCGTAGCTGATCCACAGCCACAAGAAAAGCCAGTTGGGATAGGGTCTGCCGAAGTAAATGACGCTCGTGACGAGACCAACCGCAAACGGTGCGGAGCTTATCAGCGTGACGGCCACACGTTTGCCAAACGAGTCCACCGTGCTGACGCCCCTCAAGTCGTTCAGCGTGCCGAGAGGAATCCAATCGTGCAAGAAGAGGAACAGCACTTCGAAAAATTGAAGTGCGAGCAGTGCGCCCATGTTCGTGGGATGCATGAAGATGCGGATTATACGCCGGCGTTTAGTTTTCTAAGCGCGCTTTGACGGTGCTGCTACGATCCGAGCTTGTGAAGTCAGAATCCAGCGTCACCGTCCAAAGCCCAATAGGCACGGGTTCCACGGCGCTATCCGTATATATTGTTGGCCCTATGCGGGACCTTGTGGCGTTATTGCACTCGCAAGGCGGCAAGCCACCGCACTCCGAAATGGTCGCCAGTCAGTTGTGAGGTTGACGGCGCGGATTTTGGATGTGTTACCCTCGCGCTGACGGGAGGGTTGCCAGTGATTCGGACTGCGATTTTGCGTGTGGTGTTTCTCGCCGGTGCCGTCATTTTCTTCGGAGCCGCTACGAATATTTGCGCGCAGTCGCGCGCGACCGGTAGTGGCGATGCCGTCGCGCTGAATAATCGTGGGCTGGAACTGTATCAAAAAGGAAAAATAGAGGAAGCGGCCGCGCTGTTTCGCCAGGCACTCGCGATCAGCCCGGACTTTCCAGAAGCGCTCAGCAATTTGGGCCTGATGCTGGACCTCCAGGGAAAAGACGACGAAGCCATCGCGGATTTCGATAAGGCTCTTGCGATCAGGCCCACCGACGGCGTTGCGGAAAGCAACCTGGGGCTGGCGCTGTATCACCAGAAAAAATATTACGATTCGATTTCGGCGTATCAGAAGGCCATCGCGCTGAATCCGAAATTCGCGCAAGCCTATAACGGCATGGGCGCAGCGCTGTTTGGTTCCGGCAATGCGGCGGATGCGATTGCGGCTTACCGTAAGGCCATCGAGCTTTCGCCGAAGTATGTGGATGCCTTGAACAATCTGGGGGCGGCGCTCGATGCCGGAAAGCAGTGGGACGAAGCGATCCCGGTATATCGGCAAGCTATTGCGCTCGAGCCGCAATCGCTCGACGTGCGGGCGAATTATGCGCTCGCGCTACGCAATGCCGGGCATGACGACGAGGCTATCGCGCAATACCGGCAGATCGTGACCGATCATCCCGACGACGCTCCGGCGTGGTTCGACCTGGGACAACTTTTGTACAAGCAGGGCCAGCTGGATGAGGCCGCCGCGAGTTTCGAGAAATGCCTCGCGTTGAAACCGGATCAGCCCGACGTTGATTTTCATCTCGCGCTTGTTTATCAGGGCCAAGGAAAGCTGGACGACGCGATAGCAACGTATCAGAAGGGCCTGGCGCTCAAGCCGGATGAAGCGCACGTACTCTATAATCTTGGCAATGTGTATATGCAGGCGAGCCAGCCGGAGAAGGCGGCTGAAAATTTCAAGAAGGCGCTCGATCTGCAATCGGATTTTCCGCAAGCGGAGATTGGCCTGGGCGCGGCAAAAATGCAGCTCGGCGATTTGGATGGAGCGCAGACGGCGTTTACAAAAGTGATCGTCGACCAGCCGGACAACGCGGACGCGCGATTTAATCTGGGCAACGTGTTCTTCAACAAGGGGCAATATCAACCGGCTGCGGACAGCTATCGCGAAGCGATTCGCCTGAATCCGAATCTGGCGCACGCGCACTACAATTTGGGAATGGCGCTCACGCGGCTGAAGGATAGCGACGCTGCAAAGCAGGAATTTGCGGAAGCGAAGCGCCTCGACCCCAGCTTGAGCCCGCCGAACTAGATTTCAGCGATCGCACCTAAGAAACGAAGGAGTCGTCTTTTCTCAGGTGTTTCGCGGAGGATCCGTGAACATCGCGTGGTAGATCAAGTGCGTCGCTGAATCTACCCACTGATTCAACTCCGCTTTTGGCAGGCGCCGGGCTTGCGCTAGCAGGCTCCAGAAGAAAGTGTCCATCGCGCGCGCCAGTCCTGGAATGTCCACGTTTTCGCGCGCGCCGGGCAACCCCTGCAGGAATTGAAACACTCGCATCACGCGGCCAGTCGTCCACTTCTGGATTTCGGCTTGTTTCTCGATCAACTCGGGATCGGACAGCGCCGCTTCCTGCCACGCGCGATAGGCGCCCAGATAATTCAGGTCGCGGGAAAACGCTCGAGCGAGCAGTTCGCGGAGCGCGGCGCGAATATCGGTGACGGCTTGCGGCTGAAAATCCAGCCGGTTCAATTTTTCGAGAAGCTCGTCCATTAGCGTGAGCAGTAATTGGCGCTTGGAGCGAAAGTGCTGGTAGAAACTGCCGACCGCGAGTTCGGCGCGCTGAGCGATTTCGTCAATAGAGGTGTTTTCGTAGCCCTTCTCGCCGAAGAGAGACAGGCCAGCTTCTTTCAGCCGCGCCCTTTTGGCTAAGCTGCGCTTTTGCAACGGGCTCGCCGGTAGATCTTCGCCGGTCAGCAAGTGGGGACGAGCGGCTACGGGCTTCGCCATTTTCCGATGAGGACTCCGACAATGGCTCCGGCGCAACACCAAAGGACCCATCCTCCGAACACTCCCGCGACTTCCGGAGCGATGTTCGGAAACACCACGGGGAAGAACGCGCACGAGAACGGATCGAGCAGTAAAGATGGCAGCGCGATTGAGACAGCTCCTGCGACCCATTGTTCACGCGGCAAACAGGCGCGCTGGCAGAGGCGGCGCACGACCCAGGCCATCAGCGGAAAGCTGACGACGAAAAGAATCAACGTGCCCCTTAGATCACCAGGATGCAGCAACCGCTGGCCAGCGATTCGCAAGGCGGCAGTGGCAGCGAGCCAGATGGCTAGGCCGGCAAGGAATAGGCGAAGATTCATAACATGAACAGGAATTCATGTTCGCACAATGCCGCAGCCAATGCAACGACGAAAATTCGCCGCTGCGGATAGCGCGATGGCCGACGCTTGCCTGTTGGGGCTACGATGTGGACGCGTATGAACGACGACATCACACACTCGATTCGCAAAAGTTACGATGAGCTCGCGGATGAGTACACCCACCGGATTTTCGACGAGCTTCGGCAGAAGCCATTCGACCGACAGCTGCTCGATCGCTTCGCGGCTGAAGTCGCGGAAATCGGGGAAGTGTGCGACATGGGCTGCGGGCCGGGTCACGTCGCGCGCTATCTGCGCGAGGCGGGCACCAGTGTTTTTGGTCTCGATCTGTCTCCGCGAATGTTGGAGCAGGCGCGACAGCTCAATCCCGACATTTCCTTCCGCGAAGGAAACATGTTGGCGCTGGATCTTCAGGACGCGACGCTGGCGGGCATCGCGGCCTTCTATGCGATTGTCAATATTCCTCAAGAATCTTTGCCGGCGGTATTTCGGGAAATGCAACGCGTACTGCGGCAGAGCGGATTGTTGCTGCTGGCGTTTCACATGGGAGACGAAACGCTGCACGAGGATGAGGTGTGGGGAAAGCATATTTCAATGGATTTTTTCCTTTTCCAGCCAGCGGCAATCCGTCGCCAGTTAGAAGCCGCGGGATTTGTAATCGAGGAGATCATCGAGCGCGGACCTTATGCTCCGGAAGTGGAATACCAGAGCCGGAGGGCGTACATTTTTGCGCGGAAGCCTGCTAGCCAGTGATGACGGCGGCGGCCCTTTCTGTAATTCCGGTGAATCGCCGGAGGTCGCCAAGAAATCCAAGCCGTGGAGGAAATTCAGGTGACGAACAATACTGCAAAAATAGTTCGGTTCCATGCCGTAGGTGGTCCCGAGGTATTGAAGATCGAAGAACTACCTATCCCTGCGCCTGGAAAAGGAGAAGCTCTCCTGCGCGTGAAAGCGATTGGACTGAACCGTGCGGAAGTGATGTTTCGTCAAGGGCGGTACCTGGAATCACCCGTGCTGCCATCAAAGCTGGGCTACGAGGCGGCCGGCGAAGTGATCGCAGTCGGTCCGGACGTGGACAAGAGCTGGATCGGCAAGAAAGCCAGCACGGTTCCGGCGTTCCTGATGACGAATTACGGAGTGTACGGAGAAGTCGCACTCGTTCCGCTGAGCGCGCTCGCGGTTTATCCACCGAAGCTGACGCCGGAAGAAGGCACATCCATCTGGATGCAATATCTGACGGCCTACGGCGCGCTGATTCATTACGCTCACATCGGTGGAGGCGATTTCGTGGTCATCACGGCAGCGAGCAGCAGCGTGGGAATCGCCGCGATTGAAATGGTGAAAGCGCAAGGCGCGATCAGCATCGCGACCACGCGGACGTCCAAGAAGAAGGAGGTTCTCACCAAACTTGGAGCGGCGCACGTGATCGCAACCGCCGAAGAAGATCTGCTAGCGCGCGTAAGGGCGATCACGAATGGCAAGGGTGCTCGCGTGATTTTCGACCCGGTTGCTGGAAAAGGTGTCGAGCTGCTGGCTCAGGCCGCGGCGCTTGGCGGCACAATTTTCGAGTATGGCGCGCTGGCGATGGAGCCGACGCCGTTTCCGTTGTATACCGCACTGAGCAAAGGCCTGTTGGTTCAGGGATACACGGTCCGGGAAATCCTTTCTGTCCCGGAGCTGAAGGCTCAAGGGGAAAAGTATGTGTACGACCACATCGAGGCGGGAGATTTCAAGCCGCTGATCGATCGCGTGTTTCCGTTCGACCAAATTGTGGAAGCACACCGTTACATGGAATCGAACCAGCAGATCGGCAAGATTGTCGTGAAGGTGTAGCGGTCGCGCGCGCAGCGGATGTTTGAATCGGCGTGCATGACCGTGAATTCACGCTCGCGTCAAAAAGAGGAAATTACTTGCTTTACTAGCGCTAATCCTTCGGTGATGCGTTCGCGGCTGCGTTCATTGCCTACGGCCAAACGGAAGAATCGAGCAGACTGGGGAGTGCCATTCCCATAGCGCGACCCTGCGCTGATAAGCACGCCTTGAGATTTGCATGCCGCGCAGAATGCGTCCGCTGCGATTCCCTGCGGAAGTTCGATCCAGGAATGAAAGCCGTTACGGTGCGCGCGTATTTTCATTCCAGCCAAGCTGCTTGAGATCATTGCTTGCCTTTCACGCCCAAGGGCTTGCTTTTGAGCGATCAGCCGCTTGACGGTTCCATCCAGCACCAACGACGTGAGAACGCCGGCGAACAAGAGAGACGTGCCGCTATTGGCCTGGGTGATGAAGTCCTCGATGCCATCCGAAAGAGACCCTGGAACCGCGAGATATGAGACTTTCAGGCCAAGCGCGACCGGCTTGGTGAAGCTGTAGATATAAAAACTGCGTTCGGGGACGAGCCAGGATATCGGCACGGGCGCGTCCGGTTCTAGAAAGCGATAAGCGTCGTCTTCGATCAGCCAGAGACTGCGCCGGCGAATCACATTTGCGAGAGCATGCCTTCGGGCCGCGTGCATCACCGTGCCGAGCGGATTGTGTACTGTGGGCGTGAGGTACACTGCCTTCACATTTTCAGTGCTTGCCGCGTGGTCGAGCGCTTGAGGCAACATTCCGTCTTCGTCACCCGCGCATGCGATCATCTTCATTCGACGATTCGCCGCCATCGTTCGAAAGTTCGGATAGGTGAGTTCGTCCACTGCTACGGCGGCGCCATCGAGAGACGCTCTCGTGAGCGCGACCGAAACGGCGCTATGTCCTCCGGAACACAAAAACACGCGGCTGGCCGGAATGTCTTCGCCCCACTGCGACAGGAAAGACGCTGCAACTTCGCGGTGTGCGGCCGTTCCCGCCAAGGGCTTTTCACAGACCCACGCGCTCGATTCCGCGACGTGCTTCTGCACGGCAACGGAAATGAGATTGGGCTCGGTCCCAATCAGCGGATAGTTATAATGAAAATCGATCACTGTGGAAGACCCTGCACCTTCAATATAACAATCCGAAACGAGTCTCGTCGCTTGATGCCCTTGTATCGCGTACCGTTTTAGAGGGACAAATTGGATGACGGATGCAATTACGAACTGCTGACGCTCGTCAACTGTTTACAAGGTAAGGCATGGTGATTCTGAAGGTGCGGCAGGCGCAGCATTGCGATCGAGATGAATTGGCAAGAATGCGGCTGCTACTTTGGCCGGACGGTTCGTTCGAAGAGCATCTCACCGAACTCGACGCCGCCTTAAACAATCGAGTCAGCGGAAACCTACCCGCGACGATCCTTGTTTCACACAATGAGAATGGGGTATTGCTCGGTTTTATCGAAGTTGGTCTGCGGTCCCATGCCGACGGGTGCGATCCCGCGCGACCGGTCGGTTTCGTGGAAGGCTGGTTCGTGCATGAGGCGTTCCGAAATCACGGAGTAGGAAGAGAATTGATGCGCGCTGCGCAGGAGTGGGCTCGCGCGCAGGGTTGCGTGGAGATGGCATCGGATGCGTTGATTGAGAACGAGCGGTCGCAGCGCGCACATGAGGCATTGGGATTCGAAGTTGTGGACCGCTGCGTGCACTTTCGCAGGAAATTGTGAACGCGAACGGATTCGGCACGCGACATCCGTCCCTTCGTGACATTGAAATTCGCGCGCATGCGTCAGTCAGTGCTCTCCTTGACAGTCGAGGAGAGTGTTTGCTACCTTCTCCTAGACACACCAGGAGAGACGCTTGACCAAACAGATTGACCTGCTGCAAGGCACTTTGGACATGTTGATCCTGAAGGCCGTGTCGCTCGGCCCGTTGCATGGTTACGGCATTCTGCTGCGCATCCAGCAAATTTCGAAAGACCGTCTGGAGATCCAACAAGGTTCGCTCTATCCCGCGCTTTATCGCCTGGAGCATCAGGGCTGGATCGCGAGCGAATGGGGTGAGTCGGAAAATAGACGCAAGGCGAAATATTACCGACTCACGACAGCGGGCAAGCGCCGCTTCCAGGCGGAAGCCGAAAAATGGAACCGCATGGCGGACGTCATCGCCGGGATTCTGCGGACGACGCCGGAGCAAGTATGAGGCTTTGGAGCCGGCTGCGTTCATGGTTACGCGCGAATCTACGGCGCGCACGCATGGACAGCGAGATGGATGCGGAGCTGCGTTTTCACCTCGAAGCATATGCGGAAGATTTGATAGGCAACGGTGTGTCACGACAACAGGCGCTGCGGCGCGCACGGCTGGAGTTCGGCGGCGTGGACAAGACCAAAGAAGAATGCCGCGAGGCACGTGGTGTGCGCTTTATCGAAACGTTGATGCGGGATTTGCATTACAGCATGCGAGCGCTGCGCAAGAGTCCCGGATTCACTACAGTCGCGGTATTGACTCTCGCGCTGGGTATCGGTGCCAACACCACCATTTTCAGCGCCGTTGATGCATTGATGCTGCGGCCATTGCCCTTCCCTGCTTCGAACGAACTCGTGCGGATCTATTCCATTCAGCAGGGCATGTTCAATACGTTTGGTAATCTCGATGGACCATCCGCGCCGGACGTTCGGGACTTCGCCGAGAGAAGTCATAGTTTCCAAAGCATCGTCGTTTATGACACTTGGCGCAAGAACGTCAATTTCGGCGATGCTGCGGGCGAGCCGGAACAGATGTCAGTCGGCTTGGTTCCTGCAGGGTATTTCGAAGTCCTGGGCATTCGACCGATCGTCGGGCGGCTCTTCACCGAGGAAGAAAATCAGGAAGGCAAAAACTATGTCGCCGCGATAAGTGCGTTGCTATGGAGAAGCCGGTACGCCGGCGACCCGCTCATCCTTGGTCGCAAGATTCGCATCAATGGCGAACCCTACACGATCGTTGCGGTAATGCCCGACGTGATTCCAGCATGGGTGGAACCCGGGCGGCACAGCCAAATTTGGACTCCCTTTGCATTTTCTGACGCGTGGTCGGAAAGTTCGCGCGGAGGACGCGGTTGGGCGACGCTGGCGCGCCTAAGGCCTGGAGTGTCGCTCGAACAGGCCCAGGCGGACCTCTCGGTGATAGCCGCCGCGCTAGCAGCAGAGCACCCGGTTGATGAGGGGGTCGGTGCGACAGTTAAGAGATTAGCTGACACCCGAGTGGGAGCGCTACGCCCCATGCTATTTCTGCTGATTGGCGCAGTGAGTCTGATTTTGCTGATTGCGTGCGTGAATCTCGCCAATTTGCTCTTGGCTCGCAATTTAGCACGGCAACGCGAACTGGCTGTTCGCGCAGCTTGGGGCGCGGGAAGAGGAGGGCTTGTCCGGCAGTTGCTCGTGGAAACACTTGTGCTATCGCTCGTCGGCGGAGCGGTCGGACTGGTTCTAGCGCGCATTGGACTCGCCAGCCTCGCGAGGATGCACACCGAGGAATTGCCGCAACTTACTTCCGTGGGAATCGACTGGCGAGTGCTGGCGTTCACTTTCCTGGTGTCGCTTGTCACGAGTCTGCTTTTCGGGCTGACCCCGGCGTTCATGGGCACCCGGCTGAATCTCGTGGATGCGTTGAAGCAAGGCGGGCGGTCTGCTACTTCCGGACCATCCAGCCAGCGTGTGCGCAACATTCTCGTGGTGACGGAAATGGCAATGTCCTTGATTCTTCTGGTGGGAGCTACCCTACTGGTGCGCAGCATCATCCGTTTGGAACGCCAGAGCTTGGGAATCCGCCAGGACCATTTGCTGCGAGGCCGTATTTATTTGCCTCCGGTCCGTTATGCGGACGCGGGAACGATCACGCGGTTCTGCGATGATTTTGCAGCGAGAGTTCGCGCATTGCCGGGTGTGATCAACGCGACCGTTACAACCGTTTACCCACCCAACAACGGTTGGATTCAGATGCTGGATATTCCGGGACATCCAGTCAGGCGAATTCAAGATATTCCGTCGGCGCAGTTTGGAGTCGCAGACGCGCATTTCCTTGCGGCCTTGGAAATCCCTCTGATTCGCGGTAGAGATTTCGCAGCTTCGGATAGCGTAACCAGCCCACCCGTGGCTCTGATCAGCCAGGAATTCAATCGGCGCTATTTCCCCACAGAGGATCCCATCGGCCGGAAGATCCACATTGGGCCTCCGCAATTCTTGCGCATCCCTCGCGGAGAAAATACGTCGGATGACACGGATGTGACGATCGTCGGCGTGGTCGGCGATTTCAAGAACGCGGGGCTCGCGCATTCGCCCGACCCGCAGATTACGGTCCTATATGCCCAACATCCAGTGGTGAACTATGGCTTCAAGGACATTGTCATTCGCACTGCTGCAGATCCAAACCCGCTGGTGCCGGAGATCCGCAGGCAGCTTCATGAGCTGGATTCCGACGTGCCCTTCGCCGACGTGCACACGATGGACGAACTTGTACAGGCCGAGACCGGAAGCCAACGATTGACCACACTCTTGCTGAGTTCCTTTGCGGCGGCTGGCTTGGCGCTTGCCGTCGTTGGCATATATGGCGTTATTTCGTTTCTCGTGACCCAACGCAAACAGGAACTATCGGTGAGAATCGCGCTGGGCGCGAGCCGAGCTAACGTTCTGTGGCTCGTGCTGAAACAGGGCTTGGAAATGGCTGCGATTGGCGCGGCTATTGGACTTGCTGGCGCGTGGAGCGCGCAGAGACTGATGGGCCGCCTATTGTTCGGCGTCTCACCGGTTGATCCGCTCACATTTGCCGGCGCCGCGGCCTTCTTGCTTGCGGTGGCAGCGATTGCAAGTGCTATCCCCGGCGTGCGAGTTCTGCAGATTGACCCGGCGCAAATGCTTCGCCAAGACTGAGGTCGCAGAAATGATCACGCGAATATATCGTCGCTTGCGTTCGTGGTTAGGCGCGACTCTGAGGCGCTCGCGGACGGACAGTGAGATGGATACGGAGTTGCACTTCCACCTTGAAGCGTATGCCGAAGATTTGGTCCGCGAGGGCATGCCACGGCCGGAGGCGCTGCGCCGCGCGCGGCTCGAGTTTGGCGGCGTGGACAAGGCCAAGGAAGAATGCCGCGAAGCGCGCGGTGCCCATCTCGTAGACATTCTGATTCAGGATTTGCGCTATGGCGCTCGCACGATGTTGCGCTCACCGGGATTTACCGCGACTGCAATGATTGCTCTCGCGCTGGGCATCGGCGCGAACACGGCCATTTTCAGCCTGGTGAACGCCGTGTTGCTGCGCCCGTTACCGTTTGACCAGCCCGACCGGCTGGTTCAGGTGTGGCACACGCCGCCGCAGGCAACTTTTCCGGGTATGAAGGAATTCGCGGTTTCGCCGGCCAATTTCATTGACTGGCGCAGTGAAAGCCGTGGTTTCCAAGGAATGGCGGCCTATGGATTCGGTCGCTACACACTCACTGGTTCAGGACATCCCGAAGCGATCCGTACGTTTGCGGCGACCAGCGGCCTGTTCTCCATTCTACGCGTGCGCCCGCTGCTGGGGCGCGATTTCCTTGACGGCGAATACGAGCCCGATCACGACCATGAAGTTGTTTTGAGCTACGGCCTATGGCGCAGCCATTTCGGCGGCAATCCTGAAATCGTCGGCAAGAACATCGAACTGAATGGGCAAGCCTTCGCAGTGATTGGTGTGATGGGTCCTGGATTCCAGTTTCCGATTGCCAGCGATCCGGATGATCGAGCACAAATGTGGAAGCCGCTGGCTTGGAGCGATCAAGACCGCGCCGTTCGCGACAACCATAACTATGGAGTTGTCGCTCGTCTTAGGGACGGAGTCTCTTTGCGACAAGCGCAGGCCGAGCTTGACGCGATCTCCAACCGTCTGGCGCTGCAATATCCGGCGGAAAACAAAGGTTGGGGCGCGATTGCTGTACCGCTCCGCGACGATCTGGTTGGCGACGCGCGGCCTGCGTTGCTGATTCTTCTGGGCGCCGTAGCGCTGGTGTTGCTCATCGCGTGCGCTAATGTGGCGAACCTCATCTTGTCCAGAACGCTTTCGCGACGAAAGGAGTCAGCGGTTCGTGCCGCGTTGGGTGCAACCCGCCGTCGGTTGTTGCAACAAGCCTTCGCTGAAACTCTGGTATTGGCTGTTGCCGGCGGTACGCTCGGCCTGGTCTTCGCTCACTACGGCGTGATTTTGATCGTTAGATTTTTGGCGCAGCGGCTGCCGCGGTGGAACGAAATTGCGCTGGATGGCGGGGTATTGGTTTTCACTCTGGGTGTTTCGCTCTTGACGGGATTCGCCGCCGGTCTGCTGCCGGCTCTGCGCATGGCGAAAGCGGATCTGAACGAAGCCTTGAAACAAGGTCTCGGCCGCACTGCCTCGGATTCGGGCGGCGGCCGAACGCGCAACGTGTTGGTTGTTTCTGAAGTCGCACTCTCGCTCATGCTGCTGATCGGCGCTGGCTTGATGATTCGCAGTTTATGGATACTGCAGAACAGCAACCCCGGCTTTGATCCCGATCACGTTGTGACAATGCTGGTCTCGATTCCGCAAAACAAATTTCCCGAGCCGGGGCAAGAGGTCAGCTACTTCAACCGCGTTCTGGACGGAGTTCGCGTCTTGCCTGGAGTGCAGGCCGCCGGCTTGATTGACGCGATGCCCTTGAGCGATGACGGCTCACATCAGCCGATTTCGATCGAAGGACGTCCGGTCGTAGCGATGGCCGACCAACCGGAGGTGGACGTTCGCCTCATCAGTCCCGGATATTTAAGCGCGATGCACATATCTCTCTTACGCGGGCGTGATGTTGACGACTCCGACCTACCCGGACGGCCCGGAGCTGTGCTGATCAGCCAATCCATGGCTAAGCTTTTCTGGCCGAACGAGGATCCTGTCGGCAAACATCTGACGATGTACTTTTTCCCAGACGTGGCGCGCGTGGTAGTCGGCGTGGTGGCCGACGTCAAATTGCAAGCGCTCAACGAGACCC
>DATEVZ010000175.1:0-4442 GCA_035258265.1 Candidatus Acidiferrales bacterium
CGCTCCGACGATATAATTTGAAAGATAAGCGAGCAAAATTCCGAGAACGACGTTGAACTGAAAGAGGCCTACCAGACGGCCACGCCATTTCGCCGGAGCCACTTCCGCGATGTACATCGGACCGAGGACGGAAGAGCCGCCGATGCCGAGTCCGCCGATGAAACGAAAGACTACGAGTGCGGTCCAATCCCAGGCGAAGGCGCAGCCCAGAGCCGAAATCAAGTACAAGACGGCCAGGACGCGCAAGCTGTCGCGGCGGCCGAAACGATCTCCTGGAATTCCAGCCAGCATGGACCCGAAGATGGCTCCGACAACCGCTATGAAGACGGTAAAGCCCAGGCCATTGGACGAGAGGTGAAATGTCTGGGTCAGCTCACGGGTGGTACCGGAGATAACGGCAGTGTCGAAACCGAAAAGCAGTCCGCCGAGCGAAGCGACGATGGCGCTCCGCAACAGATGCGAGTTAAGTTTCATGCCGCCTTTCTAATCGTCATGCTGCCAGGGCTAACGGTGGGCATTGTCTCTCTTAGCGCGCCGCATCGGGCAAGAATATTTGCACGCGCGTCTAGGGAGACACGCGCTTTGGCAGGAAGGCGCTGCCTTTTTTCACGATGAACGCCCACAGAGCACCGCTCGCGGGCGGCAGGTCGCGGTCGGTGCGGCGCACTACGAACCAATGCCGAACGATGGGCAGGCCTTCGACTTTCAGGACGGCCAGGCGGCCGTCTGCGACTTCTGACGCAATCGTGTGCGCGGAGATCAACGAAAGACCCAGGCCCGCCATTACAGCTTGCTTGATCGTTTCGTTCGAGCCCATTTCTATGGTCACTTTTGGAGGTTGGATCATTTGCGCGTTGAGGAAGTATTCGAAGATATTGCGCGTGCCCGAGCCTTCTTCACGGACTATGAATTTTTGGCTGGATAATTCGGCTTTGGATACACGCTTGGCGCGGGCGAGGCGGTGATCGGCTGGAGCAATCATCACGTACGGGTGCGGGCCGAAGGGCTCGCTTTCAGCGCCGAAATCGCCAGGCGGGCGTCCCATCACCGCCATGTCTATGTCGTAATTGCGAAGCGATTGGACTGTCTCGGCGCGATTCCCCACTACTAGTTGCAGATCAATCCCTGCGTGCTGGCGCAAAAATGCGGCGATCAGTTCCGCAGCGAAGTATTTGGCCGTCGATACGGCACCGAAGCGCACGCGTCCGCCGTGCAGACCCTTCATGGCTTCGAGAGTGTCGCCGAGATCCGAGATCACGCGATCGATGCGCGCGGCGGCGGCGACTGCTTCACGGCCGGCGTCGGTGGGCCGTAGGCGGTTGCCGGTGCGATCAAAGAGCGCCAGGCCGAGGTCTTCTTCGAGGAGCTTGATGCGAGAGGTCAGCGCCGCGGGGGTGACGTGAAGCGATTCAGCGGCTTTGACGACCGTGCCGCTGCGCGCTACCTGATGCACCGCTTCGAACTGCTTGAATGTGAGGTTAGTCATGTGGAGCTGGCCCCTCACGAGGCCGTCAATTTTTCTAAGTATGGCAGCAATTATATTCACTTTTATTGTTTGCGGCAAGCTGCTACGTTTTGCCCTTGTGGGGAGGAGGCCAGGTCATGAGTAAGGATGGAACGACGCTCGACGCGAAGCCCTCGACCGTCCGAGGCAAGGATCGCTACAGGTCCGGCGTGATGGAATACAAGAAGATGGGTTACTGGGAACCGGAGTACGAGCCGAAGGATACAGACATTATCGCGCTTTTTCGCGTGACGCCGCAGGACGGAGTGGACCCGATCGAAGCATCGGCGGCGGTGGCGGGAGAATCTTCCACGGCCACATGGACCGTGGTGTGGACCGACCGCCTCACCGCTTGCGACAAATATCGCGGGAAATGCTATCGCGTCGAGTCGGTGCCCAACGCGCCGGGTTCTTACTTCGCGTGGATCGCTTACGACCTCGATCTCTTCGAGCCGGGCTCGATTTCTAATCTTGCCGCCTCGATCATCGGGAATGTTTTTGGGTTCAAGCCGCTGAAGGCTTTGCGGCTGGAGGACATGCGTCTGCCCGTGGCCTACGTGAAAACATTTGACGGGCCGGCGACAGGAATCGTGGTCGAACGCGAGCGCCTGGATAAATTCGGACGGCCGCTACTCGGCGCGACGGTGAAGCCGAAGTTGGGTCTTTCGGGGCGCAACTACGGCCGCGTGGTTTGCGAGGCGTTGAAGGGCGGACTGGACTTCACGAAGGACGACGAGAACATCAATTCGCAGCCTTTCATGCACTGGCGCGACCGATATCTTTATTCGATGGAGGCGGTGAATCGCGCGCAAGCCGAGACCGGTGAAGTGAAGGGAAGTTATTTGAACGTAACTGCGGCGACGATGGAAGATATGTACGAGCGCGCGGAGTTCGCGAGCGAGCTGGGTTCGGTGATCGTCATGATTGACCTAGTGATCGGATACACAGCGATTCAATCCATGTCCAAGTGGGCGCGCCGCAACAACATGATTCTGCATTTGCACCGCGCGGGTCACGGCACTTACACGCGACAGAAGATTCACGGCGTTTCGTTTCGCGTGATCGCGAAATGGATGCGCCTCGCGGGAGTAGACCACATTCATGCGGGTACGGTGGTAGGCAAACTAGAAGGCGACCCGCGAACCATTCGAGGCTATTACGATATCTGCCGCGAAGACGTGGTGCCGCAGAAGCTCGAGAACGGAATCTTTTTCGAGCAGCAATGGGCCTCCTTGCGGAAACTGATGCCAGTAGCTTCCGGTGGGATTCACGCGGGGCAGATGCACCAGCTCCTCGATCTGCTCGGTGAAGACACCGTGCTGCAGTTTGGCGGAGGAACGATCGGCCATCCGACGGGGATCGTCGCCGGGGCCACGGCAAATCGCGTCGCGCTCGAAGCTATGGTTCTGGCTCGCAATGAAGGCCGCGACATCGCGCGCGAAGGTCCGGCGATTTTGGAAGCAGCGGCCAAACATTGTCTGCCATTGAGGCAAGCGCTCGAAGTCTGGAAGGACGTAACTTTCGATTACGCTTCGACGGACACGCCCGATTTCGTGCCTACCGCAACCGTCTCGGTGTGAAAAGGAGAAATTGTCATCATGCGATTGACGCAGGGTTGTTTTTCGTTTTTGCCTGACCTCACGGACGAGCAGATCAGGGGGCAGGCGCAGTACTGCATTGACAACGGGTGGGCGGTGAACATTGAGTTCACCGACGACCCGCATCCGCGCAATACGTATTGGGGGATGTGGGGCTTGCCCATGTTTGATATCAAGGATGCCGCCGCGGTGATGATGGAATTGCAGGAGTGCCGTAAGGCATACGGCGACCGTTACATTCGGCTGTCGGGATTCGATTCCACGCACGGCTGGGAATCGCTGAAAATCTCTTTCATCGTAAATCGTCCCGCAGAGGAACCAGGATTCCGGCTGGTGCGGCAGGAAGGGCGCGGACGAAATATGCGGTACACCACGCAGGCGTATGTTACCGATCGTCCGGAGGGACAGCGATATCGTTGATGTTCGACGGGCACGGCCATTCCTGGCTGCGCGGTTTTCGAGCACGGCTGAATGCTAATGAGCGAAACAATCCGATCCTACGATCATCCGGGCATCACCGATCCCGTGGCCGAAGAACGGCCGCGCGGAGCAGGTGCATTTGCATCGCTTGCGCCTGTAGCGACATCGCCGAGCAACGGCGGGTCCAGCGAAACACTTGATCTGGCGAAGGAGCTGACTGAAGCGGGCGTCAAAGATGTGCTGACCGAACTCGACGATAGGCTCGTCGGTCTTGCTCCGGTGAAGACTCGCATTGGCGAAATTGCCGCCCTGCTGCTGGTGGAGCGCGTGCGCCGAAAGCTTGGGCTTTCGAGCGAGCCGCCGACGCTGCACATGTCTTTTATCGGCAATCCGGGTACCGGCAAGACGACCGTGGCGTTGCGCATGGCGGATTTGCTGCGCCGGCTGGGATTCGTGCGCAAGGGCCATCTTGTTTCGGTGACGCGCGACGATCTGGTGGGGCAATACATCGGCCACACCGCGCCGAAGACCAAGGAAATTCTGAAGAAGGCGATGGGCGGCGTCCTATTTATTGACGAAGCCTACTATCTTTACCGCGCCGAGAACGAGCGCGACTACGGGCAAGAGGCCATCGAGATTTTGCTGCAGGTGATGGAGAACCAGCGCGAGGATCTAGTGGTAATTTTGGCCGGTTATGCGGACCGTATGGAGAAGTTTTTCGCGAACAATCCCGGTTTTCGTTCGCGCATCGCCCATCACATTGATTTCCCGGATTACGCGGATGGCGAGCTACTGGCGATCGGCGAACTAATCCTGGCCAAGCAGAATTACAAACTGAGCGAGCGCGGGCGGGAGGCGCTGGCGCGCTACATCGTCGCGCGCAAACAGCAGCCGCACTTTTCGAATGCGCGCTCGATCCG
>DATEVZ010000176.1:0-2191 GCA_035258265.1 Candidatus Acidiferrales bacterium
GATCATTTCATCTGCTTGGGTCTGGGTCAGAATGCGCTCCAATCCCCGAGCGCCCGTGCGTTGCTGCACTACGAACGCGACCGTTAGAGTGCCTTTGACTTTCGCGGGATCAAGTCGGCCAAGTAACTCAAGGAGTGCAGCGGCACCGAAGCGATCGCCAACTGACGCGCCCGCCATTTCCTCGCCACCCAACTTCATCACTCTGCGGTCGATGACGATCGGGTCGAGAACATCCACCCCCGCTTTGCGAACTTCCTCCGCCGAGGTCGCGCCAATGTCCACGTAGATATTCTGGATGTCGCTCGCTTTCGGCGCGTCTGTTCTGCCACCTTGAAGATGCACGGATAGGCCCGCAACCACGCCGTCAATCCACTTGCCGCTTGCCGTTCCGATTTTCACGGGCTGCGCCGAATACATTTCGTTGTAGATCGGCGGCAAGCCGCCGCCTTGAGGCAAACGTTGCAGGCGCAGGTAGCCCTCCGGCGTGATCTCGCTGACGACAAATCCAGGCTCATCCATCGGCGTGGCGATGAGTCGATGCGGCGCACCACTACCCATGGCGACAATCACGTCTCCGAGATTGTCCGTAGCGGGATGAAATCTCTTCAGCGCTGCGCGAATTTTGTCCGCGAGTTGCCTCTCGTATCCAGAGACAGCAGGCGTCGCCACCAGCTGCTCCAGCTCAACTGGGGGCGCACTCTGCGCTCCGGGAGGTATCTGCGATTGCGCAGCGGCGGGCGAAAAGTCAAAAGCGAAAATGGAAAAGAGAAGACAGAAAATAGAAAGGATGCCTCGCCTCATGGTGCCTCGAAGGAAATAGTCCGTTGAATTTGCGACCGTCGAGCCCGTGCTCGAACGCACGCAACGTAGAAAAACGTGCTCAGGGTTGCAGAGTCTTACCACTTGAGAATCGCACTGCATCAATCTTAGGCCTTACACAGTTCGGTGATCATCGCTTCGCGGCGTTTCAGAACGATCGCATCCATTCGATCCAGTACGAGGAAATAGGCCACCATCGCGCCGGCTGCGAGGATTACGAATACCACAGCCGCTACCCAGATGTGGTGGTAGGCGCGCGCGGCTAGGAGCGCGACCGAACAGAACCCGACGACGGCGGCCTGAATACCCAGACTTGCGAACGCCGTGGTGTTGGACGCGCGCTGGCGTCCAAAGGTGCCAAAATCAATTTTCTTCGGCGTGAACACCGAAAGAAAATTTCCAGCTATCAGATTCACCAGCAGCACGAAGAAAACTCCGGTCACCGTCGCAAGCACCACGTCCCATGGAGGCGGACGGTACATCAGACACGTTCCCAGCCAGACCAGGGCGATTTCCGCCGCCAGTACGAACGCCGCCGCCAAATTTTTCCCCCGCAGAATTTCGCGAAAGCGCACTGGGGAAGCGAAGAAAAACTGAATGCCGGCCGCGTCGGGGCCGAAGCTATTGTAAACGAGGTTGGTCAGCATCAGCAGCGCGTAGGCCGCTCCCACGGGAAAGGCGAGATCGGCGGAGTGCGCGAAGATGCCTCCCGGACGATCCGATTTCCCCGGGGTAAACCGGAAAATCAGAAGAATCACCAGGGGCATCACCAGCGTAAACAGCACAGGACCGCTGCGGGAAAGATAGCGAAGCTCCTTTTCCACCACAGCTGAAACCGAGCCCGGCACGCCTTCGATGTTCCATCCGAGGTGTACCTTTTGTTTGCCGGCGGGTTTTGCCCTTCGCGCGACCGCTTCGCTGAGGTTCTCGCCGAGATATTGCGCGCGCAAACGCAAGTTCAGCAGCCAGAGCACCGCCAGCGCATAAGCACACTCCAGAGCGAAAGCGCCCAGAGCGAGCGGGTATTGGCCGCGTAGCACGCGGGCCAGCGAAGCGGCCGCCAAGCCGGGCGGAAGCAGCCGTTCGAACGGAAGCGTCTGGGCCGTGACGCGAGACAGGACCGGCGCCGCAGTGGGTCCGTAACGGCGCGCAAGCGGAGAGACGAATTGAAAGCTGATCATCACCAGGAGAAATACGACTCCGAGGATTTCTCGACTGCGCCGGCGCGCCAGCCAGCGCTCCACCCAGGTGTAAATCATCTGGCTCAGCAAAATATTGAACACTGCAAACAACAACAAAATTGGGAGAGCCAACACTAAATATGCGGGACTGGCGAGACCGATCCCGACGGCCATACCTAGCAACCAGAGAC
>DATEVZ010000177.1:0-4489 GCA_035258265.1 Candidatus Acidiferrales bacterium
TGCTGGGATGGAGCGAATCGAAAATTATCGTGCGCTTCTGGATTGTGGCGCTGGTGTTCGCGCTGTTTTCGCTGACGACTTTGAAATTGCGGTGAAGGTGAAGTGAGGACGAGTTGAGGCCGGGATTCGATTTATCAGGCAAACGTGTTTTGGTTGTGGGCCTCGCGAGGACGGGTTTGGTGACGGCGTTATTCAGCGCGGGTTACGGTGCGACGGTTACGGCGACGGACGAGCGTCCGGAAACTGAGCTTGCGGAAACTGCGGAGAAGCTGCGTGCCGCCCGGGTGAAGCTTGAACTCGGCCGGCACGTGGATGCGACTTTCCTCGAGCAGGATTTGATTCTGGTGAGTCCCGGTGTGCCGGCGAATTTACCGGCGCTGCAAGCCGCTCGGAAGAAAAATATTCCGGTGTGGAGTGAAATCGAGCTGGCTTGGCGCTTTTTGTGCGGCAAGCTCGTGGCCATCACCGGGTCGAACGGGAAGACCACTACGACCGCGCTGGTGGCGCACATTTTGAAAGCGTCGAATATCCCGACGCTCGTCGGCGGCAACATCGGCACACCGCTGCTCGCGCTGGTGGAAACTTCGACGGATCCGGTGGTGACCGTCGCCGAAATCAGCAGCTTTCAGCTGGAAACAATTGAAGCGTTCCGACCTGAGATTGGCGTGCTGCTCAATTTGACTCCCGATCATCTGGACCGCCACGGCACGTTCGAGGAATACGCGCGCGCGAAAATGCGCCTGTTCGAAAACCAGCTCGAGCGCGACTTCGCCGTGCTGAATGCGGACGACCCGGAAATCACCAAGCGCATGCCCGCGAAGCCACATATCTTTTGGTTCAGCAGGCAGAAGCGTGTGGCGAACGGCGCCTTCTTGCGCGACAACGAGATTATTTTTCGCAATGAGGGATCGGAAACAGTGTTGGCGCGCCGCGACCAGATTCCATTGCGCGGCGAGCATAACGTCGAGAACGTTTTGGCCGCTTGCGCGGCAGCATATCTTGCGGGCGCAACTCCCGAGGCCATTGCCGGCGCCGTGAAATCATTTCGCGGCGTCGAGCATCGCCTGGAATTCGTCGCCGAGATTTCGGGCGTGCAGTTTTACAACGATTCGAAGGCCACGAATGTGGATGCGGCAGTGAAAGCGATCCAGGCGTTTCCTGGCCCGCTGCTTGTGATTTTGGGCGGCAAAGATAAGGGCAGCCCGTACACACCGTTGCGCGATTTGCTGCATGAACGCGCGCGGATGGCGCTCCTGATCGGTGAATCCGCCGACAAAATCGCGGCAGATTTGCAAGGCGCGGTCGAAATCAGTTATGCCGGAACGCTGGACCGCGCGGTCCAAATCGCGATCGAGCTCTCACAACCCGAAGATACCGTACTGCTCGCGCCAGCCTGTTCCAGCTTCGATCAATTCGAAAATTACGAACAGCGCGGCCGCGTGTTCAAAGAACTGGTCGCGCGGCGCGCAGGTCAATCTGAGGCAGCGGGTGCCTCAGATGAGAGCCCCACCGCGAAGAAAGGATAGTCGATGCCACGAAGTGTTCAACCCGACCGAAAATTATTCATCGTGACGCTCGCACTCTGTCTGATTGGCGTCGTGATGGTCTTCAGCGCGTCAGCCATGACCGCGAGCGAGCAATTCGGCGCCGGCTATATTTTCCTGTTGCGCCAGTTGATCTATGTGGTGCTGGGTATCGCCGGAATGTTCTGGCTGATGAATATGGACTATCGCAAGCTGCGCCAGCCGAGCGTCGTATTCACAGGGTTGGCTCTGTCGTTCGTGCTGCTCGTCGGCGTATTTTTCCTCGACCGCTCTCATCAGACGCATCGCTGGTTCCGCATGGGGCCATTCAGTTTTCAACCCTCGGAAATGGCCAAGCTCGCGCTCATCATTTTTCTGGCGTGGTTTCTGGAATTGCGCCGGCTGCCGCGAAATTTTGGCGTGAACAATTGGCTGCATACCTTGGCGCCGGCCCTAGGGACAACGCTTGTCATGGCCGCGCTCGTCGTCAAAGAGCCGGACATGGGCACCGCATTCATGATCGTACTGATCTCGATGGTGATGCTGTTCGTCGCCGGGCTTTCTTACCGCTACATTGCGGGGACGGTGCTGGCGGCGATTCCGACGATATATCTATTGATCGTGCGCGTGCCGTACCGCCTGCAGCGCTTCGAGGCTTTTCTGCATCCGGAGCTCGACCCCAAAGGCGCGGGCTTTCAACTCTTGCAATCGTTGATTTCGGTCGGGTCGGGCGGCATGACCGGCGTCGGCTTGATGGAGAGCCGCCAGAAACTTTTCTTTTTGCCGGAGGCGCACACTGATTTCATTTATGCCATCATCGGCGAGGAATTGGGCTTCATCGGCGCGGTGGTCGTGCTTGCGCTTTTCGCAGTGTATGGTTGGCGCGGGTTCGTGGCCGCGATGAAAGCGGGAGATGATTTTGGCAAGTTCTTGGGCCTGGGAATCACGACCATGGTCGTGGGCCAGGCGCTGATCAATTTGAGTGTGGTGCTGGGAATGATGCCGACGAAAGGAATTCCGCTGCCGTTCATTGGTTACGGCGGGTCGAGCCTGTTCGCCATGTTATTGGCAACCGGAGTGCTGTTGAACATTAGCCAGCAAGCGGACGAGACGTGACTGCAGCCGTCCCTGCTGAAGCCGAAGTCGCCGCGAGCAACGTCGCAACCAGCCGCGCGAGGGCCAAGAATTTGCTGATCGCAGGCGGCGGTACTGGCGGACACGTTTTTCCCGCTGTTGCTGTCGCCCGAGAATGGCTCCGGCGCGAGCCGGAAGGAGTACGCAGCGTCGTGATCGTAGGAACCGAGCGCGGAATGGAAGCAAAGCTGGTCCCGCAGGCCGGATTTCCGCTCGAAACCATTCGCGTTGCCGGGCTGAAGGGCATCGACGGCATGAAATTCCTGCGCAACGCGGCCATGCTCCCGGCGGGCCTGTGGGATTCGGAGAAAATCATCCTACGGCACCGTTTCGGCGTCGCTTTCGGGGTCGGCGGCTACGCCTCCGGGCCGATGATTCTCGCGGCGCGGCTGCATGGCATCCCTTCGGTGATTTTCGAGCCCAACGTCGAGCCGGGGTTCACCAATCGAGTCCTGGCAGGAATTTCAACCCGCGTTGCCTGCGGCTTCGCGGAAACCGCGAAGCGCTTTGGCACAAAAGCGATCGCCACGGGCATTCCGGTGCGCAAAGGGTTTTCGGGCGCACCACGCCGCGAACATCGCGAGCCATTCAACATCCTCATCACCGGCGGCAGCCGTGGCGCACTGCCCATCAATCGCGCGATAGTTGACTCGCTGGATCTGTTAGCAGGACGAAAAAACCAGTTTTTCATCGTGCATCAGACTGGTGAACGCGATTATAATGCTGTGCGCGTGGCTTATGCGCGACGTGAATTCCGAGCGGAGGTTGTGCCCTTCATTGAGAATATGGCGGAGCGGTTTGCCCAGGCGGACTTAATCCTCTGCCGCTCGGGTGCGATCACGGTGGCCGAAATCGCTGCCGCCGGACGCGCCGCCATCCTCATCCCCTTCGGCGCCGCCACCGACGCGCACCAAACGCGCAACGCCGCGGCTATGCAAGAAGCAGGCGCCGCTCGCCTGCTGCCTCAGGAAGCGCTGACACCCGAGCGGCTGACAAACGAAATTTTCGCGCTCCTGGACCAGCCCAGGAGAATCAGCGAGATGGAAGAGCACGCGCGGCAGCTAGCACGCCCGCGCGCAGTCGAAGATATCGTAGACCTGCTCGAAGGGTTGGTGCGGCCATGATTGCCTCCTTCCGGAATTTTCAGCAGATTCATCTCGTCGGCATCGGCGGCAGCGGCATGAGCGGGATCGCGGAAGTACTGCTTTCGAGCGGTTACGCCGTCTCCGGTTCCGATTTGAAGCAATCGCCCGTCACCGAACGCCTGCGCAAGCTCGGCGCGAAAATTTTCGAAGGCCATCAAGCGGAAAACGTCCACGGCGCGCACGTCGTGGTGATTTCCTCTGCCGTACGCCCCGAAAACGTGGAGGTTGTAGAGGCCCACCACCTGAAAATTCCGGTAATTCCACGCGCGGAAATGCTGGCCGAATTGATGCGCCTGAAATACGGCATTGCCGTAGCCGGCGCCCATGGAAAAACGACCACGACTTCCATGGTCGCTTCTGTGCTGGCGGCTGCGGGCCTTGATCCCACATTCGTCGTCGGTGGGCGCGTCAATCACGCCGGCTCGAATGCTGGCGTGGGGCAGAGCGAATACATGGTGGTGGAAGCGGACGAAAGCGATCGCTCGTTCTTGCTGCTCGCGCCTGTCGTCGCCGTCGTCACCACGATTGACCGTGAGCACCTCGACCACTATCACTCGCTCGAGGAAATTCAGGATGTTTTCCTGCAGTTTGTGAATCGCGTTCCGTTCTACGGCACGGTGATTTTGTGCCTGGACGAACCCAACGTGCAGGCTATTTTGCCGCGAGTGAAGCGTCCGGTGATCACCT
>DATEVZ010000178.1:0-4027 GCA_035258265.1 Candidatus Acidiferrales bacterium
CCGATGTCGCGAAGGAACGGAAGCCCGTAAAGTACGCCGTCTTTGTTCTCGCCCTCGGCGCGCACGCTGTTGGGCTCCGTCAGGCCCACGGCTAGCACACAGGCGTCGTAATTGTTTTTCAAGTCGTCCCAGCTAACATCCTTGCCGACTTCGACGTCGGTCTTGATCGTGATCCCGAGCTCGACCAAGCGCTCGATTTCACGATCAAGTACGTCGGCGGGAAGAACCCAGTCCGGAATGCCGCCGCGATTCAGGCCACCAGCTTTCGGTGATTTCTCAAGGATCGTTACCTTGTAGCCGAGACGGGCAAGTTGGTAGGCCGCGCTGTGTCCGGCAGGACCCGAGCCGACGACCGCGACTTTCTTGCCGTTGGGCTTCCCGGCCTTGACCACGTCGTGGGCCAGCGCCTGTCCCAGATCGCCCAGAAAACGTTCGACCGCGCGAATCGAGATGGCTTCATCGTACTGTCCACGGTTGCAGGCTTGCTCGCACGGGTGATAGCAGACCCGACCGGTGACCGACGGAAAGGGCATGTCTTCCTTGATGAGGGCATAGGCGTCCAGATACTTGCCGCGCTTCACCAGGTCGAGATAGCCCTGGATCTTTTCGTTGGTCCCGCAAGCGTTGTTGCAGGGTGGCAACTTGTCCCGGTACACCGGCCGGATCGAACGCCAGTTGCCGGTGGGAAATAAGTCCTGTCCCTTTTCCTGCGAGGGCGCGGGTGTGATGCCTGCGAACGGGACGGTAAGCCAATCGGGGATGCGTGTGCCTTTGGTCGACATGTAAATCCTTCCTAGACCGCCACTGGATTCAGCGGCATGATGTGCAATGCTTCGAGCGCCGCATGGAAAGCGCGTTTGTTCGAAATCATTGGCTCAATCGTCTCCATCTTGACGATGCCGGTGGACTTGACTACCGCTGCAATCAGCGGAGCGGCGATATCGGGGGCGATGGACTTGTTTCGCTCAGCGGCGCCCTCGGTCGAAAGACGGTCGAGGCCGAGCTCGCCCAGTCGGTAGTAGAGCCATTTGTGGTCCGCCAGATGAGCCGCATCCACACACACGAGTTGAGCCAGGCGCTCTGCACCCGGCACGAAACGAATCATGTAATCTGGCGTATAGTGCGTGTTGATCACGAGCGTGCCGCCAGCAGGCATGCCGCGCATGTAGTCCCAGCCCTTGACCATCGTTCCCTCGACCAGCACGACGATGTTGGGGTGCTCGTTTTCGTAGGTGAGTTCGTTCTCGAGAATGCTGTCGCTCACGCGGCAATACTTGCGGGTGGGGGCGTTGGTGCGGTCGGGATTGTCGACGTAGTTCTCCATCGCCTGCGCGTACTTGCCCTCGATGCGGGCGGAAGCGGAGATGGAATTGACAATGTCGCGACCTTCCTTGTCCATAATGATGCCGCGCGTCCAAACGGTAAGTTCGGTGTAACTCATGATCAAACCTCGTTCATCACTTCGTAGATGCGTCGGGGCACAGATCCCCGGCGCCATTGCTTAGCGGGTTCGCGGTGTTCGATGGCCTGGGACTTTCACGATCGGACTCAAGAACCGCCAGGAAATCCTTCCGCAAGACGACAAAAGGAGCGACGCGACTGCCATCCTGAAATTCCGCGATCGCCGTTAACGCTGCTTTCTTGCACAGGCTTTCAATATCAGCGCTGGTGAAACCTTCCATGCGACCAGCAAACTCATCAAAATCGACATCCGGTGCCAGCGGCACGCGCCGGCAGCAAAGCCGCATGATGGCGGCGCGCTCTGCAACGTCCGGCTTGGCGAACGGGAGTATATAGTCGAAGCGCCCGCTCCGCAAGAGCGCCGGCTCGATCCGCTCAGGACGATTGGTCGCCGCGAGCAGGATCACTCCTTTGACATCGCGCAAGTTGTCGATCTCTCGTAGAAGTTGGCTGAGAATCCTCTGATAGACATCGCTACCGAATCGATCGGCGCCGAACTTCGGAGCGACCGCATCAATCGTGTCAAAGAACAGGATGCAGGGAGCCGCCCGTCGTGCCTTTTTGAAAACCTCGCGTAGCGCCCTCTCGGATTCGCCCAACCACTTCGAGTACAGTTGCGGGCCATCAATCGCGATCAGTGGGATTTGCATTTCACCCGAAAGCGCCCGTGCCATAGCGGTCTTTCCGGTGCCCGAAGGTCCGGTCAGCAGGATCCCCCGCGGCGGAGCGAGTCCAACCTGCTCATAAATCTCGTCGCGCATGTGCGAGTGCTCGATTACGGCATGGAGCAAGCGCTTTACTTCGTGGAGACCTCCGAGGGATGCAAACGTCGAAGCACTCTTCTCAATGAAGAATTCGCGCGTCGCGCTGGGTTCAACTTCCTTCAAACCGGCGAGAAAGTCGTCGCGCGTAACCTGCAGCGCCCCAAGGTCAGTCGAAGTGGCGCCGTCGGTTTCGAGCGGGACGGTTGAGAGAAACCTGCGCAAGGCAATCATGCCCACTTCCTGTCCCAGGGCTTCGAGGTCGGCTCCTACGAATCCGTGCGAATGCTCGGCGATCTCCTGAAGGTCGACGTCAGGCGCAAGTGGCATCGCGCGCGTGTGGATCCTGAGGATTTGCAACCGTGCTTGCGTGTTGGGAACGCCGATTTCGATTTCGCGATCGAAGCGACCCGGACGCCGCAGTGCCGGATCAAGGACCTCGGGAATATTGGTCGCACCGATGACGATGACCTGGCCGCGCGCCACAAAACCATCCATCAAGCTGAGAAGCTGCGCCACCACGCGCTTTTCCACCTCGCCGACCACCTCGGTGCGCTTGGGAGCAACGGCGTCGATCTCGTCGATGAACAGGATCGCGGGCGCGTGGCGGGCTGCTTCTTCGAAGAGCTCGCGGAGCTTGGCTTCGCTCTCGCCGTAGAATTTCCGCATGATCTCAGGGCCGTTGAGGTGAATGAAGTGCACGCGGCTTTCGGCCGCCACGGCGCGCGCAAGCAGGGTTTTGCCCGTGCCTGGCGGACCATACAACAGCACGCCCTTGGGCGCGAGAATACCGAGCCGCTCGAAGATGCGTGAGTACTTCAGCGGCAGCTCAACCATTTCGCGCACCCGCGCGACTTCACGCTCCAGCCCGCCGATATCTTCGTAGGAAACCGCTGGCGCGCGGGCCGCCGTCTGCTCGCCCTCCACCACCCGAATGTCGGTACGCTTCCCGATGACCACCGCTCCCGAGGGAATGGTGCGCACAACCTGGAAGTTCACCGCCTTTGCGAAAGTCGGCACGCGCACTACGCAGCCCGCGATGACCGGGACGCCCTCCAGATCCTCGAGCATCCGGTCGGGTGCGATGGTCGCTGGCGCTGCCCCCACCCATAACGGCGACAAGCGAACGGAAACGGCCTGCTGCCGCTCAATTGGTGTTACCGTCACTTGCTCCTGCAATCCGGCGCCGCAATTGCTGCGACCGGTGCCATCGATCTGGATTATCCCTTCGTGCGCTTTGTCGGAAAGCTCGGCGCGGGCCACGGCAACCGCGCCGCCGGTGATCTTCAGCACGTCACCCGCTCGCCCACCCATGCGCAGCAGGTCGGCTGGGGCCAGGCGCGCAATCGCATGGCCGACGTCCTCGACACGCGCCTCCGCCAAGCGCAGCGTGAGGGTGGTCGCGGGAGACGACGGCGCGTTTTCCGGGATGGTGCGATTTGCAACCGGTTCCTGGCGCGGGATTCCATCGAAGAGCTTCATCTTCGGTTTCTCCGTGTCGTCCGGCTCGTGCGGGGCGATATCCGCGCGGTTCACGTCATTTCGCAGGTTCGTCAAACCGATCGTCCCCAGATTGGTGAGTTTCTACGGCCCGCCCTTAGCGCTTGACAGAGGTAACTGCTGGGCTCAACACGACGCCATTTGCTTCCCCACGCATTGCGATCGCGAATAGCCAACCCTCACGAAAATCCCTTCAATCAAAAATGATCGAGTACGATTTCTTCGACATCTTCAATGTGTCGCCGCATCGCCGACTTGGCGCCTTCCGCGTCGTGGCGCTTGATCGCAGCCAGAATTCGCCGGTG
>DATEVZ010000179.1:0-6774 GCA_035258265.1 Candidatus Acidiferrales bacterium
GGGATCCTCGTAATTGGGATCGTGGACGACGTAAGGCTCATTGAGTCGTTCGCCGTTGACGTAAACCTGCTGGTTGATGATGCGAATGCGATCGCCGGGCAGACCGATCACACGTTTTACGTAGTGCGGATGGTCGTCAAAGGGAAATTTGAAAACGATGATATCGCCACGGCGAATGGAGCGGTACGGGAGGATTTTCTCGTACCAAGCGCCGCGCCCCTCGAAAATGAATTTGTTGACGAGTAGATGATCGCCCACTAGCAGGGTAGGTTCCATGGATTGCGAGGGAATTTTGAAAGCCTGGACGATGAAGGTGGTACCAAAGAGCGCCAGCAGAATGGTGACAAGAAGCGATTCGGCGTACTCGGCCACCCAGCTTTTCGAGGCAGTCACATGGCCATGCGCGGCGAGCGAATGAGCCTCTTGCAGATTGCGGTCGGAAATATTTTCGGGCTGCGGCGCGGTGGTTTCGACTTCCATGAATTCCCTTTAGGGCTTGGCAGCGCGTGCTGTCAGAATTTCCAGGGCGGCTCGAGCCGCTTGCTGCTCTGCTTCCTTCTTGCTGCGGCCTTCAGAGGCCGACAGCCTTTCTCCCGCGTGCCAAACCTCTACTTCAAAGATCTTCTGGTGTTCAGGGCCTGACTCGCTGCGGACACGATACTCGACGGGCTTTCGCGCGCGTTGCTGGAGCCATTCCTGCAGCGCGGACTTGTGGTCGGCGCTCTCGAGGCCTTCGGCGCAGTCTGCGAGGGCAGGATCGAGCAGGGTGCGCTGCAAAAACGATGCTGCGGCGTGAAGTCCCGCGTCAAGATAGATCGCGCCAAGGATGGCTTCATAAGCGTCAGCGAGCAGCCTTTTCTTATCGCGGCCTCCGGTTTTTTCTTCGCCCGGGCCGAGCCGGAGGTAGTTGCCGAGCTCAAGCTTCTTGGCAGCAGAATGAATGGACGCGGCGCTCACCAGTCGGGCCAAGCCTTTGGAAAGCTGGCCTGAATTCCATTCCGGAAATAAGCGGCACAGCGTTTCGCTGGCGATCAGGCCGAGAACGCGGTCGCCGAGGAATTCGAGCCTCTCGTTGTCGGTGGCGCTCGAGGTCTGGCGATGCGAACGGTGCGTCAGAGCGCGATCGAGCTCCTCAGGACGAGTGAAGCGATGCCCGAGGGTCGTTTCCAGCTCCGTGCGCTCTTCTTCTGTCATAGTCGCCAGACGCTACTTGGGCGCAGAAAGCTCCGTTGACGCCTGCTTCTTGCTCTGTTCAACCATTTGCTTGCAACGATCCTGGAGGCCGCCGGGGATCTGCGCGCACTTCTGGAATGAATCGATAGCGTCAGTGAACCGACTCAGGCGCGTCAAGCACACGCCCATGACGAAATAGTCGGTCGGATCGGGAGTCTCCGAATCGGCGGTGGACTTCTTGAACTCTTCCACTGCTTCCGCGAATTTCTGGCGGCGGAAATAGACCAGTCCTAGCCCGCTGTGCGCTTCCGATTCCGCCTGCGCCTTGGCTTTGGCGAATTGTTCGTCGGTCATGTTGGGCGGCTTGGGAAGAGTAGGGAGCAAGGTGAGCGCATGCTTTTCATACTGCTCGGCCTTGTCCAGTTTGCGATCAGCTTCGATATCGTTTGGATCGTAAGAGTGTGGAATCACCCAGCCGACGAGCGTCAAGACGGTGACATCGTCGGGATTCAGGGCCAGAGCCTTGTCCGCGTCGGCATACATTTTGGGCATATCCTGCTTGGCGTATTCTGCATGGGTCAATTGCGAGTAGACCAGTTCGGCGTATTTGCCGCTCGGGTACTTCTGCAAATACGCTTCGCCCGCTTGAATTCGTTTGTCGGCGTCGTCTGGTTTGGCGTCAGTAAAAGCTTTGTAGGCGCTCTCCTCAGCCGGGTCGACCGGCTTGGGAGCCTCGGAGGCTGGTTGTGCCCCGTTTGCAGGAGCGGCCGGTTTTGATGGCTGACCCTGCTGTTGTTGCGGTTGCTGTTGTTGTTGCTGCTGCTGCTGCTGGTATTGCGCGAAGGACTCCGGCGCACAAATCAGGACTGATCCCAGCAGGATAATTGCGATCTGCGCAGTATTGCGAATCGAAGCAGAAATCATTTTCATTTCACCCCTTCCTTGTTTGAGATGCCTGGAACGCGCTGGGAAAATTCGTACCAGGTGCCTGCGGCGAACCGTTATGGCTACTGCGGTTCCTTTGCCGCGCCGGCGCCGCGCGGGTTGTATGGCGTATCGATTCCTCGCTGCGCGGCCACACGAGCCGCTTCCGGCGCGCCCGCGATTGCGAGCGCCGCGCGATATTCCGCGAGCGCTTGTTCACGGTCCTCCGCGAAATCATGTAAGCGCCCCAAATATACATGGGACCAGGCCAAAATCGCAGGATCGGAGCTACTCGTTGAGTTTACCGCATCACCGCCGGTTGAGGAGGGTGCGGAAACAAGTTTCTCGAAAAGTTCCTGCGCGCGATCCGCGTCGTGATTGAGCAGCGACGCAACAGCCAGACCGAAATTGGCGCGAGCGTTATCGGGATATTTGGCCAGGACTTTTTGGAACGTGGCAATGGCCGTGGGTGCGTCTTGCAGAGCGATTTGATGATCGCCTTCGGCGAGCAAGCGGTCGCGTTCCGAATCATCATTCTGCTGAGATGATTGGCCGGGCTGCGCGGGCCCCGCGCTCCCGGCAGTTTCCTGGGTAGGCGCTTCCTCAAACGGCGCAAATTTGAAATTCGCATAACGTTTCTGCTCGGCGGCGACGTCAATTCCATCAATCAAATCTGGAAAATAGAGGGACATGGCTGGCTCGGCCTTCTCAAACTTTTGCAATTGCCCGTCGAAAACGCGAACCATGATGAAGCCCGTGCGGTCATTTTCGGCCAGAGTTGCTTCGTGCTTTTCGGGTGTGAGGTGGCGAATGCGGAGTTCAACCGACTTCACGAAACATTCGTCGGCGTAGGCGATGAAATCATTTTTGTATTCTGCCGGGAGCCGCGGCGCGCGCGCGCCGATGTTCAGCAGACCGCTCTTACGCATCAGAGCGTCCCGGTATTTCAACGGAAGCGGATCGAGCATGAAATGTAAGTAGGCGTGTCGGACGTCATCGGTGGGAAACTGCGGGCCGGCGCCGATGACGATGGCGTAATGGTTGCCATTGTTCCGGAAATTCGCGCGATTGCCGACCAAAGGCTCGACGTAGACGGTGAAGGAGTGGCCGTACTTAGGATTGTAGATTTCGCGCAAATATCCATTACAAACGGTGACAATCTTGCGCACGGGCGATTGGCTGCGCTCCACCGCACGACCGTATTCGGGCTTTACGTTGATCCACCGCAAATCGAGATGAGCTTCGCGATAAAAATTGGCGAGAACTTCTTCAAAGTCCTCGATTACCAGAACGTCCGGCGGAAGCAGGTCGTGATCCAAGAGGAACGGAAACCGCGGCGGGGAACCAACCACCAGCGCGAATGCGATATAGCGCGAGAGCGTCTCTCCGGGGTCTGCCAGCGCATGATCGCGATAGTACTGGCGCAGAGTTTCGGTGGCGGGGCCTTGAAGTTTCAATAATTCGCCGCGAAGAGCAAGGCGAGACGGCATCTCTGCCAGGGTGCTTTCGTCGGCATCGAAGCCGGCCGCGTCGAGCGCGCACATGGTGGCAAAAATCTGTGGGCTGGCTTCTACGTTTACGCCGGTTTCCGTGGAATCGGCGGCGGACTGATCGCGCATCGTAGGATCGGCCGTGGCGCCAAACAGCAAAACGGTGGCAGCGAAAATGATCGGCGTGGAAAAGTTCTTCAAAAACTTTCGGATAACTGAACTCCTCAGTGGACCGGATGTTTGCTTGCAAGCTCAGAGCGCTCTTCTCTGGTCGGTGCACGAGCGCTTTAATGTCCAAGATGCAGACAAACTGTAAATGGCAGCTTGGGTTGAGTCAAGGTTGTGTAGGGAGTATCAACCGCGGACGCGAACTTCGCTGAAACTCAGGAGAACTCGGCCACCGTCTTGCGGACGCCCGAAACTCAACTGCGGGCGGAAACGAGAGAACAGCATGACCTGATCGATTTGGCGTTGCACGGCACTGTCAGTCGGGCCAGCAAGAATTTTGTAGGAAACAACCTGCCCTTCCGCGTTGAGCGTGGCCTCTAGGAGCAGCGAACCTGAATCTGATTGCCCAGAAGTGCTGACTACGCCGGGAACCGGGAACGGCGCGAGGCTTTCCAGACGCGCCGGTTGGACGAGGTTGAGTGGCAGATCGTTGGGCACGATCCCGGTCATGGGCACGCCGACCAGAATGTTCTGCACGACCAGAACAAACGCAACCAGGGCTGTCAGAATGCCACCGGTCGCGGGCACCGCAATCGGCTTAAGAATATCCTCGAACGATAGAAGCGCGCGGGACCACAGCCTTCGCAGATCGGCCCTGCGAGCGCCGGAACGAACCGCGCCCACGCGTATACGCACCGCGAGGTCAGCGGGCGGCGCGCTGGGCGCCACATTGGCGAGGCAAACCGCAAGGCGGCGATACCGTTCCAACTGAGAGAAACAATCCTGGCAGGCCGCGAGATGAGCGCGGACGAGTTCATGCTGACGCGACGAGATGGCGCCGTCGAGATACCCCGGGAGGTGACGCTCGGCTTGGCGGCAATTCATTGATTGCCTCTCTGCGATTTCGCAAGAACGTGAGCGGCCTCGGGAGCCAGCATGGGCGTCGCTGCCGCTGTTGATGCTGCAAACGGATTCGTGTGATGCTCAGATTGCGCGTGATAAAAGTGCCGCGCCGATTCATTGGAAGATTCGGCTTGGCGAGCGTGCAAAAGCGGATCGAGAATTTCCTTCAGCATGCGGCGCCCGCGCAGGATTCGGGACTTGACGGTTCCGACGGAAACTTCCAGCACTTCGGCCACCTCTTCGTACGACAGGCCCTCGAGGTCCCTTAGAATAACCGCGCCGCGAAACAACTCCGGCACTCGCGCCAGAGCTCCGCGCACGGTGGCTTGCATCTCCCGCGCTTCCAGCTGCTCGAAGGGCGACGCTTCGCCATCTTTCAAATCGAGCGCGGGATTGCTGCCTTCGTCTTCGGCATCAATCGAAATCTGCTGCCGGTGATGCCGCCAGCACCAGCGGCGATGGTTCAGAGCCTGGCGAACCGAGATGCGGTAAAGCCACGTTTTCAGCGAGCTGCCGCGGCGGAAACCTCGAATGCCGCGAAAGGCCCGCAGAAAAACTTCCTGAGTGACGTCGGCAGCGTCTGCCGAATCCGAAAGAATTCCATAAACCAGGTTGTACACCCCTGCGTGATAATAGGTAACGAGCCAGTCGAACGCTGCATCTGAACCGGACTGAAGCTCACTCACCAGTTCGGATTCGTCGCGGCTCCACGGCAAAGATTGTGCTAGGTCGGACATGCCTTGCGCCGCCATCCTTGAGGTATCCTCCCAGGGCGTGTCCCTGAATAGGTTAGACACCGGAGAACCCCGTACTGTTACAAGGATAACAGAAAATATGGCGATGGGAATGTGTCGGGAGTACTGGCGTCAACTCCCGACTTGCTGCGTGGTGGCAAACGGCGTGGTTTCAGCATGGTAGATGCGATTGGAACGGTAGGGCTCGGACTATGTTTGACGCCTCACGCGACGGGGTGTTATAAGTAAGGCACTCTTCTTAGGACGGTGGGGCCGTAGCGCAGTTGGGAGCGCGCCTCGATGGCATCGAGGAGGTCACGGGTTCGAACCCCGTCGGCTCCACCAATGAAATCGGCCGACACCAGAGACCACCGCAAAGACTTGTTTGTCTTCAGTGCCCGCCCTTGAACCAGGTGTAGCCGACGGTGAAGACCAAAGTTACGTTGTAGCCGGGATTGTGATTGCCCAAGCTGGCGCTGGAGAGGTGGCCGAGCGAGCCTTCGAAAAATAGAGCACTGCGCGGCTTCACGAAGAGACGCGTTCCAGCGACCGCCTGCGGCGTGAAATTTACCTGGGAAGTATCGCCCGGCGGGACGTTGCTTTTGGTGAAGACGATGCCACCGGCGGCAGCGACGTAAGGCGCTATCTTGTGACCGCTGGTGAAATTCCACTGCCAGATGAGAGGCTTGAAACTTCCGCCGTAAATCCCACTGGCGGGCGGCAGCACGGCGTACAAGGGCATCACGTCCACAGCCCATTCGAAATTGCCGTGAAGAAATCCGGGAAGATGGTTACCGGTGAGAACCAGACCGGCGCGGCCTCCTGCGTAAACAAACTGAGTGCCGCTGGATTTTCCGAGCCCCGTTCCGCCACCTGCCAGCACTCCGAGTTCCCAGGCACCCCGTTTTAGCGATTGAGAAACCCAATCCTGTGCAGCTGGGGCAGAAGGAGCATCCTGCGCGGCGACGGCCGCTGCGAGAAACGATGTAAAAATCAACGCACTTATGAATTTCATTTCTGTTCCAGATAAAGCGCAGCTATGTGGGCACGGTCATGACGCATTGGAATCGGGTAAGCCGCGCCGCCGACCTGTTGTCGCGAATTGGTGAGACTACGGTGCGGACGGCCTTGGCGTCAAGCGTCAACCGCAGAAAATTTTGTGCCGAGACAAAGAGCACCGGACTCGAGCGCGCAATAGGTCTACAATGGCGGCCCTATGGCCAAAATAACTTTCCTGGGAGCGGCAGGGACTGTAACGGGTTCGAAGTATTTAATCGAAGCCAGCGGCAAACGATTACTGGTGGATTGCGGGTTGTTCCAGGGTCCGAAGGAACTAACCCAACGAAACTGGGACAAATTCCAAATAGATCCCACAACCATTG
>DATEVZ010000180.1:0-34695 GCA_035258265.1 Candidatus Acidiferrales bacterium
GAGATGGTGATGCCGGGCGACAACATTTCGTGCGAGATCACGCTGATCACGCCGGTAGCGCTAGAGAAGGGGTTGCGGTTTGCCATCCGCGAAGGCGGACACACGGTCGGAGCCGGCGCGGTTGCCGAGATCATCGAGTAAACGACAATGCGAGAAATCATCACACTCCAGTGCAACGATTGTAAGAACCGGAACTATACGACCACCAAGAACCGTAAGAAGCATACCGAGCGGTTGGAGACGTCGAAGTTTTGCAACACTTGCCGGAAGCATACCGGGCATAAGGAAGTTAAGTAGTTGCGTTAAGCCGAAATTCAGGGGAGTAGGTTTAACGGTAGACCATCGGTCTCCAAAACCGAGAGTGGGGGTTCGAATCCCTCCTCCCCTGCCAGCTCTTTGGGAGGGCGCGCGCAGGCCAGCGGGTGCTGAGGTAGGGGAGCGGTGGGTTGCGGGTTGGTAATGATGGGTAGGGAATATGTTGGCTAGAGGGTGGTCGGCAAGATGGCACAGGCGGCGAAATTGAATAAGGAAGAGTCAGATCGCGTAGACGGATTTGCCCTGCTGGAACCAGTGGGGAAGCTGGCGTCGTATCCGAAGCGGTTTCGATCGTTTCTGCACGATGTGCGCGTGGAAATGAGGCAAGTGAACTGGCCGTCGCGCCAGGACGTGATTTCGACCACGATCGTGGTGGCGCTGACCGTGGCGTTTTTTGGCGTGTATTTCTTTTTCACGGATTCGATTTTTGGGAAAGCCATCAGCTGGTTGATCGCATATGCAAAGAAACTCTGAAGAAACCAACGCACGGCCGGAAGGTAACGAAGTGACCGAACCTCGGGCAGAAGGCGCGGAAGCGACTGCGAGTTCCAAGCAGTGGTACATCGTCCACACCTACTCGGGCTTTGAGAAGAAGGTTAAGGAGAGCCTGGAGGGCCGCGTGGCGGCATTCGGGCTCACCGACAAGATCGGGCAAATCATTATCCCGACCGAATCGGTGGTGGAAGTGCGCGGCGGCAAGAAAGTGATTTCGCCGCGGATGTGTTACCCGGGATATGTGCTGGTGGAAATGGATATGGACGACTACACCTGGCACGTGGTGCGTTCCACACCGCGGGTGACCGGGTTCGTCGGGTCGGGGCAGACGCCTTCGCCGCTGACCGAAGAAGAAGTGCAGAACATTTTGAATCGCGCGACGACCACGGCGGAAAAGCCGAAGCCGAAGCTGTCATTTGACCGCGGCGAGAAGGTCCGCATCGGCGAAGGGCCATTTGCGAACTTCACGGGCGTCGTGGAGGAAGTGAATTCCGACCGCTCGACGCTGAAGGTTTCGGTGACGATTTTCGGGCGCTCGACGCCGGTGGAACTGGATTTCGCGCAGGTGGAAAAGGTCGCATAGATTTCGGCGATCGCGGCGTAACGAAGAGAGATTCTTCGCTTCGCTCAGAATGACGGACCGGAACAGAGGAAGAAAATGGCGAAGAAAGTTCAAGCGACAGTAAAATTGCAATTGCCGGCAATGAAGGCAACTCCGGCGCCGCCGGTAGGCACGGCACTCGGTCCGCACGGCGTGAACATCATGGATTTCTGCAAGCAGTTTAATGCCAAGACGGCCAAAGAGCCGGACGGCATGATTATCCCGGTGCTGGTGACGATTTACAGCGATCGCACCTTCACGTTCATCATGAAGACGCCTCCTGCGTCCGAATTGATCAAGCGCGCGGCGGGAATCGTGAAGGGTTCGCCTGAGCCGAATCGCAACAAAGTGGGCAAGCTGACTGCGAAGCAGGTGGAAGAAATCGCCAAGTTGAAGCTGCCGGACCTGAACACCATGAGCCTGGAGGCGGCAGTCCGTTCGATCCGGGGCACGGCGCGCAACATGGGCGTTGAAGTTACCGAGTAGTTTGGCAGCACGCGCAGGAGTCCGAAAAGACATGGGACGCAAGCAGTTCTTGACTGCGTAGGAGAGAAAAGACGATGGGCCGCAGCGCAAAAGTGGGTGGAAAGAATATTGACCGCGCACGAAAGATGGTGGAGGCGCGTCCTTATAAGCTCGAAGAAGCCGCGGAATTGCTGCGCAAGGCGCACTTCGTGAAATTCGATGAGACGGTCGAGCTGGTTTTGAATTTGGGCGTCGATTCGAAGCAGTCCGACCAGATGGTGCGCGGCACCGTGGTGCTGCCGCACGGCCTGGGGAAATCGAAGCGCGTGGTGGTGATTGCGGGCGGCGACAAGATTCGCGAAGCGCAGGAAGCCGGAGCGGACTTCGTCGGCGGCGAAGATATGGTCGAGAAAATTCAGGGCGGCTGGACGGATTACGAAGCGGTAATTGCAACGCCGGACATGATGAGATCCGCCGGCAAGCTGGGCAAAGTACTCGGGCCGCGCGGATTGATGCCGAATCCAAAAACCGGAACGGTGACTGTGGACGTAGCGAAGGCCATCAAGGAAATCAAGGCCGGTAAGGTGGAGTTTCGTCTGGACAAAACCGGACTGATCCATTCGCCGGTGGGCAAGATCAGTTTTTCGGCGCAACAATTGGCCGGGAACGCGCATGCGTTGCTCGCGGCGATCATCAAGGCCAAGCCCGCGGCGGCCAAGGGCAAGTACATCAAGAAAATCACGCTAACTTCAACCATGGGGCCGGGCGTGCCGATTGACGAAACCGAAGCCGATCACGCCGTGGCAGTAGCAGCGTAACCAGGCAGCACGAGGGAGATTTTGGGATGAAGAAGAAGTCCGAGAAGGTGACCCAGGCAGAAGAGCTGAAAAAACAGCTTGCGACCGTGTCCACCGTGATTCTTTCGACGTTTCAGGGAATCACCGTCGAGCAGGACACCAAGCTGCGCCGCAGCGTGGAAGCCGCCGGCGGAAAATATCAAGTGGTGAAGAACACGGTGGCGGAGCGCGCTGGAGCAGGTACTCCCACCGAGGGATTGCTGAAGGGCCTGAAGGGCACGAATTCGATCGCGTACACCAAGACGGATCCGGTGGCCTTGGCCAAGATTCTGACCAAGGTGGCGAAGGACGTTCCGGCATTCCAATTTCGCGCCGGTTGGGTGGAAGGGCGCGTAATTTCGATTCAGGAAATCAAGCAGCTCGCGGATTTGCCGAGCAAGGATGAACTGATCAGCAAGATCATGTTCCTGCTGAACGCTCCGGCACAGCGCGTAGCGACCGTGCTGGCGGCGGTGCCGCGGAATCTGGCGGTAGTTACCAGCGAAGCCGCCAAGGCCAACAAGTTCGGAGCGGGCGGCGCGGCACCTGAAAGCGCACCGGCACCTGAAGCGGTTCAATCGTAAGTGGAGTGAGCAGGGGAATTCGTAACGAAGTCCGGCAATCTTGCTTTTACGAGATTTGGTTGTTCAATTCGGAGGAGGATAGGAAACAGCGATGGCCAGCAAAGTAGAAACAATTCTGGAAGAGATCAAGGGTCTGACGCTGCTCGAAGCTTCTGATCTGGTCAAGAAGATGGAAGAAGCTTTCGGCGTCTCAGCGGCAGCAGCGGCGCCCGTGATGATGGCGGGCGGCGGAGCAGGCGCGGGAGCAGCGGGCGCGGCCGAGGAGAAGACGGAATTCTCCGTCGTTCTCACAGAAGTCGGCGCCAACAAGATCAACGTGATCAAAGCGGTTCGCGAAGTCACCAGCCTGGGCTTGAAAGAAGCCAAGGATCTGGTGGATGGCGCTCCTAAGACGGTGAAAGAAGGCGTCAACAAAGACGAAGCCGCCACGATCAAGAAAAAGTTCGAAGAAGCCGGGGCCAAAGTCGAAGTCAAGTAGCTGGCTGCCCCTGCGGCCCTCGCAACGTGAACGGGCCGCGAAGGAATTCGCGTACGCGCGCACTCCTTAGGAACAGTGAACTTCACAATACGTCCTTCCCGGACTAACGGGGCGGGTGTCTACCCGTGCCGTCATTTCCGGCATGAATTCATTTACGAGGATGGTCCATGAGCAATCGCAACGGTAATCGCGCCACTCGGGAACGGGCACGCCTGGACTTTGCCAAAATCAAGACCACGGTGCAAATCCCGAACCTGATTGACGTGCAGAAGAAGTCGTATCAAAGGTTTTTGCAGATGGATTTGCTGCCGAGTGAGCGGGAAGACACGGGCCTGCAGTCGGTCTTCGCATCGGTGTTTCCGATTCAGGATTTTCGCGGCTTGTCGCAGCTGGATTTCGTGGATTATGCGATCGGAAACTGGGAGTGCAAGTGCGGCCATTTGCGCGGCCTGCATCACTTGCGCGCCACCTGTAGGAATTGCGGAGCTTCGGTCGTCACGAATCCCTACAAGACGGGCGACGTGCTGTGCACGAAGTGCGGCACGTTCAACAAGAACACGCCGACGTTCTGCAACAAGTGCGGCGATCCGGTCACGCTGCAATTGAAGTATGACGTGAACGAGTGCCAGGAACGCGGGATGACGTATTCGGCGCCTCTGAAGGTGACGATTCGTCTGACGATTTACGACAAGGACCCGGATACCGGCGCGAAGTCCATCCGCGACATCAAAGAGCAGGAAGTTTTCTTCGGCGATATTCCGCTGATGACCGAGAACGGCACGTTCATCATCAACGGGACCGAGCGCGTCATCGTCAGCCAGCTGCATCGTTCGCCAGGCGTGTTTTTCGAGACGGCCAACAATCGCAGCTACTTCCTCGGCAAGATTATTCCTTACCGCGGATCGTGGGTGGAGTTCGAGTACGACACCAAGAACATTCTGTACGTGCGCATCGACCGCAAGCGCAAGTTCCTGGGCTCGATTTTCCTGCGCGCGCTGGGATTGAAGTCGAACGAAGACATCCTGCGCACGTTCTATCAAGTGGAGCGGATTTCGCTGCGCGAAGGCGAGCTGTACTGGAACGCTTCGGAAGGCTTGATTGACCGCAAGCTGTCGAAAGAAATCAAGCACCCGAAGACCGGCGAAGTGTTGGTGGGCGCGCACAAGCGCATCAGCGATCCGCTGTACAAGGAAATGGTGAAGGCGCGCGTCACGCAGGTGGAAATCGGCGTGGCGGATCTGGAAGCCGCGGTCACAGTCGGCGAACTGGTGAATCGCCAGACCGGTGAAGTGCTGCTCGAAGCCAACAAGCCGCTGTCGGCGGAAATGTGGGCTTCGATCGCGGAAGCCGGAATCACGGAAGTGGATGTGTGCTTCCCGGATCGTGACGACACCGGCATCATCGTCACGCGAACGTTGGAAAAGGACACGATCCGCTCGCCGAAGGAAGCGCTGATCGAAATCTACCGCAAGCTGCGCCCGGGCGATCCTCCGACTCTGGAAACGGCGACAGCGCTCTTCAACGGGATGTTTTTCGATGCGCGCAAGTACGATTTCAGCAAGGTCGGACGGCTGAAGTTCAATATCAAGCTGGGACTGGAAACTCCTCTCGAAAAGCGCACGCTCGATCCTTCGGATTTCGTGGCGGCGATCAAGTATTTGCTGAAGCTGCGCAAGAACGTGGGCTCGGTGGATGACATCGACCATCTGGGCAACCGCCGCGTGCGCGCGGTGGGTGAGCTGCTGGAGAACCAATTCCGCATCGGCCTGGTTCGCATGGAGCGCGCGATCAAGGAAAAGATGTCGGTGTATCAAGAAATGTCTACGGCCATGCCGCACGATTTGGTGAACGCCAAGCCGGTAATGGCTGCCATCCGCGAATTCTTCGGCAGTTCGCAGCTTTCGCAGTTCATGGACCAGACCAATCCGCTCAGCGAAATCACGCACAAACGGCGTCTTTCGGCTCTCGGGCCGGGTGGTTTGTCGCGCGAACGCGCTGGGTTTGAAGTCCGCGACGTGCATCCGACGCACTACGGGCGCATTTGTCCGATTGAAACGCCGGAAGGCCCCAACATCGGATTGATCAGCTCGCTTTCGTCGTACGCGCGGATCAACGAGTTCGGCTTCATCGAATCGCCGTATCGTAAGGTGAAGAACGGGCGCGTGATCGATTTCGTGCAGATCGTGAACGCGGGCGATAGCGAATTCAAGGCCGGCGAAATCGTCGAGAAGGAAAAGGTGGAGGATGCCAACGAAGAGTTGAAGCGGCGGCGCGTAGTGTGGGATCCGCATTGCTTCTATCTTTCGGCGTGGGAAGAAGACCGCTACGTGGTGGCGCAGGCCAACGCTTCGCTCGATGAAAAAGAGCGAATCACGACGGAACTAGTGAACTGCCGCCAAGCAGGTAACTTCGTTCTGAAGAGTCGAGAGGAAGTCGATTACATCGACGTTTCGCCGAAGCAACTGGTATCGGTGGCTGCGAGCTTGATTCCATTCCTTGAGAACGACGACGCGAACCGCGCGTTGATGGGGTCGAACATGCAGCGTCAAGCCGTCCCGCTGATTCGTGGTGACGCTCCGCTGGTGGGAACCGGCATGGAACGCGTTACCGCTCGCGATTCCGGCGCGGTGATCGTCTGCAAGCGCGATGGCATCGTGGACCAGGTGGATTCCGAGCGCGTGATCGTGCGCGTGGAATCCGATCAATCGGGCGTACTGAGCCGCGAAGTCGGGTCCGACATTTACCTGCTCACGAAGTTCAAGCGCTCGAACCAGAACACTTGCATCAGCCAGAAGCCTTTGGTTCGTGCGGGCGACCGCGTGAAGCAAGGGCAAGTGCTGGCCGATGGACCTTGCACCGACCGTGGCGAACTGGCGCTCGGGCGCAACGTGCTGGTGGCCTTCGTGCCATGGCGCGGGTACAACTTCGAGGACGCGATCCTGGTCAGTGAAAAGCTGGTCGAGGAGGATTACTACACTTCGATTCACATCGAGGAATATGAAATCGAAGCGCGGGATACCAAGCTCGGTCCCGAGGAAATCACGCGGGACATTCCCAACATCAACGAGAGCTTCCTGCGCAACCTCGATGAAAGCGGCGTAATCCGCATCGGTGCGACGGTAAAGCCGGGCGACATTCTGGTGGGCAAGGTGACGCCGAAGGGTGAAACCACGCTGACGCCGGAAGAGAAGCTGCTACGCGCGATTTTCGGTGAAAAAGCTGGAGACGTGCGTGACGCTTCGCTCTACTGCCCGCCGGGAATCGAAGGCACCATCGTGGACGTGAAGATCTTCTGCCGCAAGGGCGCGGAGAAGGACGAACGCCACAAGGCCATCGAAGCCGCGCAGGTCGCTAAGCTGGAAAAGAACCTGGCGGACGAAATCCGCATTCTTACTGACGAACGTTTGAAGCGCTTGAACGACTTGCTCGGCGGCCAGAAGCTGGTGGCCGACCTGCACGACGAGCGCACCAACAAGCGTTTGCTGACCAAGGGCGCCGAGCTGACCCGCGACATCCTGGAAAAGATTTCGACGCGCAACTTGAAGCGCTTGCGGTTAAACGATAAGGACCCGCTGCTCATCGAGAAGATCGACGAGGTCGAGGAAATGACCTCGCGGCAGATTGACGTGCTGCGGAAAATCACGGACGAGCGCATCGGCAAACTGAAGAAGGGCGACGAGCTGCCCCCGGGCGTGATCAAGCTGGTGAAGTGCTACATCGCCATGAAGCGCAAGCTTTCTGTCGGTGACAAGATGGCGGGCCGCCACGGCAACAAGGGCGTGATCGCGCGCATCGTTCCGAAGGAAGACATGCCGTACATGCCCGACGGCACACCGGTGGAAATCGTGCTGAACCCGTTGGGCGTTCCTTCACGTATGAACGTCGGGCAGATTCTCGAGACACATCTTGGCTGGGCTTCGAAAGAACTCGGCGAGAAGATCGGGAAGCTGCTGGACAAGGAAGCTCGCGCGGAGAGCGTACGCAAGTGGTTCAAGGATGCGTTCGGTCCCACTTCGGTATGGAAGACCATCAGCAGCCTGGATGACGACGCGATTCTGGATTTGGCTTACAGCTTCCGCGAAGGCGTGCCGTTTGCAACGCCGGTGTTCGACGGCGCGCGCGAAGCGGACATCCGCCACTTGCTGGAATTCACGGCGCTGCCGGAGAGCGGAAAGATTTCGCTCTACGACGGCATGACCGGCGACTTGTTCGCGCAGCAGGTGACGGTCGGCTACATCTACATGCTCAAACTCTCGCACTTGGTGGACGACAAGATTCACGCTCGCTCCATCGGACCGTACTCACTGATCACGCAGCAGCCGCTGGGCGGCAAGGCGCAGTTCGGCGGGCAGCGATTCGGAGAAATGGAAGTGTGGGCGCTGGAAGCTTACGGCGCAGCGCACATCCTCCAGGAATTGCTGACGGCGAAGTCTGACGACGTATATGGCCGCGCGAAGATTTACGAGGCCATCGTCAAGGGCGAGCCGGGAATCGAGCCCGGCGTGCCCGAATCGTTCAACGTGCTGGTGCGCGAGTTGCAGTCGCTGTGCCTGGACGTGGAATTGATGAAGCGCCAGAAGCCGCAACTGGAAAAAGCGGAAGCAGCGGATTAATTGATGCACGCGCTCCGCGCCGCAGCAGCGCGGAGCGTCCGACATTATTGCAGCAAGTGGTTTTTGGTCCGGCTTTGCCGGACAGGAGGATCAGCCATTGTACCGATCAAGCCCATATGACCGCGCCAGTCAGATTGCGGATTTTGATTCCATTCGCATCAGCCTGGCAAGTCCGGAAAAAATCCGGTCCTGGTCGCACGGTGAAGTGACCAAGCCGGAGACCATCAATTACCGCACCTTCAAGCCGGAGCGCGACGGACTGTTCTGCGCCAAGATTTTTGGCCCCGTCACGGACTGGGAATGTTTGTGCGGGAAGTACAAGCGCATGAAGCACCGGGGAGTGATCTGCGACAAGTGCGGTGTGGAAGTGACGCTCAGCAAGGTGCGTCGCGAACGCCTGGGGCACATAGAGCTGGCTTCGCCCTGCTCGCACGTATGGTTCTTCAAGGGATTGCCCAGCCGCATCGGCTACCTGCTGGACATCACCATGCGCGACCTCGAGCACATTCTCTACTTCGAGACATTTGTCTGCATCGATCCGGGCGAAGTCCTGGGATTGAAGGAAAAGGACATCATCCCGGAAGAGAAGCTGCGCGAGCTGCAGAAGGAATATCCCGGAAAGTTCACTTCCGGGATGGGCGCCGAAGCCATCAAGGAATTGCTGCGCCGCGTGGAAGTGGACAAGCTCTCGGAAGAACTTCGCGAGAAGATGAAGATTGACCCCAGCCTGCAGAAGCGCATTAAGTACGCCAAGCGGCTGAAGGTGCTGGAAGCTTTCCGCAAGAGCGGCAACAAGCCAGAGTGGATGATTCTGGACGTGATCCCGGTGCTTCCGCCGGAACTGCGTCCACTGGTGCCGCTGGACGGAGGGCGTTTTGCCACGTCCGACTTGAACGATTTGTACCGCCGCGTGATCAACCGCAACAACCGGCTGAAGAAGCTGATGGAATTGCACGCGCCGGATGTGATCGTTCGCAACGAAAAGCGCATGTTGCAGGAGGCGGTGGACGCGCTATTCGACAACGGACGCCGGGGCCGTGTATTGCGCGGCACGAACAATCGCCCGCTCAAGTCGCTGTCTGATACGCTGAAGGGCAAACAAGGGCGTTTCCGCCAGAACTTGCTCGGCAAGCGCGTTGACTATTCGGGCCGCTCGGTGATCGTCGTCGGGCCGGAACTGAAGCTGCACCAGTGCGGTCTGCCGAAGAAGATGGCGCTGGAGCTTTTCAAACCATTCATCTATCACAAACTGGAAGCCGCCGGACACTGCACCACCATCAAGCAAGCCAAGGAACTGGTCGAGGCGCAGGAACCGGTGGTTTGGGACATTCTTGAGGACGTGATTCGCGAGCATCCCGTGCTTTTGAATCGCGCTCCCACGCTGCACCGGTTGGGCATTCAGGCGTTTGAGCCGACATTGGTGGAAGGCAAGGCCATCCGCATTCATCCGCTGGTCTGCACGGCGTTCAACGCGGACTTTGACGGTGACCAGATGGCGGTGCACATTCCGCTATCGCCGGAAGCGCAAGTCGAGGCCTCGGTGTTGATGCTCAGCTCGCACAACATCCTGTCTCCGGCCAACGGCTACCCGCTCGCGGTTCCGACCCAGGATATGGTCCTGGGCATTTATTACATGACCAAGGCCAAGCCGCAGGCAAAGGGCGAAGGCCGCGCGTTCGGTTCGCCGGAAGAAGTGGTGATGGCGCTGGAAGCCGGCGAAGTGGAGCTCTTGACGCCGATTCGCATGCGCTACACGGGTGAGGTCATTGACCTAACCAACGCGTATGACGATCAGGATGTTTCGCACACCGAGCCGGTCAACCTGAACAAGCAATTCCTGCAAACGACCGTGGGACGCGTGATCTTCAACGATCATTTGCCGACGGACATGCCGTTCATTAATGGCTTGCTCAAGAAAAAGGGCGTGCAGGCGCTGGTGCAATACTGCTACTTGCGCTTTGGCCTGGAGAAGACCGTGGTGGCGCTGGATAAGCTGAAGGAACTCGGCTTCCTATACGCGACGAAGTCCGGTGTTTCGATCGGCATCAGCGACATGGTCATCCCCAATGTGAAGTTCAAGCTGGTGGACACTGCCGAGCACGAGGTGGTCAAGGTTCAGCAGCAGTATCTGGACGGCGCAATCACCAACGGCGAACGCTACAACAAGGTCATCGCGATCTGGTCGGACGTCACCGAAAAAGTGGCGGACGAAATGTTCAAGGCTCTGGAAGAGCAGGACAAGCAGGGCTTGATCAATCCGGTGTACGTGATGGCCGACTCCGGAGCGCGCGGATCGAAACAGCAGATCCGGCAGCTTTCCGGAATGCGCGGCTTGATGGCCAAGCCTTCGGGCGAAGTCATCGAGACGCCGATCACATCCAACTTCCGCGAAGGATTGACCGTGCTGCAGTACTTTATTTCCACGCACGGTGCGCGTAAGGGCTTGGCCGATACGGCGCTGAAGACGGCCGATTCGGGCTACCTGACGCGGCGGCTGGTGGACGTGGCGCAGGACGTGATCATCAACGAGTTCGACTGCGGCACCGCGGACGGAATTTACGTCGAGCCGATTTTGGAAGCAGGCGTGGAAGTTGAGCCGTTGCGCGACCGCGTGGTGGGCCGGGTTTCACTCGAGAAGATCAAAGACTACGAAGGCAACGTGATCGTCGAGATCAACCAGGAAATCACCGAAGAACTGGCCAATTCGATTCAAGCAGCCGGCATCGAGCGCGTCAAAATCCGCTCGGTGTTGACCTGCGAATCGCGCCGCGGAGTTTGCGGACGTTGCTACGGCCGCAACCTGGCTACCGGCCGTTTCGTCGAGATGGGTGAGGCTATCGGCGTAATCGCGGCGCAGTCGATCGGCGAGCCTGGCACGCAGTTGACGATGCGTACCTTCCACATCGGCGGAACGGCGACTCGCGTCACCGAACAGTCAAAGGTCGAAGCGCGCAACAACGGCTTCGTGAAGTTCATTGACTTGAAGGTGGTCGAGGGCCGCGGCAAGCAGATTGTGGCGATGAACCGCTCGGGTTTGATCGCGGTGGTGGACGAGAAGGGCCGCGAAAAAGAGCGTCACCATGTGGTGTATGGCGCGCGCTTGAAGGTCGAGGATGGGCAGCCGGTTACGCTGGGCCAGACCATGGTCGAGTGGGATCCGTACACGTTCTCGATCCTCACCGAAACAGCGGGCACCGTGCAGTTCAAGGATTTGCAGGCTGGCGTCACGATCGAAGAGCAGGTGGACGAAGTCACCGGGTTATCGCAGCTGGTTGTGACGCTGCCGCCGGGCGATGAAAAACACCAGCCGACGATCTTGATTCGCGGAGCGCAGGGTCGGATCAAGAAGTACTTGATGCCGTCACGCGCTCACTTGATGGTGGTGGACGGGGACGAGGTGCAACCGGGCGACGTGCTCGCGAAGATTCCACGCGAGACCACCAAGACCAAGGACATCACGGGCGGTTTGCCGCGCGTGGTGGAACTCTTCGAAACCCGCAAGCCGAAGGATCCCGCGGTCATCAGCGAGATTGACGGCGTGGTGAAATACGGCGAAATCGTCAAGGGCCAGCGGAAGATTTACGTCGAGAGCGAGGATGGCAAGGGCGCAGCGCAGACGATCAAGGAATATTCGATCTCGCGCGGCGTTCACATCAACGTGCAGGAAGGCGAACACGTTGCAGCGGGCGAACCGTTGATTGACGGGCCGCTCAACCCGCACGACATTCTCGCCGTCCTTGGCGAAAAGTACACGCAGGCGTACCTGGTGAACTCGATTCAGGAGGTCTACCGGTTGCAGGGCGTGAACATCAACGACAAGCACATCGAAGCGATCGTGCGGCAAATGATGCGCTGGGTGAAGGTGGAGGACGTGGGTGATACGTCGTTCCTGCTCGAGGAGCAAGTGGACAAGTTCCGCTTCCGCGAGGAGAACGACCGCATTATCCGCGACGGCGGACGGCCGGCAACCGGACGTCCTTTGCTCCTCGGCATCACCAAGGCATCGCTTTCGACGGATTCGTTCATCTCCGCGGCAAGCTTCCAGGAGACGACGCGCGTCCTCACCGAGGCCGCGATTTCCGGAAAGGTCGATTACTTGCGCGGCTTGAAGGAAAACGTGATCATGGGCCGGCTGATTCCCGCGGGCACGGGCCTCGAACGCTACCGCAACATCCAGCTCCTCACGGAAATTCCGAAGGAGGAGCCGGAGTCCATGGAGCCGGAACTTACGCCGGAAGAAGCAGCAGCTTTGGACTTCTTGCGCAAGGATACGGACGCGGTCGCCGAAAGCTAGACTGCATCGCTCTCACACAAACTCAGGGCGCCGTGATTTTTTCGCGGTGCCCTTTTTTTGTGCGCGTGAATCTGTTTCAGGAGCCCATCTCCAACAAGATGTGACATACAGCCGGCCGCCCAGCCGCTTCCTGGCGCGAGTCACCTGTTAAGTAACTTGGCATATTGCCTCGCTTTCTTTTTCCTTGTGGCGCACGCAGTCAGTAAAATGAAAGTAGCGCATTCCCGGTATTGGACCTAGGCCGAGACTGCTCTCGGCATTTCTATGCCTAATCGTTCTCCTGAAAAACCGGCGGAGTTGGATACCTGGGTTTCCGCAACGGAGGCCCAGTTCAAGAAGCTCGTGGAAGTGATTTCCCGATCGCAGTTGAATTATCGGGAGCTCATTGACAGCCTCGACCACGCGGTTTTCACTGTTGCCCTGGATGGAGAGATCCGAGTCGCGAATCGCCGGCTTTCGGATATTCTCGGCGTCTGTTTTCAGGACCTGATTGGCCACCGCATGGATGAATTTGTGGCGGAGCCTTCGCTCGCGGAAGCGACGCGTACGCTGGAAGCATTTTTAAGGAAAGGGCATTGGGCAGGCCGAATCGCGGTCCGTCTGAAGAACGAGACGCAACGTCGCTACTACGATTGCTGGCTGCAAGCGATGCGGGAAGAAGATCAAGCCCCGTCGGTCAGCGGCTGGGTGCGCGACGTTACTTCGCAGCATGAATCGGAAGTACGCTTCACCGAACTTTTCGAATCGCTGCGCGAAGGAATTTTCTTCACCACTCCTGACGGAAACCTGCTGGACGCCAATCCCGCGCTGCTCCGCATGTTGGGCTACGACAGCAAGGAAGAATTGCAGAAGCTTAATTTCCGCGAGCTCTATGTGGATCCCTCGCAGCGAGATACGTTAGTCCGCCAGGTCGTCGAACACGGAGCGGTTCAGGATGTCGACGTGGTCTACAAGCGAAGGGACGGAACGCATCTGCATTGCCTGGCTTCAGGTTTTGGAATTCGCGACACCTTTGGCCGCACCATCCGCATGCAGGGCACGCTGGTAGACGTCACCGAACGCATCGAGATCGAAGCGCGGCTACACCACGAGCAGGAATTTGTGCGCCGGCTGGTGGCCAGCTTTCCGGACATCATCGCCGTGATGGACTTGGAGGGACGGTTCACTTTCGTTAGCCCGCGAATTCGGGACGTTCTGGGCCATCCGGCGCAGGATTTGGTAGGCAAAGCTCTGTTGACGCAAATTCACCGGCATGACGTGGCGGCGCTTACCGACACTTTTCACGCACTGACCCACGGAGACTTGGCCCACGCGCAATTTGAATATCGGACGAAGCACGCGGATGGATCGTGGCGGATCCTGCGGGCAAGCGCCAGTCCGCTCTTTGATGCGTCGGGGAAAATAAATGGCGTGGTGGCATCGGCTCGCGACGTTACGGAGACCAGAGCGGCGGAAAAGCAGCAATTGCAGAAGGAAAAGCTCGCGGCTATGGGCGAAATGATGGCGGGCGTGGCGCATGAGCTGAATAACCCATTGACTGCGATCTTGGGCATCAGCGATCTGATGCGTGAGCGCGCCGCTGACGATTCAACGCGCCGGCAAGTGGAAATTGTGCTGAAGCAGGCCAGGCGCGCGGCCGGGATTGTTCAGAATCTGCTGGCGTTTTCGCGGCCGTCGGCTCTCGCGAGCAGAAAGCTCCGTCCGGAGCACGCGATAAGACAGGTCATCGAGCAGCAGCAGGCATCGCTGAGGCAGAAAAATGTTTCGATCCAGCTGGAAGCTCCGGAGGGCCTGCCCTCTGTGGAGGCCGATCCCAGGCTACTGCAACAGGTGTTCGTGAATTTGATTCTCAACGCGGAGCAAGCGATTACCAGCAAGCGTGATCACGGCACCTTGCGAGTTTCGGTTGAAGCCGTGGACGGCAAGATCGCGTTTGTGTTCGCGGATGACGGCCCCGGTATTTCTCCGGAAATCCTGACGAGGATCTTCGATCCGTTTTTTACCACGAAACGTCCCGGCGGCGGCACCGGGCTGGGATTGACGATTTGTCTTGCGATCGTGAAGGAACATGGTGGCACGATTGAAGTGCAATCGTCGCCAGATGCAGGCGCGGAATTTCGCGTGATACTACCGGCGTCACAAGATGAGGCATCGGCGACGTCGGCAGCGGCGCCGCAAGGCCGTGCTTCCGCGCCACAGCCATCAGGCGCGTTGCAGGGACGCTCCGTTTACGTGGTAGACGACGAAGAGAGCATTCGCGAAATCGTACACGAAGGGCTTGCGGCGCGGGGGATGAAAGTGGAAGGCGCGTCCAGTTCGGAAGAAGCGTTGCTTCACCTCGCTGCGCACACTTACGATTTCGTGTTGTGCGATTTCAACCTTCCGGGCCTTAACGGCGAGCAATTCTTCCAGCGTATGCATGCAAACGCGTCAGGCGGCGCGACTCCAAAATTCGTTTTTATGACCGGCGCGTTGCTGGACCCGAGCACGATGTCAATCTTCAGCGAAAAGGGAGCTTCTGTGCTGCAGAAGCCATTCCATATCGCGGGGCTGGCGGCTTTGCTGACGGAACTGCTGGAAGCGCAGCCAAGCAGCTAGATAAAAACGCTGTCCCGCTATTTCGACGGCTTGGCGGCAGGGTTAGAACCAGGGTCCACACCAAAATCCCAAAAATAGAGACTCGTGGCACCACCCTGCACACGCTCGGCTAGGGCGTATTCGCCGGGCTCGACATTTTCGCCCAGCGTAAAGCGGTAAACGCCCTGCGCGATTTCCCAACGCTGGATCGGTAAAGCGATCTTCCCCGTGGTGGCCTCTTCCTTGAACAATTGATCGAGGTTCTCGAGATCGCGTTTATCGTTGTGGACTCTCGCGCGAAGCAGGTCGAGGTCGGGTTCGCGGCCATCCGCGGTGCGCATGTAAAACTCGATCTGGCCGCTTTTGAGGCGGAACTTGGCGCGCGTTCCTGGCAGCGAGACGGTGTGACGGGTGGGAACGATCGGAACCGGTATCAACACTTGCTTGAGCATTTGCGACTTGCTGAATTTAATGTCCGCTTCGGCCTGCGACAGCTGCCGAATGGACTTGCCATCGAATTCAAAAAGACCCTCACCGGGCGGTAAAAAGACATTGGAGGCGACCTCGATGCTGGCGTCAATGTCCATCGGCGTGGAATGGTGAGCGACCTCGAGTGCGTGGACTTTGGCGACGATCGCGGCGTTGCGTTTCGTGTCCTCACCTTCAACTTTTTTCGTTGCGTCCCAATCGACTAGCGCGGCGGGAATTTCTTGCCAGTCGCGTTGGTCAATACTGTAGTAGCGGACGCGATCGCCGTCGACTTGGTATTCCCTGACCAGTTGGAAAGTGCCGTCTTTCAGCATCAATTTCTTACCGCGCGGCAGGCCATCGTCTGGGGCGTCTTGCGTTGGTGCGGGCGCCTTCTGCTGTTGCTGGGGAGGCTGTGATGTCTGGTTTTGCGCGATGGATGGCAGGGTCAGTAAAACCACCGCGACGGAGGCTAGTGAAAATCGCAGAAAGCGGTGGCGGCGCACGGCACGGACTTCGAATTGTGGACTGAGAGCCATCGGTTTCGGCGCCGGGTCTGAAGCCTAGCGTATTCTCGCGGCCCGAGTGCGGCGCCGTCGTTCAGCTTCCGGATAAGATGCAGATCCGGCGTGTAAGGTTGAGCAGATCCAGAATAATCCCTGTTGGCGAAGGGTACAAGCAGAGGTGAAGCGAAAAAAAGAAAACGCCGCGGATCGGCGGAAGGCCAGGAAGCGCTGAGATTAGCTTAGAGTTTCGGCGGCGCTGACGTAGTGGTCGCAGCGCGGCTGCAATACTGTCAGGATCATCAGATCCGAATGCGAGAAAAGCCACTTCTCGGCTTCCGCGCCGGCGGCTTCGGCTGCGCGAACGATTGTGCCCAGATGTTTGTTGCGAGCAAGGCCGCGCAGATGGTCGGCGCAAATGCCCGTGAGGGTGACGACCTCATCTTCGGTGAAGATTTTCTGACTCAGTTTAATGCGCACCATGGCCGGGCTCACCTCATGAGATGCTGATGCCAAATTAAACGCTGCCAGAGTCGCATGCAATAGTCCTTCCGTTCCATACCGGCAAAACCTTATTTCGGCACCCGCGTTGGAACCAGTGTTCGCTCTAGCATTTAAGGCCGATGCAGGCGAATTTGCTCCGAAAGCCTTGATTCGCGCGGTTGCCGAAAATAGGAAAGAAAAGTCTAAACGAGGAATATTTCTACACGTTCACTGATATGTTTCGCCGAGCCCAAAATTGTGCATCGCGATTTGTGATAGCGATGCAGGAACAGCCGAAAAGGGGCGAAGTCTGGTGGTCGGTTTTGCGAAACGACAGAATTGAGCCCGATTCTGCGCAAGCAATGTGCAAATTTCGCTGAGAGGCAGGTTGAATGCTGCACGTCGCGTGCTACCAGTTGCGACCTGGTGATGGAGAATGCTTAAAATCCTGGCGCAAAAATCGTCGGTGCGAAAATCTAGATTGTGAAGCCGTCCGCTTTTTCGAACGCGCGAGCGAGCTGCAGAATTCGCGCTTCGCCGAAGTGAGGACCGAAGATTTGCATCCCTACAGGGAGACCGGCCTTGGTCTTTCCGCAGGGAATCGAAATACCAGGTACTCCGGCGAGGGACCCTGTAACGGTATATATATCAGCAAGATACATCTGAAGCGGGTCTGCGGTCTTTTCGCCTAATTGGAAGGCCGGGGTCGGCGTGGTTGGGGTAATGATTGCATCCACTTTCTGAAATGCATTCCAGAAATCCTGCGCGATCAGCGCGCGAACTTTTTGCGCCCTCAGATAGTAGGCGTCGTAATAGCCGGACGAGAGAGCATAGGTGCCCAGCATGATCCGCCGCTTCACTTCCGGGCCGAAGCCACGCTCGCGGGTTTTGCGGTACATCTCCATCAGCGTCGCGCCCGGGACTCGCAACCCGTAGCGGACGCCGTCATAACGGGCCAAATTTGAGCTGGCCTCGGCTGTCGCGACGATATAGTAGGTAGCGATCGCGTAGTCGGTGTGCGGCATGTGCAACGGAACGCGCTTGCAGCCGAGCTTTTCGAGTAAAGCGATGCCTGCCTGAACTTTGACCTTCACTTCCGAGTCGATGCCCTCGCCAAAATAGTCTTCCGGGACGCCGATACGCAGGTCCTGAACGGGGCTTTCAATTTCATCGGCATAGTTCGGTACCGGTACGGGGGCGGACGTGGAATCGTTGGAGTCGTGGCCGGCAATGACGGCCATTACGGTCGCGACGTCCGGGATATTCGCGGCAAAGGGGCCTATCCGGTCGAGAGACGAGGCAAAGGCGATGAGCCCGTAGCGAGATACGCGACCGTATGTTGGCATCGTGGCAGGAATGCCACAGTATGCTCCAGGTTGGCGTATCGATCCCCCGGTGTCGGTCCCTAGGGCGACCACCGATAGGCCAGCAGCGACCGCGGCTGCAGACCCGCCGCTGGAGCCGCCTGGCACGCGGTCGGGAGCTAGGGGGTTACGTACGGCACCGTATGCAGAATTCTCATTGGAGCTGCCCATAGCGAACTCATCGCAGTTGGTCTTGCCGAGGATGACTGCCCCAGCCCCCTCTAGGCGCTCGATGGCGGTGGCGTCGTACGCCGGTATATAGTTTTCAAGAATTTTCGAGCCACAGGTGGTCCGAACTCCCCGGGTGCTTAGGACGTCTTTTATGGCCACTGGAACGCCTGCCAGAGGCTCTAAAGCGCGTCCCTGGGCAATGGAGGCATCTACGCGGTCGGCTTGAGCGTAGGCGCGCTCCGGGCAGAGGGTCAGGAAGGCGTTCAATTTCGGGTTGCGGCGGTCAATCTGGGCGTAGAACTCCTTTGCTAGCTCGCGCGCGGATATCTTCTTCGTTTGCAGGGCCTCGCGCACTCCGGCGATGGTCCATGGGGTTGCCCGACTCATCGCTCAATCACTTTCGGGACGCGGAAGAAGGGCTTGACCGCATCCGGCGCGTGGGCCAGCACTTCCTCGCCGATGTTGCACGGAGCGATGAAGTCGTCGCGAAGGTTCGGCTCGCTGCTATCGCTTCTGTCGGATTGCGACTCGACGGGCGCGGGCGCTTCCTGGTGAGCCGCCGCTAGGTCCCCAGGGATCGTTTGGGTCATCGGCTCGACATGTGCTACGTCAAGCTCCTGGAGCTTGCCAATGTATGAAAGTATTTCGTCCAGCTGGCCGCGGTATAGCTCGACCTCATCGGGCGAGAGTTCAAGGTGAGCAAGTTCGGCTACGCGGAGCACGTCTTCGCGGCTAATTTTCATGGTGCCTCCGCGAAGGTTGGCCTGCCACTCGAGCCAAGAATGCAGAACGCAGGAATTTCATCACACTATCTTAGTACACAAGAGACGGAGCGCAAGGGCGCCGGGCAGTGAAATTTATAAGCGCCAAGAATGGAAAGATCAAACACAGAGGACGCATCGGAGAACAGCATCGAGGTCACAGAGAAATACGAACCGAGGCTAGGATCTGCGGCGACGGATAAACGGGGTGTGCTCGTTGTCCATCTCGTGGGAGATTTTCCGGGGACCGGGTTTAGACGCGGCGAATTTCACTTCGCGAATCAGGCTGCCGCCCCAGGCTTTATTGACCTGCGCGCAGAATTCCGGTTTCATTTGTTCGAGCTGTTTCTGCCAGGCTTTGGTGTCGGCGGCGACTTCCAGGCATCCGGCGTCGCAACGGACCGGGCGGGTGTGAGCGGCTAAAGTCTTGCCAACAACACTGGGCCACACGCTGGAAAGCCATGCGACGACAGCTTCGGGCCGCTTGATTTGGCGCAGCATGCCGCCAAGGAAATTTCCCGCTCGTTCCATTTCACGCTCCGCGCCGCGTGGTTTTTCGCGATTCTAGCACAAAGATAGTTGCGAAAGTGGCGGCAAGCATGGGGTGAAGATGGTATTTGCGATGGCAGTGAAGTTACGCTAACCTCGCGACATGAATTCCGCGACTGGGGAGCGAGATATGACATTCCTTCCCGCGATTCTGCTTTCAATCGGTTTTCTTTTTCTAAATCCCGCCGGGTCCGCGGCCTTAAAGACGCGCAACAGTCTACGCATGGACGCGGCGGAGCGGAAAATTTGGACGAACGACGACATTCCGCTGCTGCGACAGTTCGCTCCCATTTCGATTATCGGCGAGAGTTCGAGTTCTCAGGCAGAGGTCGCGAAACGGGCCGGCATCGAAGCTACCGCAGCGAACCAGCCTTACATCAGGGAACTCGATCCGCATTGGTACGCGGAACAACGGCAGACGCTGCAAGCTCAAATCGACGCGGACGAACAACAGATCCGCGAAACACAAGCGATTCGGCAGACTGGCGACGGCATCACAGATGCGATTCCCCTCGATAAAGAAGCACCTGGATTGAGTCCCGAGGCGACGGTGGAAATTCTTCAGAACCATGTGGCGCAGCTCGAAGGTCAGATGGATGATCTTCAGGATCTTGCCAGGCGGAACGGTCTTGATCCCGCTGTCGTGCGTTAGATTTTTATTGCCTCGATCTAATTGGTCCGCGATACCTGACGGCCTTCCGGCGCGCATCGAGTTTCCCCGCACAGTGCATGAATCCGCTCGACGAATTCTCGTGCGCGGAGCACGGGAAATTTGAACGCCAGAAGCGGATAGCTTTGCAGCACACATTCGTTCAAATTTGTGTAGGAGCGAGGCAGCGCTACACCATTTGCGAATCAGGAGCGAGAAATGAATCCGATACGAGTAATCGCTATACCCACGGAAATTGCGGAGTCGGTGCGACGCACGGGCCAGGACCCGCACTACGGACACCCAGCGCATACTGAAATTGCCGGTGAAGGCGCGCCGTGCCGGCATTGTCTGAAGCTCATTGCCGCGGGAGAGCAGAAGGCAACGCTATTTACTCTGGATGCATTTGAAGGCATCGAGCCGCTGCCTCTGCCGGGGCCGGTTTACATTCACGCGAATGCGTGCGAACGCTATCCAGAAGATGGAGGTTTTCCGGCTGAATTGCGCACGAGCCCGCGAACACTGAATGCTTATGGGCGAGGCCGACACCTAGTCGCGACTGAGTACGTTGAGAATGGGAACGTGGACGCGGGCGTTGAGACGCTTCTTGCGCGGGCGGATGTGGATTACATCCATGTGCGAAGCACCACGGCTGGATGCTATACGTTTCGGATCGAACGCGCGGGCACTACCGCAGCAGGGCAGCGAAAAGCCTGAGCTTCGATTGGGCCTACTCTGCTCTCCACATGATGATGAAGATCTAACGCAGAGTTTGCAGAAAAAAGCGCGCAGGGTACGCAGAGAAAACCGGCCTGGGGGCAACCCGCCGCGCTCCCTGTACGAAGGATGGGCATTGCGCGCTCGCCTCGGTGCGCGTGCTCAAGACATCGGAGCCGCGACGGCACTCGCGCCGTTGAGGCCGAGTTCCTCGGCGACTGAGCGCAGCGCTACGATGCAGAAGGCGATGTGCTCGTCGAGCGGGACGCCAAGCTCTTCTGCACCCTTGTAAACGTCGTCGCGGTTCACTCCGCGCGCGAACGCTTTATCTTTCAGTTTTTTCTTCACCGAGGCGGTTTCCACCTCGTGGATGCTCTTGCTGGGTTTGATCAAGGCGCAAGCGGTCAGGAACCCAGCCAGCTCGTCACACGCAAATAGCGTCTTATCCAGGGGCGAGACGCGCGGGACGTTGCAATAATCGGCGTGCCCCAGGATTGCATGGATCATCTCTTCGGGATAGCCGAGCTCGCGCAGAATCTTGGAACCTTCGTAGGGATGCTCTTCCGTGGGGTGATGCGCGGCGTTAGGCCAGCGCTCGTAGTCGAAATCGTGAAGTAGCGCGGCGACGCCCCAGAGTTCCTCGTCGACATTGAGCTTGCGGGCATAGGCGCGCGCGCAGGCTTCAACGGCGAGAGCGTGTTTGCGCAGACTCTCACTTTGCGTGTACTCGCAGAGCAGCTTCCAGGATTCCTCGCGATTCGGCATTTTTCCCCCGTTTCGAGTTTATCGCAGAGTTGAACCGCGCCGATAGAGGCCCAAGGGTGGCCATCCGATGCAGCTTCTATTTATGACCCAGGGTCGATCAGGACACGGCAAATGGCGCGTCAGTATGAATGAACGGCGATAGTGTGCCGATAGAGAGGTAATTGCAGAGTTTTCCGCCTTGGTCGCTAGGCACGACGGCTCCATCGGCGGGCGGAACGCCGATTGGCAGACGGCGAGAAACAGGGCAAATTATGCGTGCTTGCTCCGCGATGATAGGCCGAAACGTCTCAATGTAGGAATCAGTGAGTCTGTGAGACGTTTAATTTTGAGACGAGCCCGGCAACCGTCAGTGACGATAGCGAGATCAATTCGGTGTTTCTTCTCGTCATTGATTGAACACAATCACTTTGCGGACTGGTATTTAGCGCAAAGGAACAGGAAAGGCAGCCGCGCAGGCCGAGATGTCGCTGGATGCTGGGCAACAAAATTGCAAGCGTAAATCGTCAACCGGTGACGCAGGACGGCAATGTGCTCAGAGCGTCATCGGACACGAAACGTCGAAGGCGAAGAAAATTCGTAGCACGTTTTCCGGATTTGGGGGACCACAACCGCATTTAATTGTGGCGCGCGCTGCGAACAGGGTAGAATCCGTTCGGCTTGAGGACGAAAAAGGGCTTGACAAGAAATGGCACCCTGTGGAGAATCGCTCCGCGCCAGTTTCTGCCTTCCCCTGTTGTGACGTTCCTCCCCTTCGCATCGCCGGAATAGTCTGCGAGGAGACCCGGTGGCGGAAAAAGAAGCAGTAGACGTGAGCATGGAAACGGAACGCGAAGTACTTCGCTGTCAGGTATGTGGGTTGGTGCAGTACCGCACACGCACGGACAATTGTCGCCGGTGCCTGCGCATGCTGCCCCCGAAGGTGACGTTCGTCATTCCGACGCCGTCGCCTCAAGATTTACCGGGGGACGATCGCCAACTGTTTGAGAACTGGCCAAATCGCGAAACTGTCGAAAACATTGGCCAGCGCATCAGACAGCTGCGAGAGTCGCGCGGCATGACGCAAAGCCAGCTACAGGCACGTTCGCGCGTCTCTCGCTCGTATTTGTCCCGGATCGAGAGTGGACAGATGACGCCAAGCCTCGGCACGCTGGAAAAGATTGCCGAAGCGCTGGGCGTTGGGCTGAACCGCTTCTTCGTGCCGGAAACAAACGGCGAGACGGTGCTCGAAGATCCTTTCATCCAAGGTCTTCGCCCGTACCTACGGCAACTCGATTGGACACAGTGGCAGGGCATCCTGAAGCGCTTGCAGGCGATTAGCGAGCACGTGAGCACGAATCACAGCGTGCGCCCGATGCCGCCGCAAGTGGCTGATCGATTGCCACACCACATGCCCCGCCGACAACAGGTCACGGGTCACGGTGCGGTGGCGCTCCACCGCTAGGCCGTCAAGAGCGGCAAACGAAATCAGGGCGAAATTCCGGTTAGCCCGGCAGACCCGCGGGGGCGGACTGCCGGGCGTAGCCCGCAACGCGTCGAACCTCGACTGGAACTTGCGGCGCTTCGGAATCCTTAACTTACCCGCGGTAAATCTCCGAACAGACGGTTAATGCTGAACGTTTCGTGCGGGGCTACTGCGCCTCTTTCACGCCGACCCGGATCAGCGCGATCTCTACCCGTTCACTCTTTCTAGTCAGCGCAACGACGCGCGCGCCGTCCCCGTGGTCGTCCACAAAAGCAACGTCCGCGTCGCTGTTTGCGTCTACGCCTTGGATTTTGGTGTGCGAGCCCTGCTTTTCGCGGCGAAAACTCGGCCCCAGCCTTTGCGCGTACCACGCGGAGACTTTATCGAGCGCGTCCGCTGTGCTGTATTTTTCGACCGCGATTCCGAAGCCTGCGTCTCCTGAGGAAACTTCCAAGTTGGCGTTGTGTGAATCGACGGAAGTTGAGCCGGGGTAAATCGGCAGGCTCGTCGCGTGCGTCGCATCGTTGTTTACTTTGATGCCGCCAACGGGCGTCTGAATCTCGACGTTCTGCCCCTTGTTGCGTACGTGAAGATTGTGAATCAGCAGTCCAGCGAGAGCCACGCCGAAGACAACCATTATGACAATCCCTCCGGCCACGATTCCGAGAATCCACCATACGGCCGTAGATTTGTCGCTGCGCTGAGGGGGTATGACGGCGGGAGGCCGTCCCGATGCGCTAGACATAATTCACCCTTTTGAACTGTAACTGAATCTCACTACGTAAATTCGTTCCGAAATGTTTCCGCGAGCGCTGGTGCTCAGCTGAAACGGACTTCAACGCCGGGATGGCGGTCCAGGTGGACGGAGTCGATGAAGCGCACTTCGCCTTCCTGAAGCGTCATGATCAGCGAATGAGTGCGCGTGCCGTCGCGGAAGAAATTGACTCCGCGAAGCAATCCGCCTCCGGTGACGCCCGTGCACGCAAAGATGATTTTCTTGCCGGGCGCCAGGTCCATGGTTTCGTAGATCCGTTTGGGATCCTTGATGCCCATTTGGGCGACGCGTTCGTGGTGCTCGGGCTTTGAAACCACCAGGCGCGCGAGGATCTGGCCGTTCAAGCAGCGCAGGGCGGCGGCAGTGAGCACGCCTTCGGGAGCGCCGCCCGTTCCCATGACCGCGTGAACGGACGTGCCGCGGACAGCGGCGTTGATGCCGGCGGAGAGATCGCCATCGGAGATGAGCCGTATGCGCGCTCCCGCGGTGCGAATATCACTGATGAGTTTTTCGTGGCGCGGCCGGTCCAGAACCACGATAACAAGATCTTCGACGTCGCGATCGTAGCGGCGGGCAATGGCACGGAGGTTGTCCTTCACCGGCGCGTCGAGATCAATCGCGCCTTTCGCCGGAGGCCCCACAATGAGTTTTTCCATGTAGAGATCCGGCGCGTGGAGCAAGCCGCCGTGTTCGCTGGCGGCGAGCACCACAACAGCGCCGGGCTCGCCGGTGGCGCACAGATTCGTGCCCTCGAGCGGGTCCACGGCGATATCCACTTGCGGATAGGTGCGGCTTTTGTCATGGACCGCCGCGCCGACTTTTTCGCCTATGAAAAGCATCGGCGCTTCGTCGCGTTCGCCTTCACCGATTACGATGGTCCCGTCCATGCCGACGCGGTCCATTTCCGAGCGCATCGCTTCGACCGCGGCCTGGTCCGATCCAGAGCGGTCGCCCTGGCCCATGGTGCGGGCGGACGCGATTGCCGCGGTTTCCACGGTGCGCAAGAATTCGAGACTGAGTTCTTTCTCCATTGCCGCTCCTGAGAGGTGAACGAGTTCCGGTGGCTGGGACGGTCCTTCCGGGCGGCCTATCATAATCCAAATAGGCGAAAACGAATCAAGACGTTATTGCGAAATGGTTTTGTAGCGGCGGTCTTCAGACGTGCCGTTTGCGTCCCGGATGAAGTGGCGGGGCCGCCATCGTTGTCGCCGCGACACCGGTGGCGCTTTAAAGTGCGCCGCTACAAGTGTCCACACGTTGGTCGTGAGCGCCACTACGGCAACGGCTGGATTTTGGCGTTCACTAGGAACGGATCGTCGAACTCGGTCATGTCGCCCGCTTTCTTGCCGACGACCGGTTGAAGCCTTGCGGAGAGCGGCTTGTGCCACTTCACGGACAGGCTAGCTACGTCGCCCAAAATTGCTTCGAGCTGTTTCTGCGATACGTCGCCTGGCATCGGGATCGTATCGAGGCCAGTGCCGCAGACGGAGGAGTAGGCGAGCAGGGCATCAATGGATAGGCGGCCTTCGCTCCAACGCTGCGCGAGCACGGCATCTTCGAGAATGGGAAGCATGAGGCCGGAATAGCCTGCTTGTTTCACCGGGATCGCTTTCAGAGCACGGGTAATGAGCGCCGCGGTGCTGAGCGTGCCGCTGGAGCCGACTGGTGCGTCGAGAAAATTTTCAATCGCGCGGCCGATGGAGACATCTTTCAGCGGCGCGGGCGAGAGGTCAATGCCGCCATATTTCCAGTCGCTACCTTCACTGATTGCAGCGGCCGTTTTTTCGATTTTCGCGGCGTGCGCGCCGAGAACATTTTTCAGGCGTTCCTCCGCTTCGGCGGGCGACTTCGTGGACGCTAACACCTCGCTGACGACATTTGCCGATTGCAGCGCTATGGCGAATTGCTTTCCTTCTCCGGTGTAATACGAGGCGGGATAAAAAGGAGTGCCGGAAGGCACCCAGGCCGCGGCCGTGAAGTTGAAATTAGCCTGGCTGTGGGGTGTGTTCGCTTCGAGGTACTTGATCACTCCAGCTGCGGCGTGAATCGAGTTCCAATGGATCCCGTCTTCGCCCGCGATGGAAACCGAGCCTTCGAGGATTTTTGATTGCGTGATGATTTTGCCTAACAGCTCAGCCGCATGCGGATCGTCGCTGTCTTTCAACATCGCCGGACCGATGGCGGCATCGAAGCCTTCTTTCACGGCGAGCGCATCGTAATCACGGAAAAAACGCAGGGCTTGATCGTCCGAGGAGCCGCGCGTGTATTCGGGAAAGGGCTGGGTCGTGATACGGATGCCTTCCACTTCGTAGCCGGATTTTTCGATGGCAGCTTTGGCCGTGCGTAGGAATTTGAGCGCATCCTGAATCTGGCTCTGGTAGTTCGCGCGATCGAGACGAACGAACGCAGTAATTGCCCGGACCTTCGGCTGGGATGGAGGGTCGGAGGCGCGTGTGTGCAGCGTTGCGACAAGAATCGAAGCGAGCAGTATGGCGAAGACTAAATGGAGACAAGCTCGGCGCGCGCGCCTCACGAGAACGCCTGAATTCCGGTGATGCGTTCACCGATGATTAGTTTGTGGATGTCATGCGTGCCTTCGTAGGTGAAGACCGATTCCAGGTTGTTCATATGGCGCATTACGCAGTAATCGTCAACGATGCCGTTCGCCCCCAGAATTTCGCGCGCCTTCCGCGCGATTTCGCGGGCCATCCAGACGTTGTTCATTTTCAGCATCGAGATGTGCGATGGGTGGACGCGGCCCTGGTCTTTGAGGCGTCCGACTTGCAACGCGAGGAACTGCGCTTTGGTGATTTCGGTGATCATCCACACTAATTTCTCCTGCACCAGCTGATGCGAGGCGATGGGCTTGTTGTCGAACTGCTTGCGCTCCTTGGCATAGCGCAGTGCGGTGTCGTAGCAGGCCATCGCCGCTCCAATTCCTCCCCAGCCGATACCGTAGCGGGCTTGATTGAGACACGAGAGCGGCCCCTTCAGGCCTTCCACACCGGGCAGAAGGCTCGCCGCCGGGATCTTGCAGTCGGTCATCGCTAGCCCCGAAGTAACCGACGCGCGCAGTGAATATTTTCCGTGCACGTCCCAGGCTTTGTATCCGGGTGTGCCTTTTTCCACTAGGAAGCCACGGATGACATCGTCTTCGCATTTGGCCCAGATGACGGCGACGTCCGCGAGCGACCCGCTGGTAATCCACATCTTTTCGCCATTCAAAACGTAACACTCGCCCTTTTTAACCGCGCGAGTAAGCATCCCGCCGGGATTCGAGCCGAACTGTGGTTCCGTGAGCCCGAAACAGCCGATCGCTTTTCCTTGTTGTAACAGCGGGAGCCACTGGTCTTTTTGAGCGTCGGAGCCAAACGCGTGGATCGGATACATCACCAGCGCCGACTGCACGGAAACAAAGCTGCGCAGCCCGGAATCACCGCGCTCAAGCTCCTGCGTCACCAAGCCATATTCCACGTTGGACATTCCGGCGCAGCCGTAACCCTTCAGATTCGCGCCGAAAAGCCCCAGCTCGGCCATCTGCGGGACGAGCTGCGTGGGGAATTTTCCTTCGCGGTTATATTCCTCGATGATCGGCATGATTTCCGCGTCCACGAACTGGCGCGCGGTGTTGCGGGCAAGCTTCTCCTCGTCGCTCAGGACGGAATCGAACTCGAGGTAATCCACCCCGGGGAATGACGGCATTAGAACTCTCCTTGAATATGGGCCGCGGGAAGATACAGCGCGAAAGTCAGCGCGACGCCAAACCGCGATTGTATCCAATTCGCGCCTTGTAGCGCCAGTGAGCGATCAGCAACTGCCGTTTACGCTGTAGTTGACCAATGCTGGGATTTCAAACTTATAGTATCGTACTGACTTCCGTGCATCAGACGCAGACAAACCCGCGCGCGGCTTTGGGCTCGATTGTGGCAGTGAGCGTCCTCGCAGTTTCGTTTCTGCTATGGCTGCTGTATATGCATCACGCTCCCGCGCGGTTTGCGGGCAGGTATGTTTTCTTGCCCGCATTGAATGCGGTGCTGAATGGGCTGGCCGCGATCGCGCTGTGCATCGGCTTTTACTTCATCAAGACCGGGAACCGCCGGGCGCATCGCTCAAGCATGTTCACGGCGTTCGCATTCTCGTCGCTGTTCCTCGTCAGCTATATCGTGAACCACGCGCTGCACGGCGACACGCGCTTTCCTACGGGACACGCAACCATCCGCACGGTGTACCTCACAATTTTGGCCAGCCACATTTTTCTTTCGATTGTGGCGCTGCCGATGGTGCTCATCACGTTCTTTTTTTCGCTGAGCGGCCGTTTTACGATGCACAAGCGGGTGGCGCGATACACATTCCCGATCTGGCTGTACGTTTCGGTGACGGGTGTGGTCGTCTTCGTGCTTCTCCAGGCTTACGCGTACTGATTCAATCCGTCGCAATCTTCACTGGTGAGACCATTGTAGCGCCCGCTGTGTCCCGCATTTGGGACGCAGCGGGCAAGTCTTGTTCGCCGCGTTCTTTCGCGCACTGCTGTATACTTCTGCGAAAGCTGCGCGAGGTAATTGATGAAGCGTTCAGTGGGCGTGACAATTTCCGCGGTAATCGTTCTTGTGGGCTGCGGAGTCACCTTAGTTTCCTGCGCCTTCATGGCGCTGGGTCTTGCGGAGATGGCCTCGAGAGGCGCCACGCCCCAGTTCAGCAAGGCTGCTGGCGTGTTTTTGGTTTTGTTCATGCTGGCTCTGGCAATTTGGGGCATCGCTACCGGCATCCACCTTTTGCATCTTCGCGAATGGGCTAGAATTTCCGTACTCGTTTTCAGCGGACTTCTGCTGGTGATCTCGCTGCCTGGAATCGTCATGATGCTTTTGGTTCCGTTTCCAACGCCGCCCGACGTCGCGGACCCCGCGCTTATGCAGCGAGTTATGGCAGCGACGCGCGTGGGAATGATAGTCGTCTATGGATTGCTGGCCGCGCTGGGAGGATGGTGGCTGTATTTCTTCAACAGTCGTGCGGTGAAGGATGAGTTCGGAAGTGCGCGTACGCCTGAAGCAGCCTCCCCGGTCGCGTGGGCTCCTGCCCCAATCGGATCCGCATCGCCGAAAAGGCCGATCAGCATCACGATCATCGCGTACATATCGCTGATCGGAGCATGCGTCCTACCGGTTGTTCAGGTGATGCACGTCCCAATGATGTTCTTGGGATTTGTATTTACTGGCTGGAAGGCGTCGCTGATTATTATGGGCTTTATGACTGTGCAACTGCTGATGGCCTATGGCTTGTTGCAGCTGGAACCCTGGGGCCGAAGCCTGGCGATTTATTACTTCAATTTTGCGATTTTCAATTCGATCATCTCCGTGATACTTCCTGGGGCGCAGTCGCGCTTCGACGAAGCCACGGCTTTGATCCAGGGGACGACCGGATTGCCCGCATCGCCCGTGAAATTTCCGATTTGGTCGGGATTGATATTTGGCCTCCCGATAATCGCGATTCAACTGTGGTTCGTGGTGACGCGAAAGCAGGCGTTCGAACGGCCTCACGGATCGTCTGCCGCGCAATCGTGAATGCGGGGCGCCCGGTTTGTATCGCCAGCAGCCGTTTGACGCTGTAACTAGAGTCGCAAAGCGTTGACGCGCGCCGTGCTCGATGCGATAATCGGCGTCTTTGTTCGACCCTAGAAGTGTGTTCGGGCGCGGTTCGGGGCCAAGCCTGACTTAAGTTAAACTAAACAAACGGGGCAAACGCATCACTACGCTTTCCTGACGATGGATATCCTCCACCAGCTCGGCGACCTGTTTCTTCAAGCTGTGCCTACCGTCATTATCGTTTTCCTGTTTTATCTTTTTATGCGCTGGGCGTTTTTCACGCCGATCCAGAAGGCCATGGCGGAGCGCGACGCCAAGATAGAAGGGGCTCGGCAGGAGGCGGCGGCCATCGAAGAAGCTGCGCGCAAGGATTTCGAGAATTATCACGAAGCCTTGCGCAAAGCGCGCGCGGAAATCTACGCGCAGCAGGAAGCAGCGCGTCAAGCGATCCTGGATGAGCGCGCGAAGAACCTGAAAGCGATGCGCTCGCTGGCGCAGAAGGAAGTGGCCGAAGCGAAGAAGAGAATTGCAGTTGAGCTTGCGGCGGCGCGCGCGGAAATGGAACGCCAGACGCCTGAGCTTGCCGGCAAAATCGTGGAGACTATCCTGAAGAATCCCTTCCCCTTGCAGGGAGAGGCCGGCAGATGATGCGACGCTTCTGGTCTGTTTACGGCGCGCTGGCCTGCGCAGCAACCTTGTTGCTTTGGGCTGCCGCGCCTGTTCTCGCCCAGGAAGGCGAAGCCTCCCCCGCGGATTCGCCGACCGGCTGGATTTTTCGCTGGCTGAACTTTGCGCTCGTTTTTGGCGGGATCGCCTACGCCACCTGGAAATGGGGTGCGCCGTATTTTCGCCAGCAAACCGAGGAAATTTCGCGCAAGATTGCGGAAGGCGCACGGGCTCGCGAAGCGGCCGAACGGCAGCGTCGCGAAATTCAAGCCAAGCTTGCTGGGCTTGAAGAGGAAATCAATCGACTGCGCGTCGAAGGGAAACGTGACGCCGATGCCGAGGCGCAGCGGCTGCTCGATATGGAGCGCGTCGAGCGGGAAAGAATCGAGCGTGCCGCTCGCGCAGAAGTCGAAGCTGCCGAACGAGAGGGCCGCATGGAGCTGAAGATTCTTGCCGCACGGCGCGCCGTGGAATTGGCCGAAGCGCTACTGCGACAGTCACTGACTCCCAAGGTGGACGAAATGCTGTTCAAGGGGTTTGTAACCGAACTCCAGGAGAACCTCAATTGAGCGCGGTGGCCGAACGATACGCCGCGGCGCTTGCCGACGTGGTCATGGAGCGCAAGGGCGCTCCCGACATCCCGGAAGGCTTGGCGGAGTTCGTCGATCTATTTTTCGCGTCGGCGGATTTGCGAAATGCTTTGGAAAGCCCGGCCGTGGAGCGCGAAGTAAAGATCAAGATAATCGACGAAGTTGCGGAGAAGATGAAGCTGAACGAGGCCGTGCGCAATTTCATTTGTGTAGTGGTAGACCATCGCCGCACGCACATGCTTCGCGAAATCGTTCAGCTCTTGTCCATGGAATTGGACCGGCGCCAGAACATCGTGAAGCTGGTAGTGACGTCAGCGCGGAAGCTGGACGAACGCGAAAGAGCAGAGTTGATCGAAGCGTTCGATGGCAAAGACAAAAAAAAGAAAGTAAGGGCGACCTTCGCGGAAGATCGGACGTTGTTGGGCGGGGTGGTCGTGCGCGTAGGGTCTACGGTGTACGACGGATCGGTGCGCGAGCAATTGAACCGTTTGCGCGAACAGTTGGAATCGGAATAGCACCCAGGTAAGGGCGCACAGGATTACGGGAGCCAGGGTATGGCCAATATCAAAGCAGACGAGATCACCAAGATACTGCGCGAGCAGATCGAAAACTATAAAGAGAAGCTTGCCGTCGAAGAAGTCGGCTCCGTCATTTCCGTAGGCGACGGCATCGCGCGTATTCACGGCCTGGATAAATGCATGGCCGGAGAAATGATCGAGTTTCCGCACGACGTGTACGGAATCGCGCTGAACCTGGAAGAGGATCAGGTGGGCGCGGTGCTTCTGGGCGATTACACCGAAATTAAAGAAGGCGACATCGTCAAGCGGACGAACAAGATCATGTCCGTGCCGGTGGGCGACGGATTGATCGGGCGCGTGGTGGACGCGCTGGGCAATCCTATTGACGAAAAAGGGCCGATACAATCGGGTCAGCGCAATCCTCTGGAGCGGTTGGCGCCCGGTGTGGTAGATCGCCAGCCGGTGCGCGAACCAATTCAGACTGGTATCAAATCAATCGACGCGATGATCCCAATCGGGCGTGGCCAGCGCGAATTGATTATCGGCGACCGGCAGATCGGCAAGACCGCGATCATTCTGGACACAATCTTGAACCAGCGCGGCGGTGATTTGATCTGCATTTACTGCGCGATCGGCCAGAAACGCTCAACAGTGGCGCAGGTCATCAAGACGCTGACGGATTATGGTGCGATGGAGCATACGATCGTGGTGGCGGCGACCGCGTCTGAATCCGCGTCCATGCAATACATCGCGCCGTTTACGGCTTGCGCGATTGGCGAATATTTCCGTGACACCAAGCGGCACGCTATTTGTTTCTACGACGACCTCTCGAAACACGCGCAGTCGTATCGCGAAATTTCGTTGTTGTTGAGGCGTCCTCCGGGCCGCGAGGCGTTTCCCGGCGACGTTTTCTTCCTGCATTCCCGCTTGCTGGAGCGCGCCGCGAAATTGAACGACGAGCTCGGTGCTGGCTCGCTAACGGCGCTGCCGGTGATCGAAACGCAGGCCGGCGATATTTCTGCGTACATTCCCACCAACGTGATCTCGATCACGGACGGCCAGATATTTCTGGAAGCGGACCTTTTCAACAGCGGCATCCGCCCGGCGGTGAACGCAGGTATTTCCGTGAGCCGCGTCGGAGGCAATGCACAGATTAAAGCGATGAGGCAGGTATCCGGCACTTTGCGGTTGGACCTGGCGCAATATCGCGATCTCGCGGCATTCGCTCAATTCGGCACCGAACAATTGGACAAAGCCACGCAGGCGCAGCTCGCGCGGGGCCAGCGGCTGATGGAAATCTTGAAGCAGGATCAGTACCAGCCGCTGCCTGTCGAGAAGCAAGTTTTGATTATTTTTGCTGCTTCCAATAAATATCTCGATGACCTGCCGGTTTCTGAATGCCGCCGATTCGAGCAAGAGCTGTACCCGTTCCTCGAGACGAATTACAACGGGCTGCTGAAGGCGCTGCGTGAGAAGAAGGCATTTGACGACGCCATCAAGGCTGAGGCCAAGAGAGCCTTGGATGAATTCAAGGAGCAGTTTAAAGCGACGATCAAGGCCGAGAAAGAGCAGGCAAAACAGAAGGAAGAAGCAAGCAACAAGGATCAAGCGCGCCCGAGTGCTGACAAAGCAGAGCCAAAGAACGACGCCTCCGCCCATCCGTCGCAGCAGGCTCCCGAGAAGGTGAACGCTCCAGCGAAGTAGCCTCGCTCTATGCCCACACTTCTCGACTATCGGCGGCGCATCCGCTCCGTAAAAAGTACCAAGCAGATTACTCGTGCCATGAAGTTCGTGGCTGCGGCGAAGCTGCGCCGCGCGCAGGAAGGTGTTTTTGCGGCGCGGCCTTACGCGAAGGAAATTCTGCGTGTCTTGCGCTCGGCGGCTGCGCGCATGGAATCTCCGGCGCATCCGTTGCTCAAGCGTCGACCTGAAGAAAAAATCCTGGTCCTCGTCTTGACGGGCGACCGCTCGCTTGCCGGAGCGTTCAATTCGAATGTGCTCCGTCATGCAATGGAATTCATTCGTGAACACCATGCACAGAAACTCGAATTGATGGTGGTCGGCAAGAAAGGCCGCGACACGCTGCGAAAGCGTGGATACCGCTTCGTCGGCGAGTGGACGGATGTTTCGGCGCACGTGGAATTTTCCAAAGCCAAGGAAATTGCCACGCGCGTTGCGGAGCTGTACATCAATGAAGAAGTAGACGCGGTGTACGCCATCTACAACGAGTTCAAGAACGTGATGGTGCAAAATCTGCGTGCCGAGAAATTGCTGCCCGTTGATCCGCAGGTAGTGAAGGAATCAGCGGAGGGAGAAAAAGAACTGGCCGCGAAACACGCGGGTTCGGGTGGATCATTGCCGACCGAACCGGGTCCGCAAGGCAAAGGGCTGGTGGTGGATTACATCTACGAGCAACCCGTGGAAGAAATTTTCAACGGGCTGGTGCCGCGGTACGTAGAAGCGGAGATTTTCCGAGTTTTACTCGAATCGGCTGCTGCCGAGCACGCAGCTCGCATGACGGCAATGGATTCAGCCACGCGCAACGCGTCCGAGCTGATAGACAAGCTGACGCTACAGATGAACAACATCCGCCAAGCGGCAATTACAAAGGAACTGATCGAAATTGTGAGCGGCGCTGCCTCCGCGATGTCGTAGCGCGCTCAAGAGACCCGAAGGAGACACATTATGGCTACAAAGGAACAAAAAACCGGACACGTAGTTGAAGTGATCGGTCCCGTCGTGGACGTGCAATTCGAGGAAGGGCATTTGCCCCTGATTCACAACGCGGTGCGCATCACGAGCGAGGGCTACAACAATCCGGTTCCGCTCGATATCGTCGCGGAAGTGGCGCAACACCTGGGCGAAGGGCGCGTTCGTACTGTGGCGATGAAGCCGACCGAAGGATTGGTGCGTGGGATGAACGCAGTCGATCTCGGTGAGCCGATTTCCGTGCCGGTGGGGCGGGGAGTGCTGGGACGCGTGCTGAACGTGCTGGGCGAGCCAGTGGATAACCTCGGGCCAGTAAAGTACGAGAAACGTTATCCGATCCATCGTCCGGCGCCGTCGCTCGAAGATCAGTCCACCACGCTCGAAATGTTCGAGACCGGCATCAAGGTGGTGGACCTCACCGAGCCCTATCTGAAGGGCGGCAAAATCGGATTGTTCGGCGGCGCGGGCGTTGGCAAGACCGTGCTGATTCAAGAATTGATTCACAACGTCGCGATGAAGCATGGTGGCGTGTCGGTGTTTTCGGGTGTGGGCGAACGCACGCGCGAAGGGAACGACCTGTGGCTCGAAATGCAGGAGTCGGGCGTCGTCGTCCCGGGGAATTCAGAAAAATCGCGTTGCGCCCTGATCTACGGGCAGATGACCGAACCGCCCGGTGCCCGTTTGCGCGTTGGTTTGACGGGATTGACC
>DATEVZ010000181.1:0-3870 GCA_035258265.1 Candidatus Acidiferrales bacterium
GTGATCGCGACGCGCGCCGCTTCGATCTGACGGTCGGTGATCCAGGCCGGCTCGAGCGCCTTCAACCCGTACTCGCCAAACGCCAGCGCCCCGCCGCGCCAGGCTTTCCCATTGCGCCGGCCGCGCTGCTGTTTGCGGTACTTCACTTTTTTCGGCATCAACATAATCGTTCGTCCGTGTCCTTAAACTCTGGAGCCTTAACTCTGTGCCGCTGGCGCTGTGCCCGTCTTCGGGCCGCGCTGCGGGATTTTTTCACCCTGATAAATCCAGCACTTCACGCCGATGACTCCGTAGGTCGTATGCGCCTCGGCCGTGCCGAAATCAATGTCCGCGCGCAGCGTCTGCAAAGGCAGCCGGCCCTGCAAATACCATTCTTTCCTCGCGATTTCAGCGCCGTTCAAGCGTCCGGCCACACGCACCTTGATGCCCTTGCATCCAAAACGCAGCGCTGAATCCACCGCCTTGCGCATGGCCCGGCGGAACGCCACGCGCTTTTCCAGTTGCAGAGCGATGGACTCCGCCACCAAATGCGCATCCAGTTCAGGACGGTGCACCTCTTGAATATCAATGTGCACTTCGCGCTTGGTGCGCTTCTGAACGTCGGCCTTCAGCTTGTCGATTTCCGAGCCCTTGCGACCGATGATGATTCCCGGCCGCGCGGTATAAATCCGGATCACGAGCTTGTTCGCCGCGCGCTCGACGTCAATCCCGTTAATACCCGCCGACTTGAGCTTTTCCTTCAGCTGCTTGCGCAGCACCACGTCCTCATGCAGCAGGTCCGCGTAGTCGCGCTTCGCAAACCATCGCGACTTCCAAGGCTTGTTGTAGCCCAGCCGAAAACCGTAAGGATGTGTTTTCTGCCCCAAGCTGTCCTCCTACTTGCCCGTCTTTTTCTTCGGTTGCTGTTTACCGCGTTGCTGCTCCAAAGCCTTGCGAGCCTTGCGCACGGCACCCTTCACGCCCTTCGACGCTTGCGCTTCCGCCGCAGCCGCCGCCACGCGGTCCGCCGCGGCGCGATGATGTTCGGCAACTTCCACCACGATGTGGCTGGTGCGCTTCTGGTAACGAAAGCCGCGACCCATCGGCGCCGGACGCATTCTCTTCCACCGCGGCCCTTCGTTCACGTAGCAGCGCGTCACGAAAAGCTCATCGACATCCAGCGATTCACCCGAATCTTCCGCCTTCCGCTCCGCATTCGCGATCGCACTGCGCAAAGTCTTTTCGATTTCCTTGGCCACGCGCTTTTTCGTGAACTGCAAAGTATGCAGCGCCTCTTCCGCGCGCCGTCCGCGAATCAGGTCAATCACCAGCCGCGCCTTTTGCGGCGACACGCGCGTATAACGCGCCTTGGCGATACCTTCAATCTGCGTCCCAGCCTGCGTCGAACCTTGTATTGCCGTCGCCATCGTACCGTCCCTTTGAGATCTTTAAGACTTCGGTGCCGGCGCTGCTCCGCCGCCCGCTGGAGCCGCTCCTGCCGCAGGTGCGCCGGCCGCCGCTGCCGCCCTTTCCAGCGCCGCTTTCACGGCGTGGCCTTTGAATGTGCGTGTCGGCGCAAACTCACCCAGTTTGTGTCCTACCATCTGCTCGGTGATGTACACCGGGATGAACTTCTTGCCGTTGTGCACCGCCAGCGTGTGTCCGATCATGTCTGGCAAAATCGTCGAACGCCGCGACCATGTCTTCAGCACCTTCTTCTCGTTGCGCGCATTCAGCGCTTCCACCTTTTTCTGCAGGTGGCCGTCAACGAACGGCCCCTTCTTGAGCGATCGCGCCATCGGCTTTCCTATTCCTCCACGCGGCGCAGCTTCACCCACTGCGCGCGTCGTACTCGTTTGAATCCGCGTACCGGCCCGGGTACCCGGTGCGATAGCGGGCAGAAAGGACACACAAACCGCGTCCCCTGTGCGTTGGGAATCTTTTCCACAATTACGGCCCAACCTGCCCGGCACAGCCGGAACTGAATCTGGGGCGGGGGCACGAGTTTCGAAGCGGTCTTAACCACGGGCTTTGCAGCACGCCGCGGAACTGCTTTCCGCGCACGCGTCGCGCGCCTGGGTGAGCGCCGAGACGTTCGTGTGGCTGTCATCATAGAACTCCTAATTGCCCGCCGCGCCGGGTTCATGCTTTGCTTTACTCCTTCGTTCCCGCCTCCGGGAACCGAAGGACGCTCCTTTTCGCTGCTACTTGCGCCGTTCTACAATCATCCGGTCGCTCGGACGTTTCTTCCGCGTCTTCGCGCCCAAAGTCGGAAATCCCCAAGGTGTCTGCGGGTGGTTGCCCTTCACGCGGCCTTCACCACCGCCGTGCGGGTGATCCACCGGGTTCATCGCTACGCCACGCACCGTCGGACGCTTGCCGTGCCAGCGAGTGCGTCCCGCCTTGCCGTACGTCACATTCTCGTGATCGAGATTTCCCAGCTGGCCGACTGTGGCCATGCAATCCACGCTGAACTTGCGCACTTCGCCGGAAGGCAGCTTCACTAACGCGAAATCGCCTTCCTTGCTCAGCAGCTGCGCTGCGCCGCCCGCCGAGCGCACAACTTGCCCGCCCTTCCCGGGATAAAGCTCGAGGTTGTGTACCATCGTGCCGGGAGGAATATGCCGGATCGTCAGCGCATTTCCCGGGAGAATGTCCGCGCCCTCGCCGTTCTGCACCGTCATCCCCACTTCCAGGCCCACGGGCTGCAGGATGTAACGCTTCTCGCCGTCCGCGTAGTGCAACAACGCGATCCGCGCCGAACGATTCGGGTCGTATTCGATGGCGGCAACCTTCGCCGGGATTCCGATCTTCTCGCGCCGGAAGTCAATCGCGCGATATTTGCGCGCGTGCCCGCCGCCGCGATGCCATGACGTGATTTCGCCCTGCGCGTTGCGGCCGCCGCTGCGTTTTTTCGATTCCACCAGCGACTTTTCCGGTGTTTGCTTCGTGATCTCGCTCTTATCGAGCATGGTCAGGAAGCGTCTTGACGGTGTGTACGGTTTAAATGTTTTCAGTGCCATTGTTGCCTCTAACTTATTCCCTTTTACTTCCCCGCCTCAGGTTGCCCGCGGTTTCGCCGAGTTAAATATTCTCCGCGTACTCGATCATCTTTTCGCCTTCCGCCAGCCGGACGTACGCTTTCTTCCAGTCGCTGCGAAAACCCTCGGCGCGTCCCCGGCGGCGAAACTTGCCGTGAAAAATCGCGGTGCGCACGTGATCCACTTTCACTTTGAAAACCCGCTGCACGGCTTCCTTGATTTCCGTTTTGGTGGCGTCCTTCGCTACCTCAAAGACCACGGTGTGCTGCGTTTCTTTAACGCCGAGACCTTTCTCGGTGATGATCGGACGCCGGATAATCTGATAGACCCTGTTCTCCATCGTTTAGTCCTTCTTCGCCTTGGGCTTGGCTTTGGACTTCTGCTCTTTCTTGGCCGCCGGCTTTTTCGGGGCTTTCTGCGCGGCATCTGCTTTCGCCGACTTCGCCGGAGCTTTGGTTTCCGCATCCCGCTCTGCTGACGCCTTCTTTGCTGGCGTGGCCGGCTCGATCTGTACCGGAGTTTCCGGCCTCGTCGCTGAAAGTGCGCGGCTCAATTTCGCCACCGCTTCGCGCGAGAGCATTACATGCTCGTGACGCAGCAAATCGTATGGCTCGAGGCCGGTCGGTGGAACCAACGTAACTCCCTCGATATTGCGGCTGGCGCGTTCCAAATTCACGTTCGCGCCGCTCTCCACCAGCAGAAACGAATTCGTCTCACCGTTCAATTTGCCCAGGGTTTGACGGAACGCCTTTGTCTTATGCGATTCCAGCTTCCAGCCATCCACTACCGTCAATTTCTGTTCCGCGAACTTGGCGGAAAGCGCCGAACGCAACGCGCCCAGAATCATTTT
>DATEVZ010000182.1:0-26740 GCA_035258265.1 Candidatus Acidiferrales bacterium
TAACGCCGAGTGCAAGCGCTCCCGGTTGTAATACTGCTCGATGAACTCCTCGATGTTGGTTCGCAAATGCTCTAGGCCAGCGTACTTGTGGGCATAGATTTCCTCGCGCTTCAGCGTTTTCATGAAGCTCTCACAACTGGCGTTGTCATACGGGTTGGCGGGACGGCTCATGCTCGGAATGATCTGATGCTTCTGCAGCATCGTCACGTACACCGCGCTGGCATATTGAAATCCTCGATCGGAGTGGTGCACTAAACCTGCCGGCGGGCGTCGTTGCGCAATGGCTCGCTCGAGCGCCACAAGCGTCAGGCGATTCTTCAGCTTCCTGCTCAACGCCCAACCTACCACCTTGCGAGAGAAGGCATCGAGGATCACTGCCAGATAGACGAACTCATTTTTTAGCCGAATGTAGGTCAGGTCCGCTACCCAGAGCTGATCCTTGGCACTCAGCTTCATGCGACGCGCTAAATTCAGGTATACCTCGAGCTTATGGTTCGAATTCGTCGTCACCACAAACCGACGGCGACGCAGAGCCAGCAGGTTGTCTTTCCGCATCACCCGGAGAACCCTCTTGTGGTTCACCTGCATTCCTCGCCGGCGTAACTCGGCACTGATGCGTCGGTATCCGTAACGGCGCCGATGTTCCAATGCAATCTGCTGAACCGCTGCGCGTACTTCCATTTCTTCCTCGCCCGGAACTTGCTCCTTAAGGGATCGATAGAAGCCCGCTCGACTGGCGCGCGCCAGCTCACACATGCGCTCGATCGTTAGGCTGCCTTGCTGCGGCATCATTTCTCGGATCTGCTCGTAGATGCCGTCTCGCCAGACGCGCTGCTCTTCTGGCGTCGAGCCTCGATCTTTTGCAAGGCACCTTTGAAAAAATCCACTTCCAGTGTTTTCTCGGCCAGCAGTCGCTCCAGCTTGCGAACTTGCTTCCGGTAAGACGCTTCGTGCGTGCTCGGCCGGACCGATTCCTCGCCAGGTCCCAAAAGATCGAACTTAGCTCGCCACTTGTAGAGACAGCGCCGAGTGACCCCGAGTTCCTTGGCCAACTCGTTGACGTCCTCGCACGTCCTCATCTGCTGTACTGCCAACAGTTGAAACTTCCGTGGGTAGATCTTCTTTCGCTTCACTTTGCAGCTCCTCTTCTCTGCAAAGTGTGCCCATGGGAACTGTCTCAATTCAAGGGTTCAGTCCAGTAAACGCCGTAGCTGCGGGCGGTCGAAGGTGTAGTAGTCGTCTCGACGGAGGCGGCAAATCGGCTGAACGGATTCGGCGGCTGGTGCGCTGGGGAACGGCCTGCCACAGCGCGCGCACAGGGGCTGCCAAATCGGTTCGAACGAAGCGAAGCACGCAGCGCAGATCGGAATACGGCTCGCCATGAGGAGTGCGGCGCCACAGATTCTGCAGGGCGCAGCGAAGAGAACTGCGGCGAGCGAATCAATCGCGGTGCGCAGGACCATAAAAGATCCCGAAGTAGTTATTAACCTAAAGTGAACTTCTGACGCTACTCCAGGCCCTGAGGCAAAGTAAAGACGGTATCTTTACGTACGCGAGCGAGCCGTAGCGACACACTCGTACCGAATAGCGCGACCGCAGAGATGCGAAGAGGGGCTACGGACTGCTTAGAGAAGCCCCTGCTCGGTCTTTTCCTGGCAGGTGATGCAATAACGCGTCCACGGCACGGCTTCGAGCCGCTTCTGTTGGAGCTCTTGGTGGCAAGAACTGCATTCACCAAACGAGCTGTCCTTGATGCGCGCGAGCGCGTCGTCTACCAGTTGCAGCAGCGAGCGGTCGTTGTGCGTTTGCCCGAACAGGAATTCCTTGGTGTAGGAATTCGCTGCCTTGTCGGCTAGATCAACAGTCGGATCTTCGTCCGCCTCGCGGCCTTCCTGCTCGGTGCGAGCGATCCCTCGCACGAGCTCTTCGCGCCGTGTGATCAGCTTTTTCTTGTAGTAGTCCAATCGTTTCTTGTCCATCATCAGGTCCCTAGGCGAGGTTAGAAACCTCACTCAAATCCAGCGAGTTTACCGATACAAATTCCCGTTGTCAATGCGCCGCCCGCTGAACGGAGGCAAACAAAGCAATGATTGTCTCCGGAAGCGGCGCCGCGGCGGGAATAAGCTTCTTACAGAGAAGGAATAGATGCAGGGTATCCCGAAAAGGATTCCAATAGAGAGGTCTCGGATATTTTTCTGGCGCAACTACGTGGTAAGCGCTGGCCGCTCTAGGTGCATCGCTGCAGCCGTTACATCCGTATATTTCAGGCCGGAGCCGGTGTTGAAGAGCACCACTTGATCGGACGTTTTGAGCCAACCTGTTGCGAGCAGATGATCGTAAGCCGCCGTGGCAGCGGCGCCTTCGGGCGAAAGAAAGATGCCCTCGTTCTTGGCCCAGTCTCTCAGCGAAGCAAGAATTTGATCGTCAGGCAATGCGAGCGCCACGCCGCCGGATTCACGCAAGATCTCGAGCATTATGGCATCGCCGTAGGGCTTCGGAACGCGCAATCCTGAGGCGAAAGTTGAAGCGTTCTCCCATATCTCGCTTACCTCAGCACCTCGATCGAATGCCCGTGCCACTGGTGCGCAACCGGCGGACTGCACTGCAATCATGCGCGGCCGCTTGCCGGGGCGTACCCAGCCGAGCTCTTCCAATTCACCGAAGGCCTTCCACATTCCGATGAGGCCTACTCCTCCGCCCGTTGGATAAAAAACGGCGTCGGGGTATTCCCAGCCGAGTTGTTCGACAAGCTCATAGCCCATGGTCTTCTTGCCTTCGACGCGAAATGGTTCCTTCAATGTCGAGACGTCGAACCACCCTTCGCTCTGTTTGCGTTCCGCGACCATGCGGCCGCAATCGGAAATAAGACCGTTGACCAACGTCACGTGCGCGCCGTAGGCTACCGCCTCGACGTAATTGGCAAAGGGCACATCACGCGGCATGAAAATATGCGCTTCGATGCCCGCTGCTGCGGCGTAAGCAGCGAGTGCGCCGGCGGCATTGCCAGCCGATGGCACGGCGAGCTTGCGCAAACCGTAATGGTGCGCCATCGTCACGGCCAAGGCGAGACCGCGCGCTTTGAAGGAGCCGGTGGGATTAGCACCTTCCTCTTTCAGGAACACGCTGGGATAGCGGCGGCTGCGCAACATCGGCGTCCAGCCTTCGCCGAGCGTGACTGGTTCGACCGTCGGAAGCACCGAGCGATACCGCCACATACCCGACCAGGGCGGATTGGCGGCGCCCTGGACGATGGCGTGCCGGGCACCGATACCGTGCAGCGAGTTTAAGTCATACCGCACGTAAAGCGCGCCCTGGCACTCGGGACACAAAGTCTGCGGAGTTTCCGCCGACACCATTGCATTACAGCGCGAACATTCCAAATGTTTGATCGCTGGCATAGTTGGCACCATAGCAGATGGATCGATTGCTGAACAATATCGGGGGCGCCGGAATACCATGAAGAACGCACGATCATGACCAACGCCAATCCCGACGCTTCTCACTCTGCTCATCAGCCGCGCGTCTTGCGCGTACTCACGGTCGTCGGCGTTCCACTTTTTCTCGCGGGCTCCGTGCTGGCGATTTTCCTCGCGCCGCATGTCTGGTTGGCGGCACTCCGCTGGACTGGTCTTGTCTTAATCGCAGCGGCAGGATGGCGCAAGTCTTCACTGACCTACTGGATTTTCTTCGCGATGTTGCTCGGCGGAGAAATCGGTTTGGACCGTCCGCACTTTGCCGAACACTTGCGCGTCTTCAGCGACATTTTCCTGCGTTTGGTCAAAGTGATCGTCGCACCGTTGATTTTTGGCACGCTCGTAACCGGCATCGCGGGCCACGGCAATCTGCGCGGCGTTGGCCGGATCGGAATCAAAAGCCTCGTTTATTTTGAGGTGGTCACGACGCTAGCCCTTTTCATCGGCCTCGCCGCAATCAACATCAGCCGCGCCGGCGAAGGCCTCGCGATCTCCGCCGCACCAGAAGTCGTCACCGCACAGAATGCAGCGCCAATGCACTGGGACGATTTCCTACTGCACGTGTTTCCCGAAAATCTTGCGAAGTCGGTAGCCGAAAATCAAATCCTGCAAGTCGCGGTGTTCGCCGTCATTTTCGGGATTGCGCTCGCGCGCATCTCCGAGGCGAAACGTGCTCCGATGTTGAAATTCTGCGAATCACTGACCGAAACGATGTTTTCGTTCACGAATATCGTGATGTATTACGCGCCGGTTGGCGTCGGCGCCGCTATGGCGTACACCGTCGCGCACGTGGGAATCGGCGTGCTTCTGCCGCTTGGGAAGCTCTTGCTTACAGGCTATGCTGCGCTGGCCGCCTTTTTGCTGTTCGTTCTGTTACCCATCGCTTGGTCGGCCAAGCTTCCGCTCGGCCGCTTCGTGCAAGCCGTAGCCGAACCCGCCACCATTGCCTTCGCCACCAGCACGTCCGAAGCAGCCCTGCCGCGCGCGATGGAATCCATGGAAGCGTTTGGAGTGCCGCGACGGATCGTGGCCTTCGTAGTCCCCGCCGGATACAGCTTCAATCTTGACGGGTCATCTCTCTATCTCGCGTTAGCATCCGTTTTCGTCGCGCAGGCGGCGGGCATCCACATGCCCTTCGGCGAGCAGCTCTTCATGGTGTTTACGCTGATGCTCACCAGCAAGGGCGTCGCCGGCGTGCCGCGCGCTGTGCTGGTAGTGTTACTCGCTACGGTAGGGATGTTTCATCTTCCAACCGAGCCCATTTTCGTAATCCTGGGAATTGATGCGCTGATGGATATGGCGCGCACAGCAGTCAACGTAATCGGAAATTGCCTCGCGTCTGCCGTGATCGCGCGCTGGGAAGGAGAACTGGGCGCCGCGGAACCAACGCAGATTTTGAACTAGGAAATTGTAAGGGCGCTACTTGCTGCGCCCCAGGGTCCGCTAGAGATCGATCGAAACAGCTCAGTTCGTCGGCTGTTTCGCGGGAAACAAGAAATGTATCCCCACGCCCCCAATCACCAGCACCGCAAACGCAAAAACGCTGCCTTCCGGTCCGACCGTTCCACCGGTTAGCCACGTCGGTCCGTGAAAGCTGGAATTCAACAAATGTCCTTTCGCGAGGAAGCCGCTATCCGGTACGGAATAAAAATACGTCTCGCCCCAATCCCACGCGGCATGCATCCCGATCGGAAACCAGATATTCCCGGTGCGCCGCAGACTGAACGCTGCGAGTATGCCGAACGAACCCGCCATCGCCGCGCCTATCCACGCTTCACCGCGGTTTTGCAGATGGATTGACCCAAATAGAATCGAAAGAACGATCGCGGCTGGCCAGAAGCCGATCCCGGAAGTCAGAGTTGACTGCATGTAGCCGCGAAACGAAAATTCCTCGAAGAGCCCTACCATAATGAAGACCACGCCGTACGCCGCGCCGAATTTCAAGGCATCCGCGCCGGAAAGCGCCATGTTGCCTAAAGAAAATCCGCGAAACGCAGCGATCAGCACCATCAGGAGCGAAAGCATCGCGAACCCGTACGGAATGCCTTGCCAGAAACGCTTACCGAAAGCCTGGTTCAGTGGAAAATGGTAATCCGCGTACGTCCGCTTTTCGATGAGCGTCATCAGCAGAGTCGCCACAACGAGAGCGGTTAGCATCATTGCCTCGCCCGCGATCGCAGCCGGTGGGCTCATCACGTGAGGGTCCTGCGCCTTCAGCCAGGCGGCAGCGCTAGGGATATGGAGGAGCACAAACTGCATGGCAAGCATAGTGGCGATCCAAAACACGACGAACAAAAGCAGCCGCCAACCGGCACGCATTCCATTTGGCCCCTTGAAGGTATTGGCAATGGGAGAGGGAGAAGACTCAGCCGGAGCGATATCTTCCGCGTGCGCGGCCAGGTTCGGGGCATCGTAGTCTGGAGTCATGTGGGCTCTCCTGATAGCGCCGGGCTAAACCGGCAGGGCGGCGGGCGGGGAGCATCCCCGTCCCTACCGCGACTGGCTTCTGAATACTATACGGGCATAGAGATGAATTAGTTTCGTGGCAGCTCCGCGCGGAGGTCGCCTTCAAGATAGACGGTCTGTGTAGTTATTGGGGAGCAGTTCGAAAACCAAGCACCGCCAGACCAGCTGAGAGGCTTATTTCACCCGGACCACATAACCGGGAGAGTTGGAGTCACGCCGACAAAGTCTCGTCTAGAAGGTGATTTGATTCCCCTGCACCCGGATGGTGCGCAACTGCAGCGCCACAGCTAGGGTTGCGGCGAGGCACCACCGCTGCTAAAATCTATTATTTGCGAGCCGGGAAGAGCCGCAATCCTGTATCCACAATCCTGGACACCCTTCCATGAATCGAATCTTTTGACACTGAAGAAGTCGTAGGGGAGGACTGGTTTGGCCAAATATGATGTGGTGGTTATCGGCAGCGGACCGGGCGGCTATGTGGCCGCGATTCGCGCCGCGCAGTGGGGATTGAAGACCGCCGTGGTCGAAAAGGATCCATTTCTCGGTGGCACTTGCCTGCATGTGGGCTGCATCCCAACCAAAGTATTTCTGCACCACGCCGACATTTACGATCATTTCAAGCGCGCGGAAGAATTCGGATTTGAAGTCAAGGATGTGAAGATAAATTGGCCGGCGATCCTGGCGCGCAAAGACAAAATCGTCAAGAAACATGCGGGCGGAATCGGATTGTTGTTCAAGAAAAATAAGGTGGAATCCATCACCGGCTGGGGCAAACTTGCCGGGCCGGGCCGCGTGAGCGTCGAAAAAGACGGCAAGACCACAGAGCTTGAAACCACTAATGTTCTGCTGGCAACTGGCTCGGAAGCGCGTTCCTTGCCGGGAGTCGAAATTGACGGCAAAACAGTGCTCACCAATCGCGAGATTTTGCTGCTGAGCGAAATACCGAAGTCGATGATCGTGGTTGGCGCCGGCGCCGTCGGCGTTGAATTTGCTTCGATCTTCCGCACATTTGGAACCGAGGTGACGATTCTGGAAGCCTTGCCGCGCGTAGTTCCTCTCGAAGACGAGGAAATTTCGCCGGAGCTGGAGAAGGCCTTCAAAAAGAAGGGCATTCGCATCGAGACAGAATCGAAAGTCGAGGCGGTGAAGAAAGACGCCAATGGCGCGACCGTCACGTTCAAGGACAAAACGGGCAAATCACAAACCATTAGCGCGGAAAAAGTTCTGATTGCCGTCGGGCGCCGCCCGCTCACGGAGAATATCGGCCTCGAAAAAACCAAGGCAAAAGTCGAGCGCGGCTACATCCACACCAACGCGTATATGGAAACCGATGAACCCCACCTATATGCGATTGGCGATATCGTTGCCGGCCAGCCGCAGCTCGCTCATGCCGCCTCGATGGAGGGCATCATCGCCGTCGGCCGCATGGCGGGCCAGGAAATGCAGCCGTTCGATCGCAAGCGCTGCCCCAACGCCACTTATTGCGAGCCGCAGATCGGGTCAATCGGCCTCACCGAGAAACAGGCGCGCGATGCCGGTTTCAGCGTGAAGACCGGGAAATTCCCGTTCCTCGGCAATAGCAAGGCAACAATTCTCGGCCAGCATGAGGGCTTCATCAAAGTGGTCGCCGAGGAAAAATATGGCGAAATTCTCGGCGTGCACGCTATTGGCCCGCTGGCTACGGAGATCATCGCCGAGCCGGTGGCAGCGCTGGGCCTCGAAGCCACCCTCGACGATATGGCCGCAACGATCCACGCTCATCCCACAGTGTGGGAAGCGATGGGCGATGCGTTTAATTCCGTACGGGGCTTGAGCATCAACTATTAATTTTGCAGAATACGCGTTCCTGGCGCGAGAAACACTTGAACGACAAAAAGCCAATTTGCTGGGTCGTGAATCTGGGGCTACTGCCTTATGGCCCGGCATGTGCCTTGCAGGCACGTCTAGTGGAAGCGCGCAAAGCAGGCGCTATTCCCGATGTGCTATTGCTTTGCGAACATCCGCACGTGATCACTTTGGGCCGCAACGGAAGGCGTGAGCATCTGCGCGCCAGCGAACGATTGCTTTCGCAAATGAACGTCACATTTCACGAGACGAACCGCGGTGGTGACATCACCTACCACGGCCCCGGCCAAATTGTCGGCTATCCGATTCTCGATCTCGCTCAACATCGCCGCGATGTGCGCTGGTACGTCAGCCACCTCGAAGAAGTGATGATTCGCGCATCAGCCGATTTCGGCGTGTCCGCCCGCCGCGTTGCAGATCGCCATGGGATTTGGGTGGACACCACCTCTGGCGAGGAAAAACTCGCGGCGCTCGGCGTGCACCTGAGCCGCTGGGTGACTTCTCACGGCTTTGCGTACAATGTGGCCACCGATCTGCGATACTTTGATTTGATCGTCCCGTGCGGGATCGCCGGGAAACGCGCCACGTCACTCGAGCGCGTGCTGGACCGCGCCGTAAGCAGGGAAGAGGTCACGCCGAAGTTGATTTCGCATTTTGGCGATGTATTCGGCTACGACATGACTGCGGTATCGCGCGCGACACTCGACGAAAAACTGGCGGCTCACTCCGTCGCAGCCTATCGGCTGGATCAGAATGGTGCCGAGCGCACGGCCGCAGCCGAAGCCGTGGATTTGCAAGGGAGCAGGGCATGAGCCAACCGCTGACGCGGGAACAGCACCTGGACCTCTACTATTTCATGCAGCTCAATCGCCAGCTCGAAGAGCGCATGGTCCGGCTCTTCCGCCAAAATAAAATTGTCGGCGGATTGTATTCCAGCCTCGGCCAGGAAGCTGTTTCGGTGGGAACCTGTTACGCGCTCGAAAAGCGCGACTGGATCGCCCCCATGATCCGTAATATCGGCGCGCTGCTCGTCAAAGGCGTGCCGCCTCGCGATATTTTCACGCAGCACATGGCCAAGTACACTTCGCCGACCAAGGGCAAGGATGGCACCAGCCACTTCGGCGACCTCAAAGTCCGCCACATTGTTTCGCCGATTTCCATGCTCGGCGACCTGATTCCGGTGATGACTGGCGTGGCCATGGCGGGACGTTATCTCGGGCAGAATATCGTGACGCTTACGTGGATCGGCGACGGCGGCAGCTCGACCGGCGCGTTTCACGAAGGCCTTGGCCTCGCGGCCGCGCAACGCGCGCCGTTCGTTTTGATCGTCGAAAATAACCAGTGGGCATATTCCACGCCCGTTTCGCGCCAGGTGCCGATCAAAAATCTTGCCGACCGTGCGGTCGCCTACGGAATTAGCAGCGCGATAGTGGATGGCAACGACGTGGTTGCGGTGTATGGCGCGGCGAAAGAAGCCGTGGAGGAATGTCGCGCCGGGCGCGGTCCCCGCCTGATCGAAGTAAAAACCATGCGCATGCGCGGCCACGCGCAGCACGACCCGGCAGAATACGTTCCCAAGCAGATGTTCGACTACTGGAAGGCGCGCGATCCCATCGCGCTCTACGAGAAATATCTCACCGAAAACAAAATCTGGGATGCGCAGACGAAATCGGAAATTGACGCGCGCATCGAGCACGAACTCGACGTCGAACAGAAATTCGCCGAAGACTCACCACTTCCGCCAGCCGCGCTCGCAGAAGAGGGTGTGTACTGCGATGGCTGTCACAAGATCGAGGCGGATTGGAAGCGCTCCAAGGCCGAAGTGATCCCGCCCCAATCGAGCATCGATACAACGTGGCGCATGGAGGATTTGGGAGCGTTAGGCGAGATTCCCACTGCGCGAGACGTCGCGCCGGCTGGCAATGGCTCGAAAACCCCGACGCCTGTCATCGCGAAGACACCCGCTGCGAGTGCCGCGGCAGCCAACGTCCCTGCGCGCAAGTCGCCCGCAGCAACCAGCGAGCCCGCCGAGGAACCCGCCGCGCCACGCGTCCCGTTTGGCCGCGGTCCGAAAGATAAAGCGTTCCTGCAAAGTCCCGAGAACCCGCAGAACAAATCCTATCGCCGCGGTGCCCCGGACAAATCCTTCCATAAGGGCGGCCACGACAAATCGTTTGGGAAGAATCCCCCCGGCAAATCCTTCGTCAAAAATCCCAACGGAAAGCCGTTCGGCAAGAATCAGCAAGGCAAATCGTTTGCGAAGAACGCTCCGGATAAGCAGGGGAGGCGCTGAACATGGCAACGCAAGCGGCCTCGGCCACTGCTCCAATCACTATGGTGGAAGCCATCCGCCAAGCCATGTTCGAAGAAATGGCACGCGACGCGGCCGTCGTCGCCATCGGCGAAGATATCGGCGTTTACGGCGGCGCATTCAAAGTCACCGAGGGCCTCCTCGCTAAATTTGGCCGCGAACGCGTGATTGAAACTCCCATCAGCGAAACAGCCATCATCGGCGCGGCCTGTGGAATGAGTTTCCTAGGCCTGCGGCCCGTCGCGGAAATGCAGTTCATCGACTTCATCGCCTGCTGCTTCAATCAGGTAACGAACTTCGTCGCCAAATCGCACTACCTGTGGGACGCTCCTGTTCCCATGGTCATCCGCGGACCTTCGGGCGGCGGCGTGCATGGCGGGCCGTTTCATTCGGCCAATCCGGAAATGTATTTCGTGCATACTCCTGGCCTGAAAGTGATTTATCCTTCCACTCCGTCAGATGCCAAGGGCCTTTTGAAATCGGCCATTCGCGACAATAATCCCGTGCTCTTTTTCGAACACAAATTCCTGTACCGCCGGCTAAGGGAAGAAATGCCCCCCGGCGATTACACAGTGCCCATCGGGAAAGCGGCAGTGCGTCGCGCGGGCCGAGACTTGACGATCATCAGCTACGCCGCGATGGCGCACACCGCGATGGAAGCTGCCGAACAGCTCGCGAAGGAAGGCATCGACGCGGAAGTAATCGACCTGCGCACCCTGCTGCCCCTGGACGAGGAAACGATTCTCGCTTCGGTGAAAAAGACCAATAAGTTGTTGATTGTGCATGAAGATACTCGCACGGGCGGCATTGCCGGCGAAATTGCCGCCATCGTTTGCGAAGGCGCTTTCGAGGATCTCGACGGGCCCATCGAGCGCGTCACCGCGCTGGACACGCCCGTGCCTTACTCACCCCCGCTTGAAGAACATTTTTTACCGAACACCGAAAAAGTGATTGCGGCCGCGCGCAAGCTTGCAAAATACTGACGCGGACGAAGGCAGGATGGACGATGGGAAAGACCAAAGGCGTGAACCAGGCGGAGTTCGAAGTCGGCAGCGAAGTGCGCATCTCGGACCGCGCGTTCCTCGAGGAATTCCTCGAGGCCGGGCAATACCACAATGAGCTCGAGCCCGAGCAGCTCGAATTTGCCGGGCGCACCGCGAAGGTGAAGGCCGTCGAATTTTTTCACGGCGGCGACGAGATTTACACCCTGGAAGGCATCCCGGGTGTCTGGCACGAGGAATGTCTGGCTGCCGCCTGAAGGCCGCGCCAGCGATTTCACAGGAGAAGAACATGGCTGTTGACGTCATCATGCCCCAAATGGGCGAAAGCATTTTTGAAGGCACCATCACCAAGTGGCTCAAGAAAGCCGGAGACAAAATCGAGCGCGATGAGCCGCTGTTTGAAATTTCCACGGACAAAGTGGACGCTGAGATTCCCTCGCCTTCGGCGGGTGTGCTGAAAGAAATCAAGGTCAACGAAGGGCAAACGGTTCCGATTCAGACCGTGGTCGCGGTGATTGACGCCGATGGCGCCGCCGCAGGTTCTGCTGCTCCGGCCGCCTCCGTGCCCGCCAAACCTGAAGCTGCGAAGCCCGCGCCTGCTCCGGTGAAAGCGCAAGCGCCGTCCGCCCCCGAGGCTAAATCTGCTTCGCCGGCGGTCCAACCCCCGGCTGCCGCCAACGGGGAAAAAGTACGCAGCTCGCCACTCGTGCGTAAAATCGCGCGCGAGCACAACATTGACGTCTCGCAGGTCCCCGGCACGGGCGCCGGCGGACGCGTCAGCAAGCATGACATCCTGAACGCGGTCGAAGGCGGCGCGGGCGCCGTGCGAACTTCAGCGCAGGTACCCGCAGTGAGCGCCGTGCCGAGTGCGGCTCCGGCTCGGCCGTCCGCCCCTCCTCCGGCAGTGGGCGGCGCATCCGCGTCCGCCGTTCTCGAAAATGCAGTGCCGCGCGAAAAGATGTACTTCGGCCACTACGAAGTTCAACCGATGTCCGTGATGCGCCAGCGCATCGCAGAGCACATGGTGCTCTCGAAGCGCGTTTCGCCGCACGTCTATTCTGTCGACGAGGCGGACATGACCGCGATCGCCACCCTGCGCGCCAAAATGAAGAATAAATTCGAGGAAAGCACCGGCACGAAGCTCACCTTCATGCCTTTCTTCGTGCGTGCCGCCGTGGAAGCCCTGCGCGCGTTTCCCACAGTGAACTCTTCGGTGGACGGCACCAACATCGTGTTGCACAAGGAGTGCAACATCGGCATCGCCGTGGCGCTGGACTGGGGCTTGATTGTTCCGGTGATCAAGAATGCCGAAGAAAAGAATTTCCTGGGCATTGCCCGGACGATGAACGATCTGGCCGAGCGCGCCCGCGCCAAGAAACTGAAACCCGAAGAAGTCGCCGAAGGAACTTTCGCCATAACCAACCCCGGCGTTTTCGGCGGCCTGTTTGGCCTTCCGGTGATCAATCAACCCAACGTTGCCATTCTCGGCCTCGGCACGATTGAAAAGCGGCCGGTGGTGATCGACGACGCGATTGCCATCCGCTCCATGGTCTACCTGACACTCTCCTACGACCATCGCGTGGTGGACGGCGCTGTCGCCCACCAGTTCATGGCCAAGCTGAAGCACACGCTGGAGAACTGGACGGAAAGCATTCTCTAGGCGCCGGCGTGGTTGGCTGTCGGTTCAGAGTCGAAAGTTGACGGTTAACAGTCAACAGCTGAAAGTGAACCCTCCGGGCCCGCCGCCTAGCGCCGGTCAATTTCTTTCTTTGAACTATTGACTGTGAACTTTCAACTCCTCTTTATAGATGCTTTCAACTTTTGACTATGAACTTTCAACTGAACTCCTGGGGTTCTCCTCCCTGGAAAATCGACTTTCGTCCTCCTAAACGCGCGCTTCCCGATCGAGTGGACTTCGCCGTTATCGGCGCGGGCTTCACCGGCCTCGCTGCCGCGGCATGGTTGCGGCTGCTCGCGCCCGAAAAATCCGTGGCCGTTTTAGAAGCTTTTCACATCGGCGCGGGCGCGAGCGGGCGAACGGGTGGAATGGCCCTCTCGGAAACGGCGGCGGGGCATCAGCGCGGTTTGGGCGACGTTCTGGCCGGGCTCGAAAAAATTCTGAAAAAGTTGCGCGTGAACTGCGACTTGCACCTTGGTGGCGCGTGGGAAATCGCGCGCAGTGGAAACACCGAGGGCCTGCGCACGTCCCCCATTCGATGGCACGACTCCGGCACGCTGCGAGTGGTGAATGAGGTTCCCGGCGGCACTCTCGATCCCGGAAAGCTGGTCAGCGGCCTCGCGCGCGCCGCGCACCGGCAAGGAGTTCGCGTTTACGAAAATCATCGCGTCGCGAGCGTGGAGTGGAGCGCGACGCCCGAAATCCACGTAGGGGACGGTCGCGGTAACATTCGCAAGCTCACCGCCGCAAAAATCATTTTCGCGACCAATGCTCTGTCTCTTGACGTGTCGGGCCTGCGCGACGAAATGCATCCGCGCCTGACGCTTGCGGTCCTGGCTAAGCCCGTTAGTGAAAAGGTGCTTGCTGCAATCGGCCTCGGGGAAAGGAAGCCGTTCTACACCGTGGACTTTCCTTATCTATGGGGACGCGTGCGGCGCGACCGTTCCGTCGTGTGGGGCGCGGGCCTGGTGCAATCACCCGATGAAGACGACCTCGAACGCGTGGACATCGCCACCCCGGAGCCTGCCCAGATTTTCGCCCGCCTCGAAGAGCGCGTCCGGCGTTTGCATCCTGCGCTCGAAAAGACAGAATTCACGCATCGTTGGGGCGGCCCGATCCTGTTTCGCGATTCCTGGAAGCCCGTCTTCGACTGGCATCCCCGAAATGTCGAACATGGCCGGAACGCTATCGTTGCAGGCGCCTACGCCGGACACGGAGTCGCGCTCTCCTCCTATCTGGGAACCTGGGCGGCGGAGGTTCTTCTCGGCAAGCGCAAGCTTCCTCGCTGGGGCGCAATCAAGACCTTACATTTAACGGAAAAAGTGAAGCAGGTGCCATCCCGCTTGCCCTGAGAATCGTGGCGAAGGGAGCCCGGCGAGGGATGTACTTTTCGAATTTTACGTTGTGGCGGCGGTCTTTTCAGACCGCCATCTTTGTCGCAGCATTACTGAATCCGCAAACGCAGCTCCTCAGCGAATCCCTCCACTTGATTCATCGGCCGAGTACCGCGCCGGATCGCTCGCCGATACACGAACACCCGCATCCCTGTAGAAGATGGCGCCCGTTGGTGTTGCAGGTCCACTTGTCAAGAACCAGCATGCCGCAGAACCGCAGGACGGACACACACACCGAGGCACTCCAAATGAACAAGGCACCAGTGTGCGCAGCAGCATAAAAGCACTGCTGCGGCCGTGCCACTACCGGCAAGATTTCGAAGCCAACCGTTCCGCTTGGGGACTCTTCCGGAAGGTTCAGCGCTTCTTGCGCTTGCCCCTCTTTTTCGTCGAGGCCTTTTTCTTCGCCGCTTTCTTGGGCTTGGCTTTAGCCTTTTTCTTCGGCGCAGCCTTCTTGGCTTTTTTCGCTTTGGGCGTGGCAGCCGGCTTGCGTGCGGGCGGAGCAGCGGGCTCTTCCTCTTCCGAATCGTCCTCGACGATGATCTCTTCCACTTCTACGACTTCTCCCTGAGGAACCTCTGCGCCTTCTTCCTCTTCCTCTTCGTAACGGGGCAGCTCGTCGTCTTCTTCATCATGCAGCTTGGCGTTGAACATCAAATCCCTCCCTGGGTTCCAGCATTACCGAACATCTATTAGGCCCTTGCGCGCTTATAAACGGAGTGCCGGAAGTTTGTCAAGCGACAAGGGATAGAAAAGACCAAATTGCTGTGGCTCGGTCGAGGGGATGCGGAAATCGCATGTAACAAAACGTAACGCCGCCCGGTAATGGGCGTGAAATGAGATACTTAATTAACGGAAGTACAAGCCGAACGGTCGCTGGTCTGTTATCGCTGGATGGTCAAAATGTCCCCGGCCTCAAGTGGCCGCTCGCCCAGAAAGGGGTTCGCGTCACGTAGGCTCTCGACGGTCGTCTTGTAAGCATGCGCGATGGAATACAAAGTCTCGCCTTGCTTCACCAAATGCCGTCGCGGCCCGGACTTGTCGGTCGAATTGCTGTCCGAGACGTCCTGAACTCGAGCATCATGGGATTGCAATTGTACCGACTTTGATTTCGAATGTGCGGAACTATCCGGCGCGCCGCCCGCATAGATTCGCAAGCGCGAACCTCGCGGAACTTTCGCGCCGCGTATATTGTTCCAGCGTTTCAACTCGCTGACGCTGACGTCGAAGCGCTCGGCAATTCCTTCCAAGGTGTCGCCGCGCACCACGCGATAATGCAGTAGGTGCACGGTCGGCGGCGCTGTCGGCACGTTCAGCATGAATCCGGCCGGAACAGTGGCGTGCGCTTCCAGATGGTTCGCGAGCTCGATGGCCGGCACCGTCACGCGATAGTGCCGCGCAATCTCCGAAATCGTTTCGCCCTCTTCGACGGTGTGCAGCCGCCAACTGGTCCACTTGTCTTCAGGGACTTGGTTGATGGCATTCAGCAACTTCTCGCCGTCGCCCGCTGGTAGCTTCAACTGAAAGTTGGGATCATTCGGCGTGACGTTCCGCAGTAGCTCGGGATTCATTTGCCGCAAATCATCAATGTCCGCGCCGGTTGCGTCCGCCACCAGATGCAAATCGATCGAATGGCTGGGGTGCACGATGTCCACTGGCGCGGGCTTCTCCGGCGCAATCTGCACGCCGTACAGCCCCGGATCCTTGGCTACCAGCGCCAGCGCGATGATGATCGGCACGTAATTCTGAGTTTGCTTCGGCAAGGCATGGCGTCTTTGCAGTTCCCAGAAATCCGCGTAGCCGGTCCGCTCGATGGCTTTCACCACATTCATCGGCCCGGAGTTGTATGCCGCCATCACCAGATACCAGTCGCCGAACATGTCGTAAAGATCGCGCATGTGCCGCGCCGCCGCGCGAGTGGCCTTTTCCGGATCGCTGCGTTCATCCACCCAATAGGTGCGGTCCAAGTCGTATTCTTCACCGCGGAAAGGCATGAATTGCCACAGTCCCCGCGCGCCCGCTCGCGAAACGGCCGTCGGCTGGAACGCCGATTCCGCTTGCGCCAGGTACATCAAATCCTGCGGCACGCCTTCTTCTTTCAGCACACGCCGGATCATCTCGTTGTATCGCCCGGAGCGATCCAGGCCGTGCTCGACCACGGCGTGCCCGCGCGTCGTTGAGAAAAAGCTCAGATATTGCAGCACCGAATCGTTCACCGTCAGCGGCAAATCGTGGTGCACGCGCATCAATTCCTGCTCTGCAGCATCCGCCAAACGCGGGTCGCCCGGCGGCAAGGTCATGTCAGTAAGCTCATCAATCGGCGCCGGCGTGCTGGGGTTCACTTCTTCATCGTCCGCGCCTTGCTCCGCGTTCACCTCGTATGAGTGCAAGGTTTCGCCGATTTGATCAAAAAGATCCGACAGTCGCGGATCGGAATCCACCTGGAAACCGCTGGCTACGATCAAATTCACCGCATGGTCATAGTCTTTGCGCGCTTTGTCGAAGTCTCCGGCCTTGTACTCTTTCTGCGCGGCATCGAAGCGCACTTGCACTTTTTCGATCAGAATATCGATGGCCGGCCGCGTGTCATACAAGGACGCTACCGAAATCGGCTGTGCTGGGAGGGGCAGCTTCTCGTGGACAAACTGTGGAACCGGCGCAGGGGTTGCCGCAGGCGCATGTGCCTTCGCTTTCGCTTGCTTCGTGGACACGGTGTCTTCGCAGCCGCCGAGAAAAACGATCACTCCAGCCGCAACACCCAACCTCAGAAACGTCCTCAGTTTCATAGTCTCCGTCCACCCTCGCGACGCGCAACACTTCTCCGCGAGTATCTATGGAGCAACTGCCGGTCCGTAGCTGCTCGAAACCAACGCGGCGCCGCGACATTCGCCCCTCTTCAGGGGTATCGCGAATCTTACGAGCAACCTACCATCCGGTCAATGGCCTTGCCGTACCAGCCATTGGCATAATCGGGACATCGAGTACTAGCGTTTCATCCAGGGTCAAATTCCAATGCTGAATCCCAGAGCGGCTTACTACGGCGAATTCCGATTTGTCACGCGACAGCGAATGTGACGGCATACAAAAATCCGAGAACTATACCAATCCACATAAATCTTCCACCGCACCAAATCCCATTTGTCATAGGTTCCCGTCGGAACGCGACCGTCACGTTCGGCTGAATGCGCAGATATGCAGCTCATAACAATAGAGTTAGCCGGTGCCTTGTCGCCTAGGGACTAATGGCTAAGTGCATGCACGTAAAGGTTTAGAGATCGCATTTTTGTTGCTTGATCCGTTGCCAAATGAGGGGTGTGTCATGGTCCGATGGGGACGTCTTTTTCCACGTGTGTTTGTGTGTGCAATGCTTGCGGTGGCGTTGACTGCACCGTCGGCCCTGCGAGCTCAAGGAACAGCCTCGATCAATGGGACAGTGACGGACCCCTCCGGGGCTGTAGTCCCTGGTGTCGCCATCAGCGTCTTAAACGAGGCAACGAACGCAACTCGGGAGATTCAAACCACTGATACTGGAACTTACTCCATTTCAAACCTCGCACCGGGAACGTACGACATCACTTTCGCGAAGGCCGGACTCAAAACCGTAAAATTTGCCGCAGTGACTCTCACGGTGGACCAAGCCCTGACACTCGATGCCGCATTGGAAGTAGGCCCGGCTACACAAACAGTGACGGTCGAGGGCACCGACATTGCGCCAATCGATACCACGGATTCCCAAGTCAGCAATGTCGTGGATGAGAAGCAAATCGCTGCCCTTCCTTTAATCCTTCGAGACCCCTATCAATTAGTTCTTCTAACGCCCGGAACCACCTATACCAACACAACATCGGGCGGCTTCTCCGTGAACGGTGGCCGCGACCGCAACAACAACTTCCTGCTCGACGGGACTAATAACAACGATCCTGGTGTTCCAGGGACTGGGCTGGTGACGCTCAACCCCGACGCCACCGAAGAATTTCGCGTGATCACCGACGGTTATTTGCCTGAGTTTGGCCGCAACTCCAGCGCGGTGATCGATATCATCACACGCAGCGGAACGAACGATCTTCACGGCGATGTGTACTATTTCGGTCGCTGGAACGCGCTCGGCGCCAGAGACTTCTTTAACACTCCGGACACTGGGCGGCAGAGCCCGTACGTGCGCAATACCTTTGGGGCATCCGTAGGCGGTCCAGTGATTAAGAACAAGCTGTTCTACTTCTTCAATTACGAGGGAAATCGATTCGCAACGGCCACTACTTCGGTTGCGACGGTCCCGGACGCTGCTTTCAAAACCGGTGTTTTTACGTATACGGATCCTACCGCTGGACCGGTCAGCATCAACGTCAGTACGCCTGGTTCGGCTAATAACGGGTTTCATCTCGCGCTGGACCCTCAAACTCAGAAGATTCTGAATTTCTATCCCGCGCCAAACGGTCCATCTGTCGTCCAGGGCGTTTCATCACAGTTCTTTTTCGGGGATACTGACCTCAACAATGCGAGCAATTATCTCGCAAGGGTCGATTACATGATTACCTCGAGAAATACCCTCAGCATTCGTTACCTCGCGAATAAGGGCTCCGACAACGGTGGGAGCACCAATATATTGCCCGGCATCGGAGGCGATTCCTTCTCGGGCCTTACTCAGAGCCTGAATGGCCACCTTGCGAGCACCATTTCTCCTACGATCCAAAATGACTTCTATGCGAGCGGGAACCGATCGTTCCAAAACTTTGCGTGCAATGGTTTCAAGACAATCGACAGCTTGAGCCTTGCTGGCGTCGATCCTTTTGGCCGGGGCCGCGATTGGGCGCTTCCGGGCTTCACTCAGGTCGCTTGCTTTGCGCTCGGCGACAGCAACGGCCAGGATCGGCCTTTCGGAACCTACAACATCGGTGACAATGTGACTTGGACCAAAGGCCGCCATACGCTCAAGTTCGGTTACGAATTCGGTGACAATTACTCCAATGATTTCGACAATTTCAGCACCCGCTCCACGCCAAATTTCGCGATCTCCACGAATACCGGCACATCCGCGCTCCAGAATACGACTCCATTTAGTAACCCCACGGTTGAGGACGCGGTTTGGGGATTGCTGGGCGGCGTGTTTAACGAATCTCAAACTCAGCTTTACAACACTGCCGGAACGCGAATCTCAAGCGACGAACGCGGATTCCGCGAGCGAGATATGGCCACCTTTTTTCAAGATCAGTTCAAAGTGAAATCGAACTTCACTCTAAACATCGGCCTTCGCTATGAGTGGAATGGAGTTCCTTGGGTTATCCGAGACCAACTCACCAGCGCAACGCCCGAGGCGCTGGCCGGTCCTCCGCCGATTCAATTTGTGCAAGTTACTCGGGGAGGACCGAATCCTCTCTACGTCAACGACGTAAAGGGCTTCGAGCCACGTATCGGATTTGCCTGGGATCCGTTCAAGGATGGCAAGACGTCCATTCGCGCCGGCTTCGGTTATTTCCGCGACCGCCAGTTCTTTAACCTCACCGGTGACACACGCGCCAATCCCCCGTTTTCGCTGCCTTTTGTGAACTCTGTCTACGGCGGCGAAAACCCTACCAATACTAATCCTGCGACTCCGGCGGACCAGATTTCCAATATACCCATTCCGGCGACGCAACCCGCACCCGGCTTTTCGCTTCCGCAATTCTCGTTTGCTTTCCCGGCGACCATTAGCCCTGAGTTTCGCGTTCCCTACGTGCAGCAGAGGAGCTTCGGGATTCAGCGGCAGCTCGGAGGGCACTTCGTTCTTGAGGTCAATTATGTCGGCAACAAAGCCAACCGTTTGCTCCGCGTAATTGATGGGAATGCTCCGAACCCTGCGCTCGTCGCGCAGTTGCGCGCTTTCTGCCGCGTCCCGAATCCATTCATGTGTGTCGATTCACCCACTGCCGACCCCTCAGTTGAAACCGTTCAGGGTTCCAATCTTTATGTTGGCGCCGAGAATGGCGTGCTTCCCTTCGACGCCGTGAATAACAGCGCGGCGTTTCATTCCAATCAAGTGGCCAGCATTGCCCAATCTAACTACAATTCCCTGCAGACCACGCTCAACAAACAGTTCTCGCACGGCATGTCCTTCCAGGTGAACTACACCTGGGCGCATGCAATTGACGATGCCAGCGACGCCTTCCTTCCGCAAGAGAACCAGACAGTCTTCCCAGCCAATTCGAATGAACTCAAGAGAGAAAAAGGGAATTCGTCATTTGATGTCCGGCACCGCGCGGTGATCAACTACATTGCGGAACTGCCTTTTGGCCGCGGTAAAGCCCGTTTGAATAGTGGCGTTGTCGGCAGGGTTCTGGAAGGATGGTCTTGGTCCGGAATTGCCACGCTGCAAAGTGGATTTCCTTTTGAAATTTTCGCGCCGGGAATCGACAGCGACGGCACGGGCGCGACCCAGCGCGCATCCTTCGCTACAACTGCTAACATCGTTCCGGTTACGTCGCCAATTACGCAAACAGGTCCGAATGTGGGTCTTTTCACCTTTCCGTTGTTCGGTGGCCCGGGCAACGTACACCGCAACACCTACTACGGCCCTTCGTACAAGAACTTTGACATGGTCATTGCAAAGAACACAAAAATCACGGAGCGTTTTAGCGTGGAGTTCCGCTCCGAGTACTACAATCTTTTCAACCATCCGAACTTCCAGCAGCCCGATAATTTCATAACCGACGGGGCACTGTTTGGGCAGTCGAGTCTTACAGTCGGTCGCAACGACGGCACAACCGGTGCAAGGCAATTACAGTTTGGAATGAAGCTGCACTTTTAGAGAGAGAGCGAAATCGGTTGTTACGCGAGGGCTTGGCGCACATCCTCAATCAGGTCGGCGGGGTCTTCCAGGCCAATGGAGACACGGACTGTGCCGGGCTCGACGCCAGCGGCGCGCAGTTCTGCCGCTGACATGCGGTAGTGCGAAGAGTAAATCGGCAGCACCACGAGCGATTCCACGCCGCCCAGGCTTGCCGCCAGCAAAAAGACTCGCGTCCGATCGCAGAAGCGCCGCGCTGCAGCCAAGCCGCCCTTCAAATCAAACGCCATCATCGCTCCGAATCCCTTCATCTGACGCTTGGCGAGCTTATGGTCAGGGTGCGAAGGCAATCCGGGGTAATGCACGCGCGCGACCTTGGGATGCTCTTCGAGATATCGCGCCACCGTAAGAGCAGTCTGACATTGACGTGGTACACGCACTTGCAGCGTTTTCATTCCGCGGATCAGTAGGAACGCTGCTTCCGGATCCATCGAACCGCCAAGATAAATGATCATGTCGCGAATCTTTTCAATCAGGCTATGGCTGCCCACCGCCACTCCGGCAATCACGTCCGAATGTCCCGCCAGATATTTCGTCGCGCTGTGCACCACCAGATCGAATCCCATCTTGATCGGTTTCTGCACCACGGGAGTTGCGAAAGTATTGTCAATAAGGGAAAGCAGATCCCATTCCTTGGCAAAGGAAACTGCCTTTTGCAAATCCACCAGTCGCAGCGTCGGGTTCGTCGGAGTCTCGATGTAGAGCGCCCTCGTGCGCGGGTTCACCAGTCGTTCGATGCCGGCAAGATCGGTTTCCACGTGGCGAACGACGATGCCCATCCGCGGAAAAATATCGCGCATCAGCCGATAACTCCCGCCGTAGAGCGCACGCGTCGCAATCACTTCGTCGCCCGCTTTCAGGATTGAGAGCAACGCGCTGGAAATGGCAGCCATCCCCGAAGCCGCAACGATGGCCGCTTCGGCTCCTTCGAGCGCGGCGATCTTTTCCTCCGCAATCGCCAGCGTCGGGTTGCCGTATCGCGTGTAGATGTAAGCCGGGCTTTTCCCCTCGGCCCAACGCTTCATTTCCTCCGTATTTGCGAAGGTGAAGTTCGCGGTCCTCGCAATCGAAGTTCCCACCGGCACGCTGACTTGAGATCTCTTTTCACCTGCATGGATAGCGAGCGTAGAATCGGCGAGCCTGTCGTCCGTCACTCTCTTTTTCATCGTGCGCCAGCTTGACCTACCGAGCCGAGTAACCGCAAGCGCCAAATTGGTCAATGAGTCCGTCGCCACCGCAATGCGGCAATCCCTTCTCCTGAAATCCGGCTTGACACACGCCACGTATTAGTACAATAATGACACAGTCATGAATGACCTATTACTGCTCGCGATGCTGCTCGGCGGTCCGCAGCACGGTTATGCCTTGAAAAAGGCGGCCGGCCTGATTACCGGTCAAACCGACATGCACAACAACCTCGTCTATCCGCTGCTGCGCCGCTTCGTGCGCGAGGGCTGGGTCACTCAGAAAAAAGCCGCCGGCGAACGCGGGCAAACGCGCCAGGTTTATTCGCTCACCGCGCTTGGGCGCCGTGTGCTCCTGGCGCGTCTTTGCGATTTCGACGAAAGTGCTGCTAGTTCCGGCGATCAATTCCGTTTGCGGGTGGGAATGTTTTCGTTGCTCGATGCATCTTCGCGCGCGGCAATCCTTGAAAAGCGCGAAGCCTATCTGCGGTGGAGCGCCGAACGTTTCGGTCCGCTGGAAAGTGGAATGGAGATTGGCACGTATGGCCGTGAGGTGGTCCGCTTCATGCGTCAGCAAATAAACGCCGAGCTTGCCTGGATCGAGCAGTTGCGCCACATGGACCGCGGCCAGAAACGAAAAGCCCAAACGAACAAGGAGTGAACTGCCATGGGTACGAGTCCTACCGTAGTGCTGCAGTGCTCGCGAATCGCCATGGACTTGTTTTGGCTGGTCCGCGAATTCACGACGAAGGAGTCCGCTGCCGTGAAAGTCACGCCCACAGAGCTGATATTCGCATCCTGGTTGCTATTTGGCGGTTATTGGTTTTTCGCGGCGCTAGGCGCAAAAAAGGCTGCCAAGAAGGAGAATCTGCCGGAGCGTTTTGTGCACGTCCTGATCATGACGATCGGTTTTTTCCTGCTCTACGCAAACGATGCTCGTTTCGGCGTGTTGAACGGTCGGTTCGCCCCAGATGAAATGTGGATCGAATGGATGGGAACGATCGCGGCCCTCGCTGGGGTGCTATTCGCCATATGGGCTCGATACACGATCGGTAAGGAATGGAGTGGCGAGGTGCAAATCAAGGAAGACCACCAATTGATTCGCACCGGACCGTATGCCCATATTCGCCACCCGATCTACACGGGCATGTTGTTAGCGTTAACCGGAACCGCCATCACCGTCGGCGAATATCGCGCCATCCTGGGCGTGGCGCTGTTTCTGATTGGCTTCGTGCGCAAGGCGAAGAAAGAAGAATCATTCCTCGCCAGAGAATTCGGGCCTGCGTTCGACGAGCACCGCCGGCACACGGGCTTCTTCCTGCCGCGGTTTACCTAATTGGTACCTGTCCCTCGCTGAAAAACTTTCGCCTGCCGTTTGCTGATGCTTTCGCCTACAGAGTCGATAGCGGTACTAGCGCGTCGCCAGTTCTGTGCGATCATCCCAATATAAGCAGCATATAGGCTCCGGCCGTTTCTCGCACTATACGAGTTCCCGAGAGGGTAGAACGATGAGCAAGAAGCTCAGCGGTATGCTGATACTGTGCGTAGGGGCACTCTGGATGTCCGGATGCGCTTACTTCCGCGCGACTGGGCCGTGCCTTGGCATGGGATGCCCGGCTCACACCGTCGGTCAGAACGGCCAATACAAGCCAGGCCAAGCCCCGAAGGCGCAGAGCGCCGCTCGACCGCACGCAACCGCTCCGAAGGCTCAAGCGCCTGACAACGCTCGAGTTGCTGCGACGCTGCCGCAAGCCGCGCCCACGCAAGCGAAAGGGGCAGAGACGAAATCATCCGCGCCGAACAAATTCACAGAGTTTTTCGCCCACCTGATTCCACACCACAACAAAGCCGCAAAATCCGCTCCGGCTGCAGACTAGGCCGAAGCCGCTTCGGTTTCCTCGTCGCCTACGCGGTGCTGTTTGTTCGCCGCGATCACTTTTTCCGCAATTTCATTCGGCACATAGTCGTAGTGCGAAAATTCCATGGAATAGCTGCCGCGCCCTTGCGTCAGCGAAATCAATTCGTTGGCGTAGCTCAGCATTTCCGAGAATGGAACCAGCGCCTTGATCACGACGTTGCCCGCGCGTGATTCGCTGCCGCTGATTTTTCCTCTGCGGCCGCTGAGATGTCCCATCAAGTCGCCCGAATACTGATCCGGCGCATAAACCTCCACATTCATGATGGGCTCGAGCAACGCGGGCCGCGCCTGCTTCATCGCTTCCTTGAACGCGAGCGATCCGGCAATCTTGAACGCCATATCACTGGAATCCACGTCGTGATATTTCCCGTCGTACAGGCTGACGCGAAAATCTACGACCGGAAATCCCGCGAGATAGCCGCGCTCGGCGGAATCGCGAATGCCTTTTTCCACCGACGGAATCCAGTTCTTGGGAATCGCGCCGCCGAAAACGTCGTCCACGAACTCGACGCCTTTGCCACGCGGCAGCGGCTCCATCTTGATGCGGCAGAGCCCAAACTGCCCGTGGCCGCCGGTCTGTTTTTTGTGTTTGCCTTCGGCGTCCGCCTTGCCGCGAATGGTTTCGCGGTAGGGAACTTTCGGCGGATGAATCATTAACTCCACGTGGTAGCGCTTGCGCAGCTTGGCGACCACCACTTCGATGTGCTGCTGTCCCGCGCCGCTGAGCAGAAATTCCTTGGTCTGCGGATCGCGGCCAAAACGCAGCGCGAGATCCTCTTCCAGAATCTTGTGAATGGCCACGCCGATGCGGTCCTCGTCCGCGCGAGTCTTCGGCTCGACGGCGAAAGTGATGGAAGGCTCAGGAATGCGCGCTGGAGGATGAAAAATCGGCGCATTCTTATCGCCCAACGTTTCGCCAGTGGTGGTTTCCTTTAGCTTGGCGATGCAGCCGATGTCGCCCGCGTGCAATTCGCTCACTTCTGTGGACGTCTTTCCCTGCATCACCTGGATGTGTTGAAAACGTTCCTGCGAGCCGCGGTTGAAATTCGTAAGCGTGGCATCGTTTTTCAGCACGCCGGAAATCACCTTGAAATAAGTGATGCGTCCCGCGAAAGGATCCGCCAGCGTCTTGAAAACGTAAACCGACAGCGGTTCCGAAGAGGCAATCTTGCGCTCGACAGTCTCGCCCTTATGATCCGGAGTCTTGTGGCAAGTGACCTTCGCGCGCACCGCGGGCGAAGGGAAAATCGCGACCATCAGATTCAGCACCGCGTCGCTGCCGATATTGTGCAGCGCGGAGCTGAGCATCACCGGGAAGAGCCGCTTTGCGAGCACCGCTTCCCGCAAACCTATCACCAGGTCGTGAACCGGCAGCGTGCCCTGATCGAAAAATTCCTGCATCAATTCGTCGTTGCCTTCGGCGACCATTTCCACCAGCGTTTCGTGCCCCAGTTTCGCTTCGTCCGCCATCGCCTGCGGAATTTCTTCCACCTTGGCGATGCCGTTGCCGTCCGGTGCGTAAATCAGTGCCTTCATCGTGATCAAGTCCACCACGCCGCGAAAACCCTTTTCCCACCCGATCGGCAGTTGAATCGGCACTACGCCGCGCCCGAAAACCTGCTGGATCGAATCGAGCGCGCGCTCGAAGCTGGCCAAGTCACGATCCATCCAATTGAGCAAGAACGCACGCGGCAGATCGTACTCCGCCGCGTAGTCCCAGACTTTTTCAGTGACCACCTGCACGCCGGCGGCGGCATCCACCAGAATCAGCGCGGCGTCTGCGGCGATCAGCGAGGATTTCGTTTCGTTGATGAACGTCGAGTAGCCGGGAGTATCAAGGAGATTGATTTTCGTTTTTTCAGGCTGGGCGGGCGCTTGCCACTCGGCGTGGGCGATGCCGGTGTTGATCGAAATTTTGCGCGCGATTTCTTCTTCGTCCCAGTCGGTAGTGGTCGAGCCCTCGGTGACTTTCCCCAGCCGCGGCGTCATCCCCGCCGTGAATAGCAACGACGACACTAGCTGGGTTTTTCCCGTGTCGCCGTGGCCGACAATGCCCACGTTGCGGATCCAATCAGTGTTGTAGGGTTTCAAGTTTCACCTCCAGAAGGCAGAAAGTGGAAAAGCAAAAATCGAAAATGGTAAAGCTCGGCGCGGGCTGCGTCGTAGCGGTCTGGATAGGCATTTCGTGCGCGGAAAAATAGGACTGCGAATTCGAGATGTGCGAAGTGGCGTGCATCACGGCGCCGCCCCCGGGCGGTTGCGCGCAATGACCCTGCGAAACAGCGATGCTAGCACACGGCTCGGCGAAGATTCAACCAGAAGAGGGCGAAATGACTCGCCTCAACTTTCCCAATCATTGCCGCCAAAATTTAATCAAATAAACACTTGCACAACGCTCTCGACCGGAGTAAAACTTTGCGCATACGGTTAGGTAGTTTCTACTTTAGGCCCGCGCAACGCCATCCTCTCTCCTTGACGTCCCGCGCGGGCCTTCTCTTTTCCACCTGCAAATCCCTGGGTTAGAATAAGCCGCACAATTCCGCTTAAAGGAGAAAAACATGCCAATTCGCGATGCCATCCTCGCCGAGTACGACCATGAAATGATCAGCACTCGCCAAACCCTCGAACGCGTCCCCGAAGGCAAAGCTGA
>DATEVZ010000183.1:0-24121 GCA_035258265.1 Candidatus Acidiferrales bacterium
TTTCCTTTTCTTCCAGGCGCCGCACGAGCACGCGGTCGTGCAGGGGCGTGATATTGACTGCCATTGTGCAATTCCTCCGATTGTGTGGTGAGTCTTGCGCGCGAGGAGATTCAAGGGTCAGGCGACCGATTAGCACTCCACACGGGCGAGTGCTAATTTAGCACGGCTGGGATGAGTGTCAAGCGAAAACCATGACAATTCAACGCTCACATTTTGCACACTCCTACACACATGTAAGATGCTTGTTTTGTGTGCGTTACTAATTGTCGTGTTTTTCCGACACTTGTGGATTGAGTTGTTTCGGGCGTGAGGCTAAAATCCGTCGCGCGAGGCACTTGGTGACTTGGCTTTTCTACGCTCGATTGATCGGACTGACTGCGGGCACGCTCGTCTATCTATTCCTCATCGCTCTTATCCTGGGGCATCGCCGTCCTCGTCTCTTGGAACGATTGCTGTTCTTCCTGATGCTCTCGCTGTTCCTGCTCTATGCGAGCGGACTGCTTGAGATCAACGCTGCGATTCAATACGCCGCGCCGCCGTATGCCACTCGGATGTTTTATTCGATCTTACGCGACCTGGGAATGGCGTTCTTGCCGGCGTTTCTCGTGCACGTGCATTTTGAATACGTCCGATCCATACAGGGTAGAAAGATTCCGCGATGGTGCTGGAGCGTCGTGTGGGGCCTCTACGCGTTGCCCTTCGGATACGCGTCGGGGTCGGCATTTCTTGTTCGTCGCGTGGTTGCGTCCAGCTTTTCAGACCTGCTGTCGTGGTTTGCGGCGGGCGGTGCCGATGCTCTGCTCTCCGCAACCCTATTGTGCGCCGTCCTAGAATTCACTATCGCGAAATCCCCGAAAAATCCCGGTGAACAAAGATTCTTTGGATGGCTTAGTGCGCTCGCAACTTTGATATTCGTGCCGCTCGCGCTCCGGCAGGGAATTGGGACCACCCCGCCACTGACCGGCGACAACACCGCGACCGCGTTGATCTTGCTTGGAGTGCTACCTGGTGTCCTGCTGCTGTATTACGCCGTGCGTCACAATTTTCTGGAGTACGGGGCGCAACGGAATTTGGTTTATGCGCTTTCGGCGACTTTTTTGGCACTGCTTTATTTGGCTTTGGTGCGGCGGGTGGGGACCTGGCTCGAACCGGTTTTGCCGCCGGAGGCTACAGCTAGTTTTTTGTTGTTTGTGCTGATTTTTTTGTTCGAGCCGCTCGAGCGGGTGATTGGGCCGGTTTTGCATCGGGGGATGCGGGAGCGGATGAGCCGAGTGCAGCGGTTGAGCGTGGAGTTGCAGCAGGAGTCGCGGCATGGGAGCGTAGGCCATTTGGTGACAGAAGCGGAGAAGCGCGTGCGGGAGGAATTTGGGTTGGCGGCCGTGCGGCTTTCGGTGCCGCGCGATATTGCGCTCGCGGCGCTTGAGTCTCCGGGCGGCTTGGGGCACGTGGCCCAGATTCGTTTGATGAAGGATGGGCAGGAAGTGGGTTTGCTCGAGGCGGCTTCTACGGGCTCATACTTGACTGGAGAGACTACGGCGGCACTCGAATTTTTGGCTGAGCAATTGCCGGGGATGTTGGATCTGGCGCGGTTGATTGAGGAGAAATTGCGTTTGGAGCGCGAATTGGCCGAGCGGGAACGGATGGCGTCGTTGGGGCAGATGGCGGCGAACGTGTCGCACAATTTGCGAAATCCTTTGAGCTCGATGAAGACGGTGCTGCAGGTGCAGCTGGAAAATCCCGATTTGCCGCTGGATGTGCGACGGGATTGTGCTTTGGTGGTGAGTGAAATTGATCGCATGAGCGCGAAATTGACGCAGCTCTTGCGTTATGCGAAGCCTTCGACCAACGGGCAGCGCGTGGCGGCGGTGGCGCTGGCGAATCAGACCGCCGTTCTTTTTCGGCACGATGCCGAGCAGCGTAACGTGCGGCTGGAATTCGAGCGGCCGACGTCTGAGATTTTTGCCCTCGCTTCGGAGGATGGGTTGAGCGAGGTGCTGTCCAACCTGATCGTGAATGCGCTGGAGGCGCAGCCGGAGGGCGGGCGCGTGCGGGTGAGTCTTTCGCGGAGTGATGGGCACCTGGAAATTGTCGTGGATGATGACGGGCCGGGGATTTCGCCGGAGCTGCGCGTGAAAATATTTCGGCCGTATTTCACGACGAAGGCGACGGGCACGGGGCTGGGCCTTTCGATCGTGGCGAGACGGATTGATGAGATGGGCGGGACGATGGCGTGTGAGAGCCCCTTGCGGAATGGGAAGGGGACGCGGTTTCGTTTGAGGCTGCCGTTGGCGGAGGGAGGGGGCGCGTGATTCCGGCGTTCATGCGCGGGGGCATATTTGGCGTGGGAAGGGAAATGAATTGATGCGAACGATTCTGGTTGTGGATGATGAGCCGGCGGCACGGTACGGTGTGCGGCGGGCGCTGGAGGGCAAGTACAAGATTATGGAGGCTGATTCGACGGGCGCGGCGCGCACGGCGATCGCCGCCGAGAAGCCTGATTTGATTCTGCTGGATTTAGTGATGCCTGAAGAGGATGGGCTTTCGTTTTTGCGTTGGCTACGCGCCGAAGGAGGGGAAGCCTCGGTGATCGTGGTTTCAGCGCTCGATTCCGCGAAGACTGCGGTGGAAGCGCTGCAAAATGGCGCGGCTGATTACATTGTGAAGGGATTTGATATCGAAGAATTGCGCACGCGCGTGGCAAATATTTTGCAGCTTACGGAACTCGCGGCGGAGAACACGCGGCTGCGGCGCGAACTTGTGGCCGAGGGTCAATTCGGGCGATTGCTGGGAGCTTCCCCGGCGATGCGGCGAGTATTCGAGATGGCGGAGCGCGTGGCGGGGACGGACGCGACGGTGTTGATTCTGGGCGAGAGCGGCACGGGAAAAGATCTGCTAGCGCAGGAAATTCATGACCGCTCGCAGCGCGCGGGGCAGGTGTTTGTGGCGGTGAATTGTGCGGCGCTGCCGGAAAATTTAATCGAGTCGGAGCTTTTTGGCTACGAGCGCGGTGCGTTTACGGGAGCGGCGCAGCAGCGCAAAGGGAAATTCGAGTTGGCGTCTGGCGGCACGATTTTTCTGGATGAGATCGGAGACATGAATCCAGTGACGCAGGCGAAGGTGCTGCGGGCGCTGGAAAACAGGAAAATCGAGCGGCTCGGCGGATCACATGCGATTGACGTGGACGTGCGGGTGATCAGCGCGACGCATCGGGATTTGCAGGGGGAAATTGCGGCTGGGCGATTTCGCGAAGACTTGTACTATCGTCTGCGAGTGGTGGCGCTGGAGCTGCCTTCTTTGCGCGAGCACAAGGAGGATATCGCGCTGCTCGCAGATTCTTTCCTGGGCCAACTCGGCTCGCGGCACAATCATCGCGCGCGGATGAGCCGCGAGGCGATGGATTTGCTACGCCAATATGATTGGCCGGGAAATGTCCGCGAATTGCGCAACACGCTTGAGCGGAGCCTGGTTCTGTGCGCGGGCGATGAAATTCGGGCCAGCGATTTACCTGGGGAGATTCGAGATTATGCGGGTCCGGTCCTCGCGGAGAAAGATTCCGAAGGTGACACATTTTTGGACGAGAGCGACTTCCGCGAGGCCAAACGGCAGTTTGAGATTGTGTATTTGAAACGCAAGCTGGAAGAGCATCGCTGGAACGTCTCGCAGACGGCGGCCGAGGTGGGGTTGCATCGCCAGAGCCTGCAGGAGAAATTGCGCGAGCTTGGGATTCAGCGGCCCGGGAAATGAGGCAGGAGCAAGGGAAGCAAAGAAGCAGGGAAGCAGGAACGAGGAGATGGATGAAGTGAAGGAGGCGGAGGGGAAAGCAGATCCCTCGTTGCGCTCGGGATGAAATGGGTTAGCTATGGTGATCGGATCGCAAATCGACGATGAGCCGTCTTGATCAAGTTGCGGGATTCATTTTGGCGGGCGGGGAGAGTTCGCGCATGGGCATGGACAAGGGGCTTTTGGAGATTGATGGTGTTCCCTTGATTGTGCGGACCGCACGGCTCGTGGATGGAGTGGATCGAATGGTAAGCGTGGCGACGGTTGTTGGTCGGCCGGAAACATACCAGCGAATTGGATTGCGGGCGATCGCCGACGATTGGCCGGGTTGCGGGCCTTTGGGAGGAACTGCGACGGCGCTGCGCGCGTCGGATACGGAGTGGAATTTGATTGTGGCTTGCGATTTGCCGTATCTCACCTGCTCGTGGCTGCAATTTTTGGCGCGACGCGCGCGCCAGTCCGTGGCGGATGCGGTGGTGCCGATGAGTGAACGCGGAGCGGAGCCGCTTTGCGCGATGTATCACTCGCGCTGCGAACCTGCGATTCGCGGTGCGCTCGCACAAGGAACGCGGAAGGTTACCGAAGGCCTAGTGCGCGTTCGCCTGGAATATTTGGAACCCACTGAGTGGAAATGCTTTGATTCCGATGGGCTGCTATTCAAGAATATGAACACGCCTGCGGATTACGAAGAAGCGAAAACGCGGCTGGCGGTGCGCGCAAAATCATGAGCGGCCACTATTTTGAATTTAAAAACGTCTCGAAATCGTTCGGCGAAAACGATGTGCTGAAGGATGTGAGTTTTTTCGTCGAGCAAGGCGAGACGGCGGTAATCATGGGGCGCAGCGGCGTGGGAAAGTCCGTGTCTTTGAAGCTGTTGCTCGGATTCCTGCAGCCGGATTCGGGGCAAATTATTGTGGCCGGGAAGGACGTCACGAATTGGACCGAGGAGCAGTTCTCGCAAATACGGCGGTGCGTGACGATGGTGTTTCAGTCGGGCGCGCTGTTCGATTCGCTGACGGTGGAGGAGAACGTCGCGTTCCCGCTCGAGACGCGCGGCGAGCATGAGGACTTGGAAAAAGTCGACGCGACGGTGCAGAGGCTGCTGGATGAACTGGAGCTTCGTGAGTTCGCCGACCGTTTGCCGTCCGATTTGAGCACCGGGGTAAAGCGCGCGGTGGCGATTGCGCGAGCGCTGGCGGAGGATCCTGAGGCTATTTTGTACGACGAGCCGACGACGATGGTGGATCCGTTGATGGCCGCGCATATGAGCGACTTGATCGCAGGACTGAAGGCGAAATTGCACAAGACTTCCATCGTGGTGACGCATGACACACATCTGGCCAAAAAACTGGCCGACCGCGTTATTTTTCTACAAGAAGGACGCTTGGGATTTTTCGGCACCTGGCAGGAACTCGAAAAGTCCAATGAGCCATTTCTTCGAAATTTCCTCGCGCAGGACGAATTGATTCCCGCTCTGGACGCTACTGCGTGAGCGACGCTCCGGCCAATAATCCAAAAAATCAGCTGCGCCGCGTGATGGGTTTCTGGGACTTGCTGCTATTCAACATTGCAGCAGTCCTCGGCCCGCGCTGGATAGCTGCCGCCGCGCACAACGGTACGTCCTCGATTTCATTGTGGGTTCTTTCCGCGGTGGGATTTTTTGTGCCGACGGCGTTGGTGATCGTGGAACTGACGTCGCGTTTTCCCGAGGAAGGCGGATTGTATGCGTGGTCCAAGGAAGCATTCGGGGACTTTCACGGATTCATCGCCGGTTGGACGTATTGGATCTACACGATTTTTTACTTTCCAGCGCTGCTGCTGGCCAGCGCGGCGATGAGTGCGTATGTGATTGGACCGCGCGGCGCGGCGCTGGCGCAGAATCGCGAATTTCTGCTGGCGGGTTCGTTCGTGCTGCTCGCCGTTGCAGTGGGGCTCAACTTAATCGGGTTGAATATCGGCAAGTGGCTGCAGAACGCGGGCGGTGTTTCGACCTATCTTCCATTGCTGATTCTTGCGACGGTCGCGGTGTTTTTGTGGCGCGCGCATGGGTCGGTGACGCATTTTACCTGGGCGAACATGATGCCCGCATGGGACTGGGGCACCGTGAATTTCTGGCCACAGATTGCGTTTGCGTTCACAGGGTTGGAAATTGCGTCCATGATGAGCGAGGAAGTGCGCGATCCTCGCCGGACGTTTCCGCGGGCGATCTTCGTTTCCGGCGCGCTGATCGCGGTGATTTATATCGTGGGGACGTTCGCGCTCTTGTCGCTGGTGCCGGCCGAGCAAGTGGATCCGAAGAGCGGCGTGTTTCAGGCGATCACGATGGGATCCACGATGCTGCGGATCGGATTTGTCGGCGTGCTGGCGGCGCTGTTGGTATCGGTGGGGAATGCGGGAGGCGTCGGAAGCACGGTGGCGGGAGCGTCGCGTGTTCCGTTTGTGGTGGGCATTGACCGCTACTTGCCCGCGGCGTTCGGCAGAATTCATCCGCGGTGGAAAACGCCGCACGTCGCGATTCTGGTGCAGGCGGGCGTCTCCGCTGTAATTTTGCTGCTGATTCAAATCAACGAGACGGCCAACAGCGCGTATCAGATTCTGGTGGACGCGACGACGATCGTTTATTTCATTTCGTTGATTTACATGTATGCGGCGGCGATCAAGCTGGCGTATCGGAAAGATCGCGGTGCGAATGCGAACGCGGTTTTGATTCCCGGAGGCAAGCTGGGGGTGTGGATCGCCAGCCTGCTGGGAATGTTGGTGGTGATGGGTGGAATTGTGCTGTCGCTGATTCCTCCGGCCGAGTCGGTGGATAAAGGGATGTTCATCGAGAAACTTGTGCTGGGGACGGTGGCCTCGATTTTGCTGGGATTGATTTTGTATTATCGCGGGGCGCGAGCGAAGGCACGGGAGATCGCCAGGTAATTTCCGGCGGAAGCGATTTATCTCTTAATATGAAATCGGCAGTTCCTCTTCGCATGTTTTCGGTAAACAGTGACCGCTTGAATTCGAGGGACTATTTGCCATTTCTTGCGGCAATATTTTGCGTGGGGGTTTCGCTGATGTCGTGCGGAACTCCTCAGACTGGCCCCAAGCTGATTCAGGTGTCCGCTACACCGCGTGCGGCGGCGCTGTGTGGGCGAGGGGCGACGGCAACTCAAAAGATCCTGCAACGATGACGTATGAGGTTTTATTTGAAGATGCGCAAGGATCGAAGCACCACCTCACGATGGTTCGGTCACTAAACATTACCGACCTACCGAACGACACGCCCGCATGCAGTTCCGCAACCCGCTAAGAGCGCGTGGCGTTGCTAATCAGTGGACGGCGCGGTTTTGGATTGTCTGTTTTGTTGCGAGCGAGAAGCGAGGCTCGCTTTCGTTTTTTGCCGCTTGGGTTTCGGTTACGCGGGCCGCTACGTATTCTCCCAGCGATGGACCGTGCTTGAAACCGTGGCCTGAGCCGCCGCCTACCAGCCAGACGTTGTCAAATTCCGGATGGCGATCTATCAGGAAATCTCCGTTCGACGTGTTCTCGTACTGACATACGCGCGTTTCAACGACAGGTGCGTTCTTCAGAGTAGGGAAGCGGCGCGCGACGAATTTTCGCGCGGCATCTAGCGCTTCGGTGCTGGCGATGCGAGATTGCGTGTCGGGATCAACGCGCGGGCCGTGGCGATCGTCGGCGACCTTGAAGCCGCGCGATTCTAGGTCGGGCATTCCGTAGAATTCGTCCTTCAGATATAGCCAGGTCGGGAGTGCTGGTTGCGTGAAGCGTGTGTCGCCCGACGGAAGCCCGAAGAAGAAAATTTCCTGGCGTGATGGGAAGATGCGGTCGACCAAAACTTGCGGGAAGATCTTTCCTAGCCACGGGCCGCAGGCGAAGACAAATGTGTTGGCGGAAATGGTTTCGCCGGTCGTAGTTTTCAGGGACGTGATTTTGGCGGTGGCGTCGCCCGGCGCCAGAACCGCCGCGCCGCGATATTCCACGCCGATTTTTCTCGCTTGCTCGACTACGCTCTGTACCGCGCGACGCGCCAGCAGCACTCCGCTTTCGGGTTCGAAAATGCCCCAGGCGTCTTCGTCGAAGGTGATTTGCGGATAGTGCTTTCGGAGGCCAAGGAGCGAGAGGCGCTCGTGCGGGATTTTGTGTTCCTGCAGCGCGGCGAGGGTGTCCAGCGCGTATTGATATTGTTCATGCGCGATCCACAGAACGCCCGTTTGCAGAAATAATTCGGGGCGACCGGCTTCGGCGAAGAGCGATTTCCAGAGCGGCAAAGCGCGCCGTGACCAACGCGTGTAGATTTCGTCAGCGCCGTAGCCCATGCGGATTATGCGCGATTCTCCGCCCGAGCTGGCGCGAGCGTTGCCGGGGCCGTAGGCGTCGAGCAGCAAAACGCTCACGCCGGATTTTCCGAGGAAGTAGGCGATCCAGGCGCCGAAAACGCCGGAGCCGATTACGGCGACATCGGGGGATTTGGAGTTAGGCATGGAAGGTGCGAGTGGTTGCCGGCCGCGAGGAAACCGAACAGAGGTCCTTCGCTACGCTCAGAATGACAACCAATTCCTGTGTGGCGCGGGGTATCGGAAATTGGGAGGCGTCCCCGCACGCTCGCATCAAAAGCCTTCCTCGATTAGCTGCTTTACTGTTAGGTGCGACGCGGCGGGAGAGTTTTCGGTGCGCAGCAGGCTTTCGACGTATTTGGCCAGGATGTCGGTTTCGGCGTTGACCGCGTCATTTACAGACATGGCGTGGACATTCGTGTGCTCGTAGGTGAAAGGAATGATGGCGATGTCCGCGATGCCTTCCTGCCAGCGTGCGACGGTTAGACTGATGCCGTCAATCGCGATGGAACCTTTTTCGGCGACGTAACGACGGAGATCTTCGGGGACGCGGACGGAGAGCCACCAATTCTCACCTTCAGGGACCAGGCGCGTGACGCGGCCGATGCCGTCCACATGGCCTTGCATGAAGTGGCCACCGAGGCGGCCGCCCGCGGCGAGCGGGCGTTCGAGATTCACCAGGTTGCCGGGTTTCTTTTCGCCGAAATTTGTGCGGCGCAGGGTTTCGCCGGAGAGGTCGGCGGCGAAATGAGTGGAGTCGAATCCGACTACCGTGAGGCAGCAGCCGTTGACGGAGATGCTGTCGCCGAGCTTCGTTTCGCGCGCGATTTCCGATTCAGCGCCGGCAGCTGCACCGGCGAAGCTGATGCGCAGGCGGCCGCCGTCTTTGGCGCGTTCCAGCGATTCAATTTTTCCGACTTGCTCGGTGATGCCTGTAAACATCGTGAAAGTATCCTGTGACTGCAAAATCGCGAGCCCACGGGGTGATTGTCACGTCTCGAAGAGGCGGCAGCCGAGGGAACAGGCGCGAGGGTAAAAGCGCCATCGGGACACCACCCGTCCCCATGATTCGCGGAGTATAGAAAAGAATCATCTTGTCCACAATTCCTGCTTCGAGTGCCGCGCCGTTTAGCTTCGCCCCCGCCTCGATCATCAGATTCAAGATCTGCCGTTTTCCCAATTCATGAATCACCCGCCGCAAATCGACGCGTCCACCCCGGCCGAGTACTCGTACCACTTCCACACCGGCGCGAATCAGCGCGCGAGCGCGCGCAGAATCCGAAGGTTGTCTGGTGAAAACAACGACGTCTCCGCTTGCCGACCTCACGAGCTTCGATTTCAGCGGCAAGCGCAGCCGGGAATCAACGACGACCCGGAGAAGTTTTCGTCTGCGCGGCTTGCCAGTGCGGTCCGTAAGGAGGGGATCGTCGGCAAGAACCGTACCTATGCCAGTTAGGACCGCATCGGACTCGTGGCGAAGCTTCTGGACGTTTCTGCGAGCTTGGACTCCCGTGATGGTCGTCGCGCTCCCGGGACGAGCGGAGATTTGGCCATCGAGGGTGAGGGCGGTTTTCAACGTAACAAGTGGACGCCCCTTTTGAATCCACATCGCGAAGTCTTCGTTATACGGGCGAGCTATGTGCTCGCGAACTCCTAAACGTACCTCGATTCCCGCACGGCGCAGTTTCGCGAGACCCTTGCCTGCCACAGCCGGATTGGGATCCTGCATCGCGGCTACAACTCGCTTGATTCCCGCGGCTATGATCGCTTTGGTGCACGGGCCGGTGCGGCCGGTGGTGCAGCAAGGCTCGAGAGTCACGTAAAGCGTCGCGCCGTCGGCTTTCTTTCCAGCTTTCTTGAGTGCGACGATTTCGGCGTGGTCGCGGCGATCGTAATCATGGAAGCCTTCGCCTATGACACGATTGCCCTTCACGAGTACGGCGCCAACGATGGGATTTGGGTGCGCCAGAGCGACGCCGCGCAACGCCAGTCCCTCGGCTCGCGACATGTGCCAGTCGTCTCGGTCGTCAATCAAAGAGTGAGTTGACGTAGGTTTGCGCGTCAAAGGGCACCAAGTCGTCTATTTTTTCGCCTGTACCCACGAAACGGATAGGCAGATTCAATTCACGGGCGATGGCGACTACGATACCGCCCTTCGCTGTGCCGTCGAGTTTTGTGAGCACGATTCCGGTGACGCCGGCGTGGCTCCAAAATTCTCGAGCTTGATTCAGGCCGTTCTGACCGGTGGTGGCGTCGAGAACGAGCAACACATCGTGCGGCGCGCCGGGAATCACTTTGGCGGCGGTGCGCTTCATTTTGTCGAGCTCGGCCATGAGATTGGATTTGGTGTGCAGACGGCCGGCCGTGTCCACGATGACGACATCGGCGGCGCGAGCGCGCGCGGCGGAAAGCGCGTCGAAGACGACGGCGGAAGGATCGGCGCCTGGCTTCTGTTTGATGAGCTCAACGCCGGAGCGGCGCGCCCAGACTTCCAGTTGCTCGATGGCGGCAGCGCGAAAAGTATCGGCGGCGCAGAGGACCACGCTGGCGCCCTCTTTTTTCAGGCGATTGGTGAGCTTGCCGATCGTGGTGGTCTTGCCGGTGCCGTTAACGCCGACGACGAAGAGGACTCGTGGTTCGTTGTTTAGTTTTCCATCGGAATTCGAATTCGCGTTGGCGGACGGCGCGGCGAGGATCTTCAGGATTTGGTTTTTCAATTCGCGCTTCAGCGAGCCGGGTTCTTCGAGCTTGTGCTCGTTCACTTGCTGGCGCAGAGCGACGAGAACTTCCTTGGTGGTGCGCACGCCGAGATCGGCGCTGAGCAGCGCGGATTCAAGCTGCTTCAGCAGCTCGGGATCAACGGGGCGGTCGCCGGTGAGCAATTGTTCGACGCGCGCGGAAAGCTCCGTGCGTGTCTTGCTGACGGAATCTTTCAGCCGTTCAAGGAGCGTGGGTTCGGGTGGTCCGAAGAGCGTGATCATAATTTTCCGCTGCGCGATGCAGAGCTTTTGATTGTAGCAAAAGGCGGGGATTGGTGATGGGTGAGTGGTGATTAGCGATTGGTGAAAAACCGCCTAACGCTCGTCGCTCAACCTATGGATGTGCGCAGGGCAGTATTTAGTGAAAAGGGAGTGGCTAGGACTTAGACTTCTACGAGTGTGGCGGTGAGGCGCAGGCGGCCTGCTGCGATTGCGGCTTCCAAGGATTTGACTACCTTCGGATCGAACTTGACCACTGCCAGGGAGCGGATGCGTTCGACGGCGAATTCTAGGTCCATGGCGGATTGATAGGGACGATTCGTGGTGATGGCGTCGAAAGTATCGGCCACCGCGATGATCCGGGCCATCATGGGAATCTGGTCGCCGACCAGGCCGTAGGGATAGCCGGCGCCGTCCATGCGCTCGTGGTGAAGTTCGATGCCCGGGAGCATGTCTTTCAGTTGGGCGACGGGCCGCATGATATTGGCGCCCTTCGAGGGGTGCTGCTTCATCAGGTCGAACTCTTCGTCGGTGAGCTTGCCGGGCTTCTTCAGGACGCGGTCGTCAACGCCAATCTTTCCGACGTCGTGCAACAGAGCGGAAATTCGCAGCCGATCGAGTTCCTCAGTATCGAGGCCCATATATTCGCCGATGATAATGGAATATTTCGCGACGCGGCCGGAGTGACCACGGGTGTAGGGATCCTTTTCGTCGATGGCGGCGGCGAGCATGCGGATGGAACCAAGGAAGAGTTCGCGATTTTCGGCGGCGGCCTGCTTCAGGCGCTCGATATATTGCTCGATATCGCCCGCCATCTTGTTGAAAGTTTCGGCGAGTTCGCTGATTTCCGCCGCGCCCTCCACTTGCACGCGTTCGTGAAATTCGGCGCGGCTGATGGCGCGGACGGATTCGACAAGTCCGCGAATCGGGCGCGTGATGCCGAGAGCGAAAAGATATCCGAACAGTAGCGCGACGAGCGTGACTCCGACGACGAAGCTGAGCGCCTGCGCGGTGAGTTCCTTCACGCCTGCGTCAATGCGCGCCACATCGAGGCTGCGCTGCGCGACCACCGTCCACCCCAGCTCTGGAATCGTGCTGTAGGTGCCGATCATTTCGACGAGATGATTGTTTTTGTCGGGCTCGAAAAAGTGCATCGTTTCGGTGGCACGCAATTCCTGGGGCAGTTCCTTCAAGTGACGGACGATCGGCGATGTGGAAGCGACATCGCGCCCAGGGACAACATCAGTGGTATCAGGATGAGCGACGATGTGGCCGTGACTATCCACGATGAAGACCACGCGTTCGCGCACGCTGGCGTCGCGGATGCGTTCGAGCAAGCGATCGGTGGAAACGACGGAAGCCAACATGCCGGTGAACTGGCCTCCGGAAGAAAGCGGAATGGAGACGACCAGGGCCGGGCGGTTATCTTTTCCCAGACCGAACGCCCCGCTAACGAAGGGAAGGCCCTGGATGCTGGCGGTGAATGCGCGCTTGAGCGCGCCAGCCACGAAGGGATCCTGGTCGGCGTTGTAACTGCCGGCCGATTGCCCCTTGGCTTGCTTGTTGACGGCAGTGACGTACAGGATGTTGGGATTATTTTCGACGAAGCTCTGCAATAGGCGCGCGAGCTGCGGAGCGTGCGCTGGGTCGTCCACATTTTCGATCCAGCCGGTAAGGGCGAGAACCTGACGCTGGCTGAGCAGCTGTTCGCGCAGATTCTGCTCGAATTGCAGGGTTTCGCTCGCGAGCGAACGCGTGATTTCGGATTGCTGGACGCGCTCGGTATCCTGCAATTTTTCTTCGCTGAGGCGAAGGACTTGGCGATGGTAGAGCCACAGCGGCGTGACGCTGACGACCAAAAGGGCACCCAGCACGATCCAGAGGATGCGCAGCCGCCGCGTCGTCAGATGTGTGAGGGCTTTTCTGGGCACAGGAATCCCGTAGGTAAAATGCTAGCGAACTGCGAGAGGCGAAACAACGGGACGAAAGTACTGGGGTTAGCTGATAAGCCACACAGCAATGGGGACTTAATGGGCGCTTGGCCGCGAGCTTCAGGATGCGGGGTGAGGCGAATACGGTAATGCTGAACGCCAGCGGGCGATTACTCGTCTTTTTTCGGCGGCGCGCCGAGGCGGGGTTCTTCGCCTGCGATGAGGCGCTCGATATTCGTGTGATGTTTGAAGATGACCAGCACAGCGATGACAACTGTCCCGAAGGTGACCATTTCCGGAGGCGCGTGGCCGGGTGCATAGAGCAGGTAAACGAATAGCGGAAGGGCGGCCGCGGCGGAGATCGAGCCGAGCGATGAATAGCGCCAGAAAATTACGACGAGCAGCCAAAGAGCGATGCCGGCGGCGACGGCCTGGCAGCAGATGGGAATGAAGACGCCCAGTCCGGTGGCGACTCCTTTGCCGCCTTGGAAACCGAGCCACACGGGAAACATATGGCCGATAACGGCGAAAACGGCAGCGACCATCATCCAGCGAACGTTGCCGGCAGCGCAGCGGCTCGCGAGCCAGACAGCGAAGTAACCCTTTGCGGCGTCGAAAACGAGCGTGAGGATGCCTGCGAGTTTTCCCGCGTTGCGCGCGACGTTGGCGGCGCCGATATTGCCGCTGCCAATTTCGCGGATGTCCGGGCCGCCGAGAGCCTTCACGATGAGCAGCCCGAACGGGATCGAGCCGAGCAGATATGCAGCGACCGGGATTAGCCAGGCCAACTTCACGCGACATCCTTAGCGAATGAAAATGTAGCGAGTTTTTTGTATTCCGCGCCGGAGCGTTTCAGGACGCTTTCGAACAAGTGAAATTCAGTTTCTTGGGCCGAACCGAAATCATACGACTTCATGGCGTCCGCCGCAGCAACCAGATTTTCGACGTCTTGGCTCGAGTTCAAGCGCGCCAGAGTCAGGTGTGGTACGAACGGACGCGACTCCCGCGCAAATCCCAGGGGTTCGAGCGCTTGTTCCGTGGCGGCAGCTAGTTTGAAAAGACTTGGTGGGCTTTCGATGCCAGACCAGATGACGCGCGGGCGACGCTCATTGGGGAAAAAGCCGATGCCGCGAAAATGAAGTTCGACGGGTTGGGTTGAGTGCATCGTTGAGAGGGCTGTGCGGATGGAATCGAGCTTCTGCGCGTCCGTGCGTCCGAGGAATTTCAGCGTGACGTGCATGGATTCCGGGCGCACCCAGCGGGCGGCGCGAGATTTGGGTTTCAGTTGCGCAATCAATTCGCCGAGGGCGCGGCGGACCGCGTCTGGGAGATCGAGCGCAACGAAAAGGCGCATGTTTTACGCTCTGCTTGGCGCGGGGAAGAGAAAATAACGGCGCACGGCGTCGAGGGCCGCCTGTGCGGCGTATTGGCGAATGCGTTCGCGATCGCCGGGGAAGCGAAAGGCACGTTCGCGCGGGCCCTGCTCATCGGCCAGACCGATGTGGACGAGGCCGACCGGTTTTTCCGGCGTGCCGCCGCCCGGGCCCGAGATGCCAGTGATTCCGACGCCAACAGTTGCACCGGTACGTTTGCGGATGCCGTCGGCGAGTGCGAGAGCAACTTCGGAGCTGACCGCGCCCTTGGCTTCGATCATGGCTGGCGGAACGCCGACGAGTGAAGTCTTCAGCTCGTTGCTGTAGCAGATCACGCCGCCGAGGAAATAAGAAGAGCTGCCGGGAATGTTGGTAAGCCGTTCGGCGAGCATGCCGCCGGTGCAGCTTTCCGCCACGGCAACCGTGGCGCGATTTTCCGTGAGAATGCGCGCGACGACTTCTTCGAGCGCTTCTCCGTGCGTGGAATAAAGATGTTCGCCGAGGGCGAGTGCCATGCGCTTGGTGATTTCGTCGAGAACTTTTTCGGCTTGCGCGGGGTCGCGCGACCACGTACGCGGGTGAAGCTGCGTGCCGGTGGGCGAAGCGAGGATGGTGGTTTCCGTATCCGCGTACAGCTCATAGAGCGGGCGCACGCGCGTCTCGATCTCGGATTCGCCGAGGCCGGTGACGCGCAAGTCACGCGTGAACAGGCGCTCGCTGTGGCCCATCTTTGACAGGCGCGGACGGACTTCGGATTCGAACATGGATTTAAGTTCGCTGGGCACACCCGGAAGCAGCACAAGGATGTGGCCGGCCGCTTCGAGCCAGAGGCCTGGCGCCGTGCCGCGCGGATTGGGTAGAACCGTGGCGCCTTCGGGGACCATGGCTTGGCGCACATTAATTTCCGGCATCGTGCGCGCGAAGCGGCGAAATCTTTCCTGGATCTCGCGCAGAATTTCCTCGTCGCGGCGAAGCTTTCTGCCGAGGAGCTCGGCGACAGTTTCGCGTGTGCGGTCGTCGTCGGTGGGGCCAAGGCCTCCGGAGGCAACGATCAACTCGGCGCGGTCGAGTGCATGACTAAAAGTGGAATGCAGTTCGGAGGGCGAATCGCCGACCACGGATTTATGGGTCACGCGGATGCCGAGGCGGTTCAACTCATCCGTGAGCCAGAGGGAATTGGTGTCCAGGCGATAGGGCGTAAGAAGCTCGGAACCGACAGCTATGATCTCCGCATTCATCCAGACATGTTGTACTCGATGATGAGCGGAGTGCGCAAGTCGGCGGCTGTGGGCGAACCAGCCGCGCTTGCGCCCGAGCGCCGATTTGGCCAGTGGCTTAGGACTGTGTCGACGCGGCTGCGCCTGCCGCTGCTGCTGTTGCGGCAGCTTCGGCGCGTAGGACCAGCACTGAGCACGCCGCTGTGCGCACAAGTTTGTCGGTGACGGAGCCGAATGCCAACCGCCGCCAGCCCGTAAGTCCGTGCGTGGCGATCACGATGAGGTCGGCTTTTTCGCTTTCCGCTGTCCGGATGATTTCCATTGCGGGGTCGTTGCTCAGCCCAACTATGCTGCGCGCGTGCACGCCAGCCTGCTGCAGTTTGGCCGCCATGTCTGCCAGGCGCTGCTTGGCGCTTTCGATCAATTGGTTTTCGTACTCGCCCTCGGTGAAAATATTTGCGTGGCCTTCTAATTTGGGGATCACCGGGACCACGTGCACCAGCAAAATCTCCGAGCCGTAGTGGGTGGCGATGTCTTTGGCGACTTCAAGAGCCTGGAGCGAAAAATTGCTGAAATCTATCGGTGACAAGATCAGTTTGGCTGAAAACATGGCAGCGATGTCCTCTTTTAGCTGGTTTTGTGGGCCGCTTGCGAGATAGGAGTCTATGACACCGGGCCGATTGCGGGCGTGTTAAAGGATTGTTAGTGAGTTGTGAAACACATTTTCGCGGCCGGATCCGTCGATGCGCGGGTTGCGTGCTATCTGCTCGACTGGCACAATCTTTCTTCCTCAAGGAGGCACATACGTGGCAGACGAGATTGGTCGCGGTCGAGACGACGGTCCGCAAACCCCGCAGCTCAACGAGCCGCGCTCCGAAACATCGCGATCGTGGACCGCGAGCGACCGTAACCGGCTGCTCATCTGGGTCGCCATCGCGTTCTTATTACCCGTGCCGTTCTTCCTGGCGCTGCACGTTTTCAGCAGGCCTGCCAGTTCAGATTTTAGGATTGGCAATGAGTTACCAGCGAAAGCTATCGCCGCATTTTGCGTGCTGCTAGCGACCTGGATTGTTTCGCGGATGGAGAAGCGCCCGCTGGACGATTACGGCATTCCTCCGCGCCAGGTATTCGGAATAAGATTTTGGGAAGGTTTTCTGTGGGGCTTCGCGATGCTTTCCGCGATCGTGCTGGTACTTCGCGCCACGGGCCACTTTCAAATCGATTCCGTGGCGCTCACCGGCGGGGCTGTTCTGCGCTACGGGCTTGGTTGGGGCGCGGTATTTCTGGCGGTAGCGCTGCACGAGGAGTTTACCTTTCGCGGTTATTGGCTTTTCGTTTTTTGCCGGCGTTTCGGCTTCTGGGCGGGCGCGCTGTTTACGTCGGTGATATTTGGCGTAGCGCATCTCGCTAATCCCGGAGAAAACGTGCTCGGCATCCTGCAAGTTGTGGTGATTGGCTTGCTTTTCTGCCTGACAATCCGGCGCACTGGTAATCTCTGGTTCGCAGTCGGATTTCACGCCGCCTGGGACTGGGCGGAAACTTTCTTCTACGGCGCGCCAGATAGCGGCCTGCTGGGCGTCGGCCACTACCTGAATACTTCCGTGCAAGGGCCCAAGTGGCTGACAGGAGGCTCGGCTGGACCGGAGGGCAGCGTGATCGCGTTCCTGGTTATTCTGCTCTGTGCGCTGCTCGTCCATTTGCGATTTCCGAACGCGGTGTATCCGGACCATCCTGCCTAAAACTAACTTGCGTCATCTGTGTTAGGGCCGGCCTAGCCAGAGGAATTTCGCGTAGCCTTCGTAAATGTCGGACCACGCGTGGGCGATCATGCTGGAGCGCAGATCACGGCGAAGGGCTACGAGCGTGCCGTAGAGAGCACCGAGCACCGTAATCACCAGCACCGGCTTCCAACCTTGGTACGTATGCACGAGGCCGAAGACGATCGCTTGCAGCGCAACGGCAAACACAAGGTTACCCGTTGCTGCATGGAATTGACGCTGGAGGTAGCCGCGAAAGACCAGCTCTTCGCAGAATCCTGCGGAAAGAGACACCAACAGCCAGAGAATAATCTCCGCTGGTCCAGCCGGAACGTGATACCCGTTCGAGGGCGAGGAGTGCGGATACAGCAGTGCGTAGACGAGCCGCGCGGTCGTTTCCCAGATGACCCAGAACGGAAGCGCGATGGCGAAGTCGCGCAAGACCTGCCGCCAGTTGGACCAACGGCCGCCGATGAGATCTCGGATTCGGCCGCCTTTCCATTGCACGCCCGCCCCAATCCAGGTGGCCAGCAGGATTTCGGAACCGATCATGAAAATGTAGCTCATCACCTGGGAGCCGCCCGTTCCGGACGGCGCGGGGGAAGGCGCGTTCGACGAGGGCGCGACCCTGGCGCCGTAAATGCTGTGCCCCGCGAGAATGGCGAGGACCGACAAGGTGTGCCACGGCGCAGCAATCCATGGCGGACGGGCAGCTAAGCCGGCAGGACTAAGCGCATCGCGAATTGTGAAATTCCCGGACACGAATTTAGATACGCGCGCGCTGCGAATTAGTTACGGCGAGATATTTCGCCGGTGTCAGGAATTAGCCGTTGAGGGGCAGGCCTTCGACGTCCCAGTCGAGTGAATAGAGCGCGTTGTTGGTGGTGATCATTGCGCGGTGCGAGGGCAGCAGGGCCATGCCGACGATGTTGGATCCGCTGGCCACCAGTTGCGGCTCGGCTTGCGGCGTGAGGCGGACGATGCCGCGCTTGCCTCCCAGCGAACCGGCGACGTAGAGATTGCCCGAGCGGTCGAAGGCCAAGCCTTGCGGCCGGCCGAGGCCGCGGAAAAACGTGCTCACTTCTCCAGCGGGATTGATGCGATAAACCTGATCGAAGCTGGAAGTCGTGGGCCCGGTGACGTACAAATCGCCCGAAGTGCTGAAGGCCAGGTGATAGGCGGACATGGACGGTTCGAGTGTGGCGAAAACAAAAATTTCGCGGTCCGGACCGATTTTGAATATTGTACCGCTGCGATCGCCAACGTAGAGGCTGCCGGCCTTGTCGAACGCCAGGCCGGTGGCGATGCCCATGCCTTCCACCCATTGCATCGAGCGACCGTCGGGCGAGACGCGATGGATAGCGCCATCGTTGCGGCTGGAAACGAAAAGAAATCCATCGCGGTCGAGCGCGAGGCCCGTGGGGTTCATCATCTCGGTGATGAACGGCTTGATGGTTTGATTCGCGGTGACTTTGTAAAGCGAGACGGGAACTTTCTGGCCGCGCTGGCCGCTGAAGGTCACGTAGGTGTTGCCGTCGGCGTCAATCGCAGGGCTGGCGACGGGATGGAGGTTGTCGGCAATTTGCGTGCCGAGCGCGAGCGGGAAGGGCGCGCTTTCGATACTGCCCATTTTCACGCGTACGGCGCCTCCTTCGGCTCCTTCCGGAACACGCGCGATCAGGTAATTATCAGCCGCCAGGACGAGCGAGCCCTCAGCAATGCCAAATTCCACCAACGGGCGCGCGTGGTTGCGCGTGCCGAAGCCGCTGCCGTGAATGGCGACCTCGCCACCTGGCAGAGCGGCTGCGGGCTTCACGCTTTCGATTCTGGGGACTCCGTTCATGGTCACGTTCATGTGCGAATGAGGGATGTCCTTGGTTCTGTTATAGCTTGCACTAAAATTGGGCTGGTGTCATTTGTAGCGCGCTTGCCCCATCGCAAAACCAAATCAGTGGGCCGCAATGCAGGCGCTCCAGACGCATTGCGTTTGCGGCTTGCTCAATAAAACAAACCGACGCCGCGCGTTACCGCTCGCTAGAAACCTGCTGCGCGTGCGATCCACAGGCCGATGGCTGCATAAATTCCCGCGATCCAGTCGTCTGCCATGATACCCCAGCCGCCTGGCAGCGACTCTGCTCGCCGCGCCGGGAACGGCTTCCAGATGTCGAACACTCGAAAAAGTATAAAACCCAGGAGCAAATATTTCCAGCTACCGAGCGCTAGAGCCAAGACGTACGTAAGGTGTTGCCCCGAAACTTCATCGATCACCACGTACTGCGGATCTTTTTCGCCGAAACGCTTTGCCACCAGAGAGGACGCCCACACACCTGTGGCTGCAATGATAAGCGTTACAGGAAATATCCACATCGCGACCCACAGAGCTTTCGCCCAAATTATGTGACTGGAGTTGGGGACGATGTCGAGAGGACAGAAATAGTCAAATAATGCAAATATCGCGACGCCGACGAGAGAACCGAACGTGCCCGGTGCTTTCCGGAGGTAGCCAAGACCGCCGGCCGTGGCGACGAAGAGCGCAAAATTTGGATTGGGCGGCGGGGCGGGGTACTGCGTATTTGAGCAACCCGTGCCGGACGGAGATGATGTCTCCGCGCCTGATGCAGCGGGGTCTTCGGACGCGGCGGGATCAGTTTTTGTGTTCATCTTTTGGACTGCGGTCCACGTCTTCGAAGAGCGTTTCGTCCACGGCGGGTTCGCTGATCACGTATTTCTCGCTGGCCCACGCGCCCAGGTCGAGAAGTTTGCAGCGTTCGCTGCAAAACGGAAATTCGGCGTGAGCGTCTGAGTCCGTGGACTTCTTGCAGATGGGGCAGCGGAACTTCATGCACTCAAGGATACCGCAAACTGCCAAAGAGCGAGATTGGATGTTGCGGTTACAAGCGGACGACGCGCACTTTGTGTTCGGTGGCCACAACAAAGCAGCGCTCCCAGGCCTCGGTGTTTTCACTCGAAAACAACTCAGCTACGCGCGAGATGATCGCCGCTTCACTCCGAAAGTCCCAGAAGCATCGGTACTACACGCGCGTGCAATTCCACGAATTACGCAAGGATTGGGAAAGGCGACGCAGCCGCGATCTGTTGACGGCCGACAGAGCCGGGTAGGGGCTTTTCGAACTCGAGGACGCGGCCGATTAGGTCGTAATCTTTCGATTCGGTGATCTCGATGGTGGCTAACGTACCCGGTGCCGGTAGTTCCGCCGCGTCATTCACGCCTTCAAATTCGGTGACGTAAACTTTGCCGTCGATTTCGGGGGCCATGCCTTCGAGGCGCGCTTCCCAGATCAGGTCGGTATCTTTCGACGGTCCTTCGACCATCACCTGCAAGCGCTGGCCGATCTTGCCGCGAAGCTTGCGCGCCGAGATCTTCCTCTGAATGGACATCAGCGTGTCGCGGCGACGCGCGATCGTTTTTGCATTGACTTTATTTTCCAGGGCGAAGCTTTTCGAGGAGTCTTCGTCGGAATAGGCGAAGACGCCCATCCAATCGAATTCGGCCGCGCGGACGAATTCGCAAAGATCGCGGAAATCGTTTTCGGTTTCGCCGGGGAAGCCGACAATAAAGGATGTACGAATTGAGACGCCAGGAATCGCTTTGCGCGTCTTTTCGAGCATTTTGAGGAACGCATCGCCGTTCGATCCGCGCTTCATGCGCGCCAGAACGCTGCGACTGGCGTGCTGCAGCGGAACGTCGAGATATTTCGCAAGGCGCGGATGGGCCGCGATGGTATCGAGCAGGCGCGGCGTGATGCGATTCGGATAGCAATAAAGAAAGCGCACCCAGTTGAGTTCTTCGATTTGCGCGAGCCGTTCGAGCAGCGTGGCCAAGCCGTCGCGAATCCCGAGGTCTTCGCCGTAAAAAGTGGTGTCCTGCCCGATCAGCGAAATTTCGCGCACGCCCGCGGCCGCGAGATTTTCGGCTTCCCGCACCACGGATTCGAAGCGGCGGCTACGGAATTTTCCGCGCAATTGCGGAATCACGCAGAAGGTGCAGGGATGGTCGCACCCTTCGTTAATTTTGATGTAGGCGGCATGGCTGGGCGTCGCGAGAACGCGCGGCGTTGCGTCGTGATAGAGATACGTCGGCAAAGCGGCCGCGTGCGGGTCGTCCGTGCGCAGTTGGCCTTCACAGGCTTCCAGAATTTTCTCGATCTCGCCGGTGCCGATGACCGCATCCACTTCGGGAATTTGTTCGCGGATGTCGTTGCGGTAGCGTTCCACCATACATCCAGCGACGATCAGTTTCTGCGCGCGGCCGAATTTCTTGTATTCGGCCATTTCCAGTATGGAATCCACCGACTCTTTTTGCGCCGGCTCGATGAAGCTGCAAGTGTTGACTACCAGCACGTCGGCTTCGCCCGCGCGCGGCGTGAGTTCATAGCCCGCGCGCGCAAGAATGCCCATCATCACCTCGCTATCCACGAGGTTCTTCGGGCATCCCAAGCTGACGAATCCGACTTTCGGCATTCAGTGCGGTCCTTTGGAGTGTTGCGAAACACATAATTCTAACATGGCAACGCGGTGCGGCGGGTCGAAACCCGATGCCCGCGATTCAGGCGTGCGCGACCCCAATAGGCCGCCGTAATTGGAGCATGCGCAAAATCCAATACGCTGAAAGTGCGGCCGCGATGTGTTTCAACGTATGTCCGCTGGTGATCCCACCCATATTGAAAATAGGGCGGTCCATTGCCTCAAATCCTTTTGCAAGCGCATAAATCAGGAGGGAAACGATAAGGTCCGTTCCGCGCCTGTAGCGAGGAGGGAACACACCGACCAACAAAAGCAGCACAGCCAAAGAGCCGAATTGCGCTAGGACGTACGGTCGCAGATCACCGTGGCCATAAGACTGCGTCACACTCCAATAGATGACACTGGCAAAACCAAAAACCAACAGCGGCGCTAGCGCGAACGAGCCGGCTTGCACGCTGATGCGCTCATTGAGTGTTGCGGCGAGGAGCGACATGAAGCCGAGCGTCATGGGAAGGCGGTCCCACACGAGACGGGTGTCGTCCGGGTGTGCGTGATAATACGCCGAACCAAAAGTGGTGATGGCCACGCCCAGAAAAAAGACAAAGTACGGCCAGCGCTCGCGCGGATCCAGGAATCCCGGCGCATTCCTGCTCACAGCGCTACGCAGCACAAAACGCATGCCAATGGCACCAACGATCAAGAAGAATGCGTTTGATAGAACATCGAGTGCGTTGGGAATGCCTCGGAATGCGCGAGTGTCTGCGAAATGGTGATAGCCCTCGCTTTGAGGGATCGGCGGAAGGAGAAAAACGATAACAGTAATCGTTGCGACAATGCCCAACAGCAGCCAGTGGCGCCAACTCATCGCGGCAATGGCTTGTTCGCGCGGATGATTTCGCGGATTGAGCTTAGCAGCAGGGACATTTGCGCGACGGGTGCCGGATGATTGCCGAAGCGAGCGGATTGGTAGAGCTGCGTGAGCTGCGCGACGGGTGCAGCTACGTCCGCGGCGGGGATTGCGGCGGCGAATTCCTGCGCGGTCTGCGAGGGAGATTTTTTCCAGCCGCGCTTTTCAAGCAGACGCAACATTTCGCGATATTCCAAAGTGGCGAGCGAGGCGGTGACGTTGCCGCGATTCCGCGCGCGCAAGCTCCAGCGCGCCACGATGTAAGCAATCATGCTGCGGCCACGTAGGTAGAGGAGCAGCGTGATCAGGCAGACGAGCAAGCTGGGCAGAAAATAAGGCGACGCCTCGATTTTTTTATCGAGAGTGATGATCACGTCCATGGCCCGGCGCTGCTTGTCGCGGTAATACTTGCGGGCACTTTCGCTCCAATCGCGCGAAGTTTTCTGAACGTTCTGCGCAAGTGTGACCTGGTGGACGAGGTCGTAGTTAATAATCCACTCGCCCCACGCATATTGAAACCAATCCCAATACATGCCCAGACGTTCCATCAGCCCAGTGCGCTTGGCATCGCCCGGAGGCGTGGGATCAAACGTGATCCAGCCGAATCCGGGGAAGAAAACCTCCACCCAGACGTGCGCGTCACTGGCGCGCACAATCCAGTCGCCGCCGACGTCGTTGTATTCCCCGGACAGGAAGCCGCCTACGTACCGCGCAGGAATGCCGACATCACGCAACATCACGGTCATGGCCGCGGCGAAATATTCACAGTTGCCAGCGCGGCCGGTGAAAAGAAAATGGGCCAGTGGATCGGCAGTGCGCGGGCCGCGCAGATCGAGCGTGTAGGTGTAATGAGCTTTCAGGTACTGCTCAATTTTTGCGGTTTTGTCGTATTCAGTCGGAGCGTTGGCGGTGATCTGTTGCGCGAGCCGCTTGATCCGCGGATCGAGCGGTGGAACTTGCAAGTAAATAGCCGCAAGAGACGCTGGAAACACCGCAGAGGCGACGCGCAATTGCGCTGGAGGCACGTTCGGGATGTTCGACGTGGCTTCGTAACGTACTTTCGTATCGTTGTGCGAAGGATTGGAAAGCGATTCCGTGGGATCGACTAGAAGAAAGCTGGTTCGGCGCGTAGGGCCAACGCGATCCACGTCGTTTGCAAAACGGCCTCGGAGGCTTTCGATGCGCGGCGCAACGAATATCGCATCGCTCGCGAGCGGTTCCATCAGCACGGTGTAGCTCAACTGGTAGGAATCGCCAGCGGGCAGCGGGGCCATATTGACGCGGTAAGTACCGTCCGCGTCGGGGAAAAAGGCGATTTGTTCCCGCGCGGGCGTGAACCAGCGGCGGCCATCG
>DATEVZ010000184.1:0-2667 GCA_035258265.1 Candidatus Acidiferrales bacterium
AACAATCCGCGGCGATCTTTCCGCAGCTTTTGTCTTCTACGGTCCGCCGCCCGCCAAAGACGCGATGTCGCGCATCAAGGCGCCCGTCTACGGGTTCTACGCCGGGAACGACGCCCGGATTGACGCCACAATTCCGGACACAATCTCCGAGATGGAAGCCGCGGGTAGAACGTACGACCCAGTGACCTATGATGGCGCCGGGCACGGTTTCATGCGCGCCGGCGAAGCGCCGGACGCCAGCGACGCCAACAAGAAAGCCCGCGATGATGCGTGGAAACGTTGGAAAAACCTGCTTGCTCCATGATCTTTTCCGAGAAATACCTTCGTCACGACCAGCATTCCCGGTGGATGGTCGGCTATACGAAAGTTATCCCGAAACCGCGTTCGACGTGGTAATCGAAGCAAACCGTCGGGGCACTTGACGATTGACGCTCTGACCGGAGACGTAGAGCGCCAGTTAACTCGCAAGGGTGGCGCAGCCAATGGCGAGCAAGAGTTGTAGCGTGTCAGGGACTCACGCGGAACGTCGCCGACCGTGAGTCACGATTTCGCTGTTTGCGGCTTCGACCGCTGGAACCCTTCGATCCTGTAAACCATCCGGGACGCAGATAGCGCGAAAGAAGTAACGATTAGGATGGCCAAAAAGCGCGCTTTTGTTGGCTTTTTGACGATTTCTAATAAATTCCGCCGACGATTAGGAGTGCCGTGAACGGTGAGTAGAGAACTGACGTTACAGACTTATTCTGGTTTGCCGCTCGAACGTACACTGAGCCGTCTATTTCTTTTCGGTGGCGATTAAGTTGTCTTCCGGATTGCGGTCTATGAGTTTGTTGTAAGGGTCAATGCCAGCGAAGGTGGGGAGTTCTGCCACGGTGATTTCGATGGTCGAGGAATTCTGCGCGAAGTGCTGTTTGGCAAGATACAGCGGCTGGAGGTGTTCCTTGGTGCCACTGAAGACGCCGACGTCTATCAGGTCGTTGATGGGCATGGGCGATTCGTTGCCGGAGCCGTCGGCTTTGCGTTTCTGCGTGCTCACGGTGAGCGTGACTTTGTATTTGCCGTCCGCGGCGGGTGCGTAGGTGGCTGAAACGGCTTTATCGTCAAACAGGACGATGTTTTCGAACATGTCGGTGATGGTGTATTGCAAGTCGGGCGGGGTGACGGCGCGGAGAGCGGCGACGAATCCGCGAGTGTCCGGAAAAGGGCCCGCGGCATAACGGTTTTGGATCAGGAAATTGCGCAGGCCGGTATTGAGCTGGTCTTCACCGATGTAATCAGCGAGGGCGTACATGACCAACGCGCCTTTGTTGTACCAAACGTAGCCTTCGCGTTGGACGAGCACGAGGGGCGGCTCATGGCGGACTTCGCCGGCACGTCCGCGCAGATACTGGTCCAGCTCGTGGCGAAGTTCTTTCCGCACCATGTCCATGCCGTATTTCTTCTCGAGAACCTTGAACGCGGAATATTGCGCGAGCGTTTCGGACATCATGTTCGAGCCTTGCGTCTGGCTGCCGATGAGCTGGTGTCCCCACCATTGATGCGCCAGTTCGTGAGCGGTGACGAAATAGAGCAAATCCACATCACTGGGCTTCTTCATTTTTTCGATGAAGCCGATGGCTTCGGAATAGGGGACGGTGTTGGGAAAGGACTGCGCAAATGTACGGTAGCGAGGAAATTCAAGAACGCGGAATTGCTGGAACTGGTACGGGCTGAAATTCTTATCGTAATAATCGAGGCCGGACTTCGACGAATCGAGCATGCGATCGAGATTGTATTCGTGGCCGGGCTGGTAATAGATCTCCAGCTTTACGCCGTCGTGCTCGTCACGCCGGACGCTGTAGCGTCCCGAAAGGAACGAATAGAAATCATTGATGCGCGTCGCGCCCATGTCGTATTCGAAGTAATGGCGACCGTTTTCGGTCCATTCCTTCTGCAGATAGCCCGGGGCGATAGCGATCTCATCGGCGGAGGTGCTGACAGTGCAGTGGAAAGTAATCCACTCGGAGTCGGCGGTGAAGAGATTGATGTTGCTGTAGTACGGATCTCCGGGCGGCGCCATTTCCTCGAGAGGCCCCAGATGTTCTTCGCGGCGGCGGCGCGGATCGTCGAGCTCGAGGCCGCTGTTGTAACCAATGAAGGGAAAATAGTCGCGGTCGAAGAAAGTGCCGTTGTAGGCGAGTTCGGGGCGTTCGTGGCCGTCGCGGAAACCGCGGGAAGTATAGGAAGCGCGGAAATCCATGCGCATGGATTCGCCCGGCTGCAAGGGCTGATCGAGTTTGTAGATTGTATAGAAGTGCCTTTTGTCGGACGCCGCTACGTGGAACGAGCGATCGAAGCGAATTTCGTCAACCGAGTCGCGGCCGTCGGTGATATGGATCTCCTGAATGGGCTGGCTCGAATGATTCACAAGGGTGTAATGGCCCGAGGCGGAGAAAGAACGGCGGTCGGGGAAGATGTCCACCGAAACGTCCACGGCGGTGATTTTGGGCTGCGGCAAGCGCTCGTACTTTTTGTAGAGTGTTTCGTAAGCGGCCGCGCGATGCCGGTCGTCCTGATCGGTGCGAAATTCATTGAGCACGTGCGTGTTGTAGTAGAACCAGCCGCCACAGGCCGCCACCAGGACCAGAAACAGCGCACCCGCGGGGATGAGACCGCGGAGGCGCGGAC
>DATEVZ010000185.1:0-11301 GCA_035258265.1 Candidatus Acidiferrales bacterium
TGCGAATACTTTTGACCGGGGTTGCGGTAGCGTTCACGATCGGCGCGTTCGGATGCGCGAAGAAAACTCCGACGCTGAGTCTGCTGGTGTGGGAAGGATACGCCGATCCTTCCTACGTGCACGCTTTCGAAGAATCGCACAACTGCAAGATCAGCGCGTCATACATGGGCTCGAGCGACGAGCTGGTGGCAAAGTTGCGCGGCGGCAGCGCGAGCAACTACGATGTGATTTCTCCTTCGAGCGACGTGGCCACGATGATCGCCGCGTCGGGCCTTGCCGCGCCGCTTGATCTTTCGAAGGTGCCGACCTATCCGCAATTGTCCGAGCGATTGCGCTCGATGCCTTTGGTGCGGGTGAACGGCAATGTGTACGGCGTGCCGTTTACGTGGGGGCCTAATCCCCTGCTGTACGACACAACTTATTTTGCAAAGGCGCCCGATAGCTGGTCCGTACTTTGGGATCCCAAGCTCAAAGGCAAGATTTCCGCTTGGGATGAGCTCTCGACGATTTACATGGCTGCGCAAGTCCTCGGATACGACAAGCCCGATCCCAATCATCTCTACAATCTCACCGACGAAGAACTTGAGAACGTGAAAAAGAAACTGTTGGAGCTAAAACCGAATATTCGCAAGTTCTGGTCCACGGGCGGCGAGCTCACAAATCTCTTCGAGAATCACGAGGTTGTCGCAGCGATGGGATGGCCGCTGATGACGAATCAGCTTCGCAAAGCTGGGCTTCCCATCGCGGAGACCATTCCGAAGGAAAATACGACCGGATGGATTGACCATTTGATGATCACGGCCGCGAGCGATCACAAAGAACTCGCCACAGAATTCCTCGAATACATGATCGAGCCGAAAACGCAGAGGATGGTCACGGACGTCACCGGATACGACCCCGCGAATCCGCGCGTGGCCGATTCGATGACTGACGACCAAAAGAAATCACTGCACCTGGATGACGTGGACGAGTACATGAAGCGCATTTACTTCTGGCAGCAAGTTCCGCGGCGCGACAAGTACAACGAAATATGGAACGAAGTGAAGGCCGCGCAGTGATTGCTGCGCGTGATCCCCTCGCGGCATCTTCTGCGGAGAGCGAATCTCTCCTGTCCATTCGGCAAGTCATCAAGCGATACGGCAAACGTCCTGTGCTGCGCGGAATTAGCCTCGAGGTTGCGTCCGGAGAGTTTTTGACGATTCTCGGAGAGAGCGGCTCTGGAAAGACGACTTTGCTGCGGCTCATCGCCGGATTTGAAGAACTGGACAGCGGCGAAATATGGATGGGCGGCGAACGAATCGATAGGATTCCGGCGCATCGGCGTGAGGTGAATACCGTTTTCCAGAGTTATGCGATCTTCCCTCACCTTTCAGTATTCGAAAACGTGGCTTACGGCCTACGCGCGAAGAATACTGCCAAGGGCGAGATTCCCGAGCGAGTGACGCAGGCTTTGGCGATGGTGAAAATGGGCGAATTCGCGCAGGCTGCGCCGTCGCGGCTGAGTGGTGGGCAGCAACAGCGCGTCGCTCTCGCTCGTGCTCTGGTGAATCGTCCGCGCGTGTTGCTTCTGGATGAGCCGCTCTCGGCGCTGGACGCAAATCTGCGTCGCCAGATGCAGGTGGAACTAAAGTCGCTGCAGCGCGAAGTCGGCATCACATTCATTTTTGTCACGCACGATCAGGAAGAAGCCATGGCGCTTTCCGATCGCGTGGCGCTTTTGCGGGCCGGAGTATTGGAGCAGGTCGCGCCGCCGCGGGAGATTTACGGAGAGCCGGCTACGGCCTACGCGGCTCAATTCATCGGGCAGACGAATTTGCTGCGCGCTCAGGTGCGAGACGGCGTCGCGACCGCTGGAACGATTGCATGGCGCGCCTCAGGTGGCTCCGGTGAGGCCACTTACTCTCTCCGGCCCGAATGTATTCGTCTAGCGCATGGATCCGTGACGCCTGCCTCGCCCGATGCTTCGGTTGCACGTTTTCGCGGAAGCGTTCGGAATCAATCCTTCGGCGGCGCAACAGACCTGGTTGAAGTCGATTGTGACAATTCGCTCGTGATACGCGTTCGCATACCGAATCCCGGAGTCCTTTCCGGTGAGCATGAGTTCGAGTTCAACGCCGGTGACGCAACGCTTGTGCGCGAAGGCGAGGACGCCTAACCGTGTACTCGCGCACGTACAAAACCGCCGTCACGATTCCTCCGTTGTTTTGGGTCACTATTTTTCTTTTGATCCCTTACGCCATCCTCTTCTGCTACAGCTTCTGGTCGGTTTCTTCGATGCAAGTGATTGTGCACACCTGGACTGTGCAGAATTACGTGCAACTGGTCCGCAGTCCCATTTACCTGCAAGTGCTTTTTCGTTCCATGCGCATCGCTGCTTCTGTCACTTTATGCGCGCTGCTTCTGGGATACCCGCTCGCCTACTATTTGTCGTTTCACGCGGCTAAACGCAAGGACTTGCTGTACCAGCTCGTGATCATTCCTCTGTGGGCCAGCTACCTGGTGCGAGGCTATGCGTGGAAGACGATTCTGGGCAGCGATGGCGTACTGAACGGTTTACTGCAATATCTGCATATAACCAATAGGCCCATGGAGTTCCTGCTTTACAGCCCGTTCGCGGTGATCATTACTTTGACGCACATCTATACGCCCTTTACGTTGCTGCCGATTTACGCGTCGCTCGAACACATTCCACGGAATTTGGTGGAAGCTTCGCACGATCTGGGTGCGTCGCCGTGGTCCACGTTTCGGCGCGTCATATTGCCGCTCTCGCTGCCGGGACTTCTAGCGGGCGCCACATTCGCTTTCGTTCTGACGCTGGGCGATTTTCTCGCGCCCCTGCTGGTTGGCGGACCGAGCGGAATCATGATTTCGAATATTGTAGTGAGCCTCTTCGGGGCCGCGTACAACTGGCCGCTTGGAGCTGCCATATCGTTTTGCATGATGCTGCTTGTGATTACATTGCTTTTCGCGACGGAACGATTGGAAAAAAGGCTGACGATTTCATGAGCGGCGGACTGCAGTCGCGGCGCGTCCCATTGTTGAGCGCGTACGCGTTTCTGGTGTATGCGTTCCTTTACTTCCCCATCATCGTGCTGGTGGTGTATTCGTTTAACGGTTCGGGGGTGGGAGGATTTCCACCTGCTGGCTGGACGTTCGATTGGTATCGCCAGCTATTTGCCGACGGCGCGCTTTGGGATGCAGTGCTCAACAGCATGATAGTCGCAGCGGTTGCCGTGGCGATTGCTTTGGGGCTGGGGCTGCCGGCTGCGCTTGCTCTCGACCGCACGAATTTTCCTGGCAAAGCCCTGTTTCGCCGCCTCGTGCTCCTGCCACTCATTCTGCCCGGCATTATCACCGGCCTTTCGTTGTTGATGCTGTTCGTAGCGGTTGGAATGAAACTCAGCTTGGTAACGATTATGCTGGGCCACGGGACTGCGCTGATTTCCGTCGCGACCACGGAAATCTTTGCCGGCCTCCAAACGCTGGAACGCGCGCAAGAGGAAGCTTCGCTGGACCTGGGCGCGAATCATTGGCAAACATTCTGGCGCATTACCCTGCCGAATCTGCGCGTTTCGCTGATTGCCGCGGGCTTGTTGATTTTCACTTTGTCGCTCGACGAGATCGCGGTTAGTTTTTTTCTGATTGGGCGCGACAACACTTTGCCGCTGGAGATCTGGTCGCGCTTGCGCCGGGGAATCACTCCGGAGATCAATGCCATCTCGACACTCATTTTGCTGTTTTCCATCGGCACGATTCTGATCTGGTACCGACTGCGCACGCGCGCGCAGCGTTCCGATGATTCCGCCGCGCCATTACTCCCCTCGCTCGAAGGAGAGACTCCGTGACCGAAACGCGCAGGGAATTTCTGAAATTCATCGTGGCTGGGTCGGTCGCGGCGGGTTGTCCCATTGACCTTTCGCTTCTCGCGGCTGATTCCGTGGCGAAACCGGGGATCGATGGTGACCACTTCGAAATATGCCATCAGGTTCGCGACGGCAAGAGCTTTGCTAGGTCGCCGGTTTCGAAGAAACACGACGTCGTTATCGTCGGCGGCGGAGCGAGCGGACTTAGTGCCGCATATTTTTTGAGGGATCATGATTTCTTGCTGCTCGAAAAGGAACCACACTGGGGCGGCAACGCCACAATGGAGGAATACCAGGGACAGCCATTCTGCACAGGTTCCGCTTTCGACTATAAGGGCAGCGCCAGCGACCAACTCGCACGCGAACTCGGATTGAATCCGCTGCCCATTAATTGCCCAGACCCGACGATCGTTAACGGAAAATGGGTTGCCGATACATGGGGCGCGGGCCTCGACCAGTTGCCGTACCCAGACGACGTTCGCGCCAGCTTCAAAAAATTCCGCGACGACATGCTGAAAATGGCCGCGGACAAGAACTTGAAACAGTTTGACGCTGTTCCCCTGACGAAATATTTAAGAAGCTACGCACCAGAAGTAAAGCAGTGGTGGGATTGCTATGGCCCGTCCAACTATGGTGCGAAATCGGCGGACACATCCACGATGGTGGCGCTTGTCGAACTGAAGGATCAGGCGGAAGCAGCGCAAAATGACTTGCGCGTAACACTACCGGGTGGCAATGCAGTGTTTGTGCGGAAACTTTCAGAGGCACTGCACGCGAAAGACGCCGAGAGGATGACGTCTGACGCGACGATTGTGGCCGTCGAACCACAGAAGGACGAAGTCCACGTCACTTACGTTCACGCAGGGGCCGTGCGTACGGTTGCCGCCAAGTTCGTAATCATGGCCACTCCCAAATTCATTACCTGGCGGCTTGTTTCTGGACTCTCGGACGCTCAAACCGAAGTGATGCGATCCTTTCGTTATTGCCCCTATGCCGTCATCAACATGGTCTTCGATAAGCCCGTGTACAGCCGTGCATACGACACCTGGTGCCCGGGAAATACTTTTGCCGACATGATTGTGGCTGATTGGGTGGGGCTCAAGCAGCCCGGATACCAGCAAAAGAACAGCATCCTGTCGTTTTACACGCCGATTTCAGAATTGGAACGCGACCAGCTCCTGAGGATCGACCGGTGCCGACATATCGCCGCGAACGTGCTCCGCGACTTTCACAAACTACTTCCGGAATTTACCGCTGAGCCGATGGAAGTTCATTTCTATCGCCGCGGCCATCCGCTCTTCCTCTCGCTGCCCGGTACATTCACCAAAGCAATTCCTGCCGCAAACAAGCCGCTCGATAGGATTTTCTTCGCGAATACGGATTCGGTCGGGCCAGAGTCCGATCTGCCCGGAGCAGTGGAAGCCGCGCATCGCGCGGCGGAATGGGTCGAAAAGAAGACGAACGGAGCTACGGGGGCAGTAGCGAAATCCTGGGCTGGCGTTTCAACGTAGGATAAAGATCTGCACGCAGAAAAAAAGGGCAACGGGGGAGAGACCCGGTGCCCTTGATGAAGTCTTCCCCGCCAGAGAAAGACCTAAGACCGATTGACCCTTGAATGCCGTACCTACGGCTTGCTGCTTGCTACGCTCAAGTTGTGGACACCGGAGAGAATCGATAGTCCCGCGCTCATGCCCTGCGGCATCCACCACAGACGGCGCACCATCGGATACTCGCTGCGCTGCATGTGGCGTGCGAGCAGATCAAAAATGACTGGGCCGACTTGCGTCGCCACATAGATCGCAGGCGAATGAGCGAAGGGACGCATCATTGGATCGTCTTCCACTGCTCCATGTCCTACGGCCTGCCGCGTCGAGTAGGCGTCGAACGCAGCCGCGCCGTGCTGCACGATGGAAAGCGCGATCCAGGCGTTGCGCGACGGCATCGACATCGCTTGCGTGACTGAGTGTTCCTTGGAAGAAGGAGTCGGGATCCGAACCGTTGAAAATGATTGCGTGTCCGGTGTTGTGTCGAGCGCTACGGTAGTCATGGTTCCGGGCACGTGGGTCTTTGAATCCGCGCTATCGAAGTGCACAGAGGCCAAATTCATCCGGCTCGTCGAAGAATCTGTAGTCGCTGAGATGTAGTCTGTGCGCTCGGTCGGGTTAGGAGTTGCCGAAGAGCCTTCTGTGGAAGCAACGCCGGCGACGCTAGCAGTGATCGCCGTGGGGGCAATACGCAACGTCTGCACCGCCGGGGTTACGCCCTGGAACTGAAGCAAAAACGCAGCGACGGCTAACACCATGAGAAGGGGTCTCCTGTACTCGCCTAACGCAGAACAGATTGCAAGGACTGGACCATCCAGCTGCCAGCCGGGGGACGCTGGATTCGCAGCACTTAACCGAGGGGCAGGCTCCAACTAGCCAATTTTCGGGAGCTCACGGGGCTATGAAAGGAAAAGCGTTTCCTCGACTAGTACCGGGGTTACCACTGCTAAGTTCCTGATTTGGAACCACGTAGGGCGAGGACGTTCGCAGCAGTTTCGCTATTTGACTGCGACGCCTAGGCGGCTTTGAGCGTTTGGAAACTGTCGTGGGCGGCGCCGATCGTTTGGCCTATGTCCGTGTCGGTGTGAGCAGCCGAGACGAAAAGGGCTTCGTATTGTGAGGGAGGCAGGAAAATGCCGCGTGCCAGCATCGCTTGAAAAAATTTCGCAAACTGCGCCGCATCGGATTTCTTCGCGTCCGAGTAATTGCGAATGGGACCTTTCGCAAAGAAAATGGTCAACAGCGAGCCCGCGACATTCACTACGCCTTCGACGCCGGATTCTTTCAGACCAGCGCGCAGGCCTTCGGCCAATCGCTCCGTCCTGCTGTTCACCGCCTCGTAAAATCCGGACGCTTCGAGTTTCGGCAAAGTTGCGAGGCCGGCACGCATCGCGAGTGGGTTGCCCGAAAGCGTGCCCGCCTGATAGACCGGCCCGAGTGGCGCGACGCGTTCCATTATGTGCCGTTTGCCGCCATACGCCGCCACGGGCAAACCGCCGCCGATAATTTTCCCCATCACAGTGAGATCGGGATCGATCTTGTAGACTTGCTGAGCGCCGCCGTAGGCCATGCGGAATCCGGTAATCACTTCATCGAAAATCAGAAGCGCGCCTTCGCGTTTGGTGATTTCGCGCAGTCCTTTGAGGAAGCCGGGAGCAGGCGCGACTACGCCCATATTTGCCGCGACGGGTTCGACGATGATCGCCGCAATTTTCTGGGGATGCTGGCGGAACAATGTTTCAACGCTTCCGATATCGTTGTATGGCGTGTTCAGCGTGAGGCGTGCGAATGCGTCGGGCACTCCCGGACAAGCGGCGATGCCGAGCGTAGCGAGGCCCGAGCCTGCCTCCGAAAGGAATCCGTCGGAATGTCCGTGGTAGCAGCCTTCGAATTTAATTACCAGATCGCGTTCGGTGAAAGCGCGCGCCAGACGGACGGCGGACATGGCTGCTTCCGTGCCGGAACTCACAAAGCGCACCATCTCGACGGAAGGAATGGCGCGAGTGATTTTCTCACCCAGCTCGATTTCGAGCGGCGAAGTCATCCCGTAGCTAGTGCCGAGCGCCGCCTGATCGGAAACGGCAGCGACCACATCCGGATGCGCGTGGCCTAAGATCAATGCACCCCATGAGCAGACGTAATCTAGATATTCCCGACCGTCCACATCGTAAAGATGTGTACCTGCGGCATGATCAATCACCAGCGGCGTGCCGCCGACGGCGCGAAATGCTCGCACGGGGCTATCCACTCCGCCGACCAGCGTTTCCCTTCCGCGCTCAAAGATTTCCGCGGATCGCGGACGCGCATCTCGCACGCTACCATCCACTTTTTCCTTTGCGCTCTTCACCGTTTCGCTCGCCATGTCTGCTCGCTAGCTCCTAGCATGCCTTCAGCCAGCGCGCAGCGTCCTTCGCATGATAGGTCAGTATCGTTCCGGCGCCGGCGCGCTGAATGCCCGTCAGAATTTCCAGCACCACGCGTTTCTCGTCAATCCATCCATTGATCGCCGCGGCTTTCACCATGGAATATTCCCCGCTCACGTTGTAGGCGGCCACCGGGACGTCAAATTGCTCGCGGACGCGATGAATCACGTCCAGGTACGGCATCGCGGGCTTGACCATGATGATGTCCGCGCCTTCTTCGATATCGAGTGCGACCTCGCGCAACGCTTCGCGGACATTTGCGGGATCCATCTGATAGCTCCGGCGATCACCAAATTGTGGCGCGGATTGCGCGGCTTCGCGGAACGGCCCGTAAAAGGCCGAGCAATATTTCGCGGCGTAGGAAAGAATGGCGACATCTTCAAAACTATTTTCGTCAAGCCGCTGGCGAATGGCGGCGACACGCCCGTCCATCATGTCCGACGGTGCGACAATGTCTGCTCCGGCTCGTGCGTGGGAAAGCGCTGCGTCTGCCAGCACGATCAGGGTCGGATCGTTCAGCACTTCGCCATCTTTGATCACGCCGCAGTGGCCGTGGCTCGTGTATTCGCAGAGACAGACATCCGTGATCACAAGCAGATTGAGCTTCGCTTTACGAATTGCCTCGATCGAACGCTGCACTGCACCGTGCGCGGCTGCGGCTTCGGAGGCGAGTTCGTCTTTGTGTTCCGGCAGCCCGAACAGAATAACGGCAGGGATTCCAAGATCGGCCACTTCGCGGCATTCTTCGACAATCTGATCCGGAGATTGCTGATAGATGCCGGGCATCGAGCTGACTTCCTTGCGGACCTTGTTTCCAGGGTACGCAAACATCGGGTACACCATGCCGGTGGTCGTCAGCGGCGTTTCGCGCACGAGCCCGCGCAGCGCTTCGGTGCGGCGCAGGCGGCGCGGACGATGAACTGGAAATGTCATGCATGCCTCACTGTTGATGTCTGCCGCTGATAGTACTTGGCGATGGCGTCCGCCAACCGGGCCGAGGACGAATCGTTCGATTCAATCGTTACGCGCACCCCAGCTTCGCGCAACGCGCGCGTGGTGGTGGAGCCGATCGTGGCGAACTGAATTCGATTCGAAAGCGCCGCTAGTTCCGTGGACGGCACGAATACTGCCAGATTATGAAATGCCGAAGGGCTGGCGAAAACGATCGCGTCGATTTCAGAGTGGCGAACGCTCGTCAGTATTTCATGATCGAGTTTTTCCGGACGCAGTGTGCGATATGCGACTACTTCCGTTACGCGAGCGCCAGCTTCGTGCAGGGCCGATGGCAGGCGATCGTCCACACGGTCGCTGCGCGGCAGCAGAACTTCCTTGCCGGCCATGGAATCGCGGAGCTCTCCGGCGAGCGATTCGCCTGTCTGAGTTTGTGCAACGTAGTCCACTCGCATCCCTTCTGCTGTTATAGCCCGCGCTGTCGCGGAGCCTACTGCAGCCAGGCGCGCGCGTACCGAGCCTAGCACCGCTCGCTCGCGGCCAGTTTCTGTCCAGCGGCGGCAGAAGAATCGTACCGCATTCTGGCTGGTGAATAGAATCCAGTCGAAGTCGGTGAGGCGCCCGAGCACGGCGTCGAGCTCGGCGGAATTTTCGGGCGGAGCGAAACTAACGGTCGGCAGCAAGAATACGTGTGCGCCCAACGATTCCAGCGCGTTTACCAACTCCCCTGCCTGCTCTGGCGCGCGCGTGATCACGATTCGCTTGCCAGCGAGCGGTCCTGACGCGTCTGATTTATTGCGACTGACCAACGGACCTTCCTGCGAGACGAAGAAGCCTGTCGGCGCCGGCGGCGAGAAGTTCGTCGGCCATGGCTCGCCCGAGAGATTCAGCTTCCAATACTGACACGCACTTTTTTTCGCCATGGCGTCGGATGGATTCGGCGCCGTCGGCGGAAAGGACGCAAGCATCCAAGATCATCGCCTCGCCTTCGAACCGCGCCCAAGCACCCAGCGGCAAGCGGCAACCGCCTTGAAGTTCAGCAAGCAGCGCGCGCTCGGCTTTTACCGCGCGCATCGTGTCTTTGTCCACCAACTTGTCGAGAAACTTGAACTCATCTTCGCGCTGCTCGAAAAATTCGACGCCCAGCGCGCCCTGGCCGACCGCGGGAACCACAACATCTGGCGAGAGAACCTCCGTGATGCGCGACGACAAACCGAGACGATCTATGCCGGCCTTGGCCAGTACGATCGCGTCATATTCGCCGGAAGCGACCTTTCGCAGGCGCGTATCCACATTCCCGCGCAACTCTGCGATGTGAAAGTCTGGCCGGTGTAAGCGAAGTTGCGATGCACGCCTTAGGCTGCTGGTTCCGATTCGCGCGCCGCGCGGCAATTTTTCGAGCGTTTCGCCGCGCTGCGATACCAGCGCGTCTCGCGGATCTTCCCGCTTGAAAACGATGGCCACGCGGCAAACGTCCGAAAGCTCGGTCGGAACATCCTTCATGCTGTGAACGGCGAGGTCGGCGCGCCCCTCGAGCAAGGCGTCTTCGAGTTCTTTGGTGAATATGCCTTTGACACCAATCTGATCGGGTGGCGCCGTCGCAAACTGATCGCCGGACGTTTTGATCACCACGATCTCAGCAGTGATCCCACACGAGCTCTCGAGCGCTTGACGGAAGTGATTGGCTTGCCAGAGCGCGAGTGTGCTGCCACGCGTGCCTATTCGCAGCGGCTTCACTTCTTGCCTTCGTCCAGGCCGAAGAGATGCCGTATCGCTTCCAAACCGGCGAGCCGACCTCGCATTCCCCGGCCGTGGCGCAATTTTTCCTGCGGCTCTTCGAGCAGGCGCTCGATCAATTCTTCGGTGATGTGAGCGATGCGGTCGCGTTCCTGGGGCGAGACGTCTGCCATGTCCTTGAGCTTCTCGCGGATGATGAGTTCGCGGTGCTTGTGGAACTGGTCGCGCAAATCGTTGACGATCGAGCCGGCCTCGAGCGCCCCGCGCCAAGCTTCGAATTTGTCAATGTGCTCGGCGATGATGGCTTCGGCGCGCGGGATTTCGGATTCGCGGGCTTTTTTATTCTGCTCGACGATTTCTCCGAGGTCGTCAATGTTGTAGAGGTAGAGATTATAGAGTCCGGACGCGTTATCGGCCACGTTGCGCGGAACGCCGAGGTCCACGACGAAAACCGGGCGGCCCGAGCGGGCGGCAATCGCACGCTCCAGCATCTCGCGAGTGAGGACGTGTCCGGTTGCACTCACCGACGTAACAAGAATGTCGGGCGTGCCTAATACCGACTGAAGCGATTCCCACGCGACTGCTTCGCCACCGACGCGCTGCGCCAGTTCGGCGGCGCGATCGAACGAGCGATTAATCACGCGCAGATTCCCAATGCCGCGATTGCGCATGTGCTCGACGACTTGCTCCGCCACAGCACCAGCGCCCAGAATTAACGCGGAATGTCCTTTGAGGTTGCCGAAAACACGTTCCGCTAGTTTTACGCCGGCGAGCGCCACGGAC
>DATEVZ010000186.1:0-3862 GCA_035258265.1 Candidatus Acidiferrales bacterium
CGCTCGCGCGGCGACATCGGATTGAATCGAAACGCCTGGCCCGTTTCGCGCACGCGCTGCGCCGCCACTCGCGCGGATAGTTTCAATTCCTCCAGGCGCAACGCGCGGTATTCCCCGCAGTCGAATCGCACGCGATCGTGCAGCCGCGGATCGAGCCGCAGCCAGCGATGACCGACATGTTCGAACGCCAATAAAAGCTCCGCATTGTGTTCCAGCAGCACATCCTGATCTGCGCCGCGAAACGCGACCACGATGTCCTTTTCCTCCGGCGCGCCATCCACCGTCGCCGGCGTGGATATCTGGTACTCGATGGCCAAGCCCATTTCACGGACGGCCACGTCGAGATAGCGCGTCAATTCCGCGATCCCGCGCTCGCGATCCAGCCGCGCCTCGCTGCGTCCGTGCTCTTTGCTGAACGGCTTCTTCCCAGTCGCTGTCCGCTCGTCAGGCATCAATCACTTTCTCTTTCTTCTTGAACTTCCCTTTCGCGGGAAGCGGGTCGCTCTTATTCAGATAATATTGCTGGGCGATTCCCACCAAATTGCTCGTGAACATGTACAGATTCAGCCCGCTCGAGAGCCGGAAGAAAATAAATCCCATCATCAGCGGCATCAACGTCATCATTTTCTGCTGCGCAGGATCCACCGTCGTCTGCGGCGTCATTTTCGTCATCAGGTACATCATGATGGTCATGCCGATCGGCAGAATGTAATACGGGTCCATCGCCGAAAGGTCGTGGATCCAGCCCATCCACGGCGCGTGCCGCAATTCAATTGCGCCATTCAGCACTCGCCACAGCGCCCACCAGATCGGCATCTGAAACAGCATCGGCAAGCAGCTGCCCATCGGGTTGATGCCTTCGCGGCTGTAGATCGCCATCACTTCTTCGTTCATTTTTTTCTTGCGCGGATCGCTCATCGAATATTTCTTGTAGCGATCCTGAATCTGCCGGATTTCCGGCGCCACTTTCTGCATCTTCTGCATCGAGCGCCAGCTTTTCATTTTCAGCGGAAACATCGCCAGGTTGATCACCAGCGTCATCAAGACGATGCACCATCCCCAATTGGGCACTTTCGTGTGCAGCGTCTGTAAAATCCACAAAAGTGGCTTGGCGATGATTCCAGTCCATCCAAAATTCACCAGCTCCGCCAGCGGTGGACGAATCTGTTCAAGCTGCCGCAATTCCTTCGGGCCCACATACACGCGCAAGCGCAATGGGGCGGCTGCCGTCGTTCCTGCCGCCATTTCCGCTTCTGGCTCCGTGCTCTGCTTGCCATCGGCGGTCACGGCATGGTTCTGCATCCAGTGCCACAACGAAAGGTCCGTGCCATCGGGCAAAAACGCCGCCGTAAAAAATTGATCTTCGACGCCGGCAAATTCCAGCGGTCCATACTGCACCGCGGGCTGGCTCTGGTTTCCCGAAACACCGAGTTTTTTGTATTGCAGCAGATTCAGCTTGCCGCCGGTCTTGTAATAAACGGTAACCAGCTGTGCTGCGTTGTACACCGCCTTGTCGCCGAACCCGCCGCGCCACGCCAGCGCCACCGGCTCCGGCTTTCCGTCGAGCAAGACCGACACGTCAACAGTCGTTTCATACTCCGTTGTGAAGTGCAGCGTTTTCGTGACGTCCAGATGTCCGTCACTCCAATGAAAGATTATATTGATGGGCGCTTCGATCGGGCTGCCGTTGCTGATAGCGGCTCTCGCCGCATTGGCAAACGCCACGGCGTCTGAGGAGGTTCCGGTTTTTTCCGTCGCCACTAAGCCGACTACTTGCACTTGATACAGCGCCGAGTTCGCTTTCGCCTCCATCTGCGGATCCGACAGCACCAACGAAAATGGCCAGCCCAGCTCTTTCGCGACGCTATCGTTCACCAGGTCAAGCGGGTGCGGTGGTTTCTGATCGTCAAAAAATTTCTTCAGTTCCCACGTCTTCACCACGCCGCCGCGGTTGGAAAGTTCCACGCGCGACAGCAGGCTCTCCACCACCACGGTTTTTTCGTCGCTGGCTGCCACCACCGAGGAATTCGCGGGCGCCGTTGCCTTCACGGTTGAATTCGCGCTACCGATCGCATTCCCCGCCGCCCCGCCGCCCTGCGCGGCACTCTGTTGCGTACCTAACTGGCTCACCGGCGCGGAAGTTTGTGTAGGACCCACCTGCGGAGGCGGAACAGGAGGCTTGTAGAAATGTCCCCAAGCGAAAAGAATCAATAGCGAGATAATTACAAAAACGATGCCGCGGACCTGGTCAGACATTTCCTTCACTGCGCCCGCTCCTTGCTTGCAGTCCGCAGCCAATCCGCATCGAGGTATTCAAGCGGCCGGCGCGTTCTGGTCCTGCCGTCGGCCCCCGTGGCAGCATCCAACTCTGGCACAGGATCGAACCCGCCTTTCGTGAATGGCCTGCAGCGCCCCAGTCGCTTCATCGCCAGCCACCCGCCGCGCCGCGCTCCGTGCGCCGCAATCGCCTCCTGCGCGTAACGCGAGCACGAAGGATAGAACTTGCAAGCTCCGCCCAAAAATGACGAAAAGGAAATCTGGTAAAAACGAACGAGCAACAGCAGCAACCACGTTCCTGTCGATCGCTGTCCTGTAGTGGGAGAATTCATCGTTCGAAGATCATCAATCTCTAATACGTTTCTCGCGCCAACCGAGTTTCCCGCGGCATCCTCGTCGACGGAATTTTCAAAGCCGCACAAGGAAGGGCGGAGCTTCAGCCCCGCCGTAAAAGTCGTTTTTACTTCAGGGGCTTCAGCCGCTCTGGTGCCTCGTCGCGCCCAGGCATGGCCTTCAGCAACTCCTGCGCCAGCGCGGAAAATTCCGCCGTCGCGGCCGAGCTGCGTGGATGAATCACAACATCCCATCCTGGGGCGATCTCCTGTCGGTGCAATCTCAACATTTCGCGGAGGCGTCGCCGGATTCGGTTGCGCCGGACCGCGTTACCCAGCGCCTTTTTGATGCTCCAGCCGAACCGGCTGTTTTCGAGGCCATTCGGACGTAGAAATACCGTGAACTCGCGGCTCGTTCGCCGCCGCCCCTCGCGATACACCGCATCATACTCACTCCGGCGCACCAGACGAGCTTCGCGGGGAAAATCAAGCCGTGGCGGGTCAGACGCGCGTGAGGCTGTGGCGTCCTTTCTTGCGGCGTCCTGCAAGGACTTTCCGTCCACCCTGAGTTTTCATGCGTTTGCGAAATCCGTGCTTCTTATGACGGCGCCGCACATGCGGCTGAAAAGTGCGTTTCGGCAACGATCATCTCCGTGAATCTTTATTGTCATCTCTGAAGCGCAAGGGGTCTCCCTCGGGGCCTGGCACCGCCCAACCGAGTCGAGAAATCCGATCCGCGCGCAAATCATCTTGGAGTGCGGTGGTTTGCCACCGCCTTTTCTCGCGCGATGCAAGCCTCGTGCTGAGCGCGTCTCAACGCTTTCTGGGCGCACTCGCCCATCACCACAAATCCAGCGCCCAATCGAAACGATTAGTTTAGACGACCCGCGCACCACGGTCAAGGAACCACGTGGCGCGGCCTGTGCTCTCGGTTTTTGCAGAGTTCCAGAAGTCACCAGCACCGTGGGCGCGGCATAACTTAGCCCGGCTTCGCAACAACGAACCGCGGGGGCTTACGCCGCCTTCTTCGGGCTATGCTTCAAAAGCCCCAGCCGCACCAAACTTTCCCCGGTAGCCACCAGGGCCTCCTCGTTCGATCGCGGCGTCCACCCCAGCACCCGCCTGGATTTCTCGTTGCTGCCGTTCTTAGCCTTGCCGAGTTCGGGCAGAATCAGCTTAATCGCCGGATCCCGGATCGAAGCCATTCGCACCAGCCAGTTGGGCAGCTCACGTGTCGGCACTCTTTTGGCCGA
>DATEVZ010000187.1:0-5201 GCA_035258265.1 Candidatus Acidiferrales bacterium
GCCGCGCGGCTACCGAGTTCATCGAGGACGTCTTCCACAAATTCGAATAGCTCTTCGGCGAGCGCATACATAGGTACTTCTGCTTGCTTGCCGAAATCGATTAGCTTGCCTTCGATGCCCCAGCGCGCGGCGCGCCATTTATTTTCTTCGATGAGCGCGCGATGGTACATGCGGAAACCCATATTGCGTGTGTAGAGGCGATGGAGTTTCACGACGATGGCCTGCGTGAGCGCGGCGATGGCGATGGCTTCATCCACGCGAGTGACGACATCGAAGATGCGGAACTCGAGAGTGCCGAAGGTGGGATGCGGGCGAACGTCCCACCAGATTTTTTTGGCGTTGTCGATGCAGTGCAGGCGCACGAGGAGTTCGACGTAATCTTCGTATTGATTCCAGGAATTCAAGTGGTCGGGGATGCCGGTGCGCGGAAAACGGCGGAAGACAGTGGTGCGAAAAGATTTCAGTCCCGTGTCGCGACCCATCCAGAAGGGGGAACTGGTGGAAAGCGCGAGCAAATGAGGAAGAAAATAGCGCGCCATGTTCATCAGGTCGATCATCGTGGTGCGATCGGGGACGGCTACGTGCACGTGCATGCCGAAAATCAGGAGTGAGCGGGCTAGCTGGCCCATTTCCTCCACGATGTTTTGGTACCGTTCGCCGGGAGAGATTACTTGGTCGATCCAGGATGAAAATGGGTGCGTGCCGGCGGCAGCTACTTGCAGGCCGCGGCTTTCCGCGGCGCGGACTAATTCGCCACGGGTGCGGCGCATGTCGGCATCGAGCTCGGCGACGTTGGCGCAGATTTTCGTGCCGATTTCGATGATGGATTGATGCATCTCGGCTTTGACTTGCTCGCCGAGGCCGGCGGAGGAGGCTTCCATCAACTCGCTGACATGCGAACGCAATTCACCCGATTCGGGATCGACGATCTGGAATTCTTCTTCGACACCAATAGTGAACCGGTGATCCATGCGAGGTCCTTTCCGGTCCGGAGTGCGGGAACGCCGAGGGGTATTCTACCCCGGGTTGGTGGAATCGCGGCAGGGCTTGCAGAAAAGATTTGCGGCGGATGCGGAAGGCAAGACGAAAGACACGGCGAAAAGATTTAACACATCCGCGTGCACGGAGAACGGCAAAGAGAGAGGGCGCGGAGAAAGCGGAGGGATGGCGGATTTGACGCCCTAGGCGGCCTAGACGGCATTCAGGCCGCCAATCGGAAGATTGGCGGCCCCGGGCTGCCCTACTATTGCGGGCAGGCGGCGCCGTTTTCTACCCATTCGCGCATTGCGGCAGCAAATTCTGGGCGGGTTAGCGGCGGTGGATTGCGGCCGTCACCGGGATTCCAGGCCCAGCCGACTAGATCATCCGAAGAGACGTGGGTGATGATTTGGGCTAGGGTTCTGCCGCCGTTCTGGGCTGGGTTCTTCAACTGGCGGCAAAATTGGCCCGGGGTCTCTCCGACGATGACCATCTTCATATTCGACGGGGGCAGGCTCCATTTCGGGTTGCCGGGCGGCATGTTGTCGCCGGGAGTGTTGGCTAGCTGATGGCAGGTGTTGCATTTCATGCCGTAGACGCCATGGCCGTCGAGACCGCGCTTCACGTTTTGAATGTGGACGTGACTGTCGTCGCCCTGCAGGGGCGCGTCACCGGCTGGATGGCAATTGCGGCAGCGCGGAGAATTGAAGACGGTCCAGGCGCGATTGAAGGCGGCTTGCGCGGCGGCGTCATTCGATGCGACGGAGGTGACGGGCGCAGCGTTGGTGGATTCGGCGGTGAACGCCAAGGCCCGCGCGGAAACTGGCGGCGTGGTGAGCGCAGATTGTTGCGCGTTGGCAGCGACCCAGGGGAACGACAGTACGACGATTGCTAGCGGTATCGAAACTGGCCATCGTTGATTCGTAAGCCGATTGGCAATTCGATTGTTGATCGAGTTTTTCATCGCGGTCATGTTTTCGGTTTCCTCGCGCGTGGTCATGCGGAACGCAGATCTTCGGGCTTGATGGGCAGGCGGCGAACGCGTTTGCCCGTTGCGGCGAAAATGGCGTTGGCGACGGCAGGCGCGACGGGCGGAACACCCGGCTCGCCGACGCCGGTCGGCTTCTCCGAACTGGGCACGATGTGAACTTCGATTTCCGGCGATTCAAACATGCGCACCATCGGGTAATCGTGGAAATTGCGCTGCTGGACGCGGCCCTTTTCGAGCGTGATTTCCGTTTTCAGCGCGGCGGTGAGGCCGAAGACGATGCCACCTTCGATCTGAGCTTTCACCGTGTCGGGATTGACGACGCGGCCGCAATCAACTGCGGCGACGATACGGTGCACGTGGACCGTGCCGTCACTATCCACAGAAACTTCGGCGACCTGCGCGACGTAGCTATCGAAAGAAAAGTGGGTGGCGATTCCGCGCGCGTGGCCGGCGGGATACGGGCTGCCCCAATTCGCTTTCTGCGCAGCGAGATCGAGCACGGCCAACATGCGCGGTTGATTCGCGAGAAGCGCGCGGCGAAGTTCGTAGGGATCCTTGCCGCCTGCGTGAGCGACTTCGTCGAGGAACGCTTCGACCGAAAATCCCGTGTGCGAGTGGCCGACGGAGCGCCACCATTGGACCGGGACTTCGTTCTTGGGGCTGTGCAGGTCCACTTGGAGATTCGGGATTCCGTAGAGAATATCGGCGGCGCCTTCGACGGAAGCGGCGTCTATTCCATTCTTGACTCCGAAGCTCTCGAACATCGTGCCGGTCATGATGGATTGTCCGACGATGGTGTGGGTCCAGGCGACGGGATTGCCATTCGCGTCGAGACCAGCGGCGAAATGGTCGTACCACATCGGGCGATACCAGCCGCCGCGAATATCGTCTTCGCGGGTCCAGACAACTTTCACCGGAGCTTTGGCGGCTTTGGCAACCTGGGTTGCCTCGGTGACAAAATCGCAAGAGGGATTGGCGCGGCGGCCGAAACCTCCGCCGAGCAAAGTGGTGTGCAGCGTCACTTGCTCGGGCTTGAGGCCGGCCACTTGTGCGGCAGCGGCGCGGTCGCCGGTTTGAAATTGCGTGCCGCTCCAAACTTCGGCATGGTCTTCATGCAAATCAACCACGGTGTTGAGTGGCTCCATCATCGCGTGGGCGAGGTAGGGGACTTCGTATTCGGCGGTGATGGTTTTCGCGGCGCTTCCCAGCGCGGCAGCAGGGTCGCCGACTTTCCGCGCGACATTGCCGGGAGTATGCGACATGGCGGCAAATCGTTCGCGCATCTCCACGGTAGAAATGCCTGCGCCGGGACCTTCGTCCCATCTGATTTCGAGTTTTTCACGGCCGAGTTTGGCGGGCCAAAAACCTTTGGCAACGACAGCAACGCCCGAGGGAACCTGCACCACATTTACGACGCCGGGAACTGCTTTCGTTTTGGTTGCATCGAAGCTGACGACTTTGCCGCCGAAGAAGGGGGCGCGCTGCACGACGGCCGTCAACATGCCAGGGATGTAAACGTCGAGACCGAACTGCGCGCTGCCATTGGTTTTCGACCGAGTATCGAGACGACGGGTCGGCCTGCCGATAAGAGTGAAATCTTTGGGATCTTTTAGCGGAACGTCTTTGGGCGGCTCGATTCTCGAAGCAGCCTCGGCGAGGCTGCCGTATGATGCGCTGCGACCGCTCGGCGCGTGAATAACGTAGCCTTTTTCGGCGTGGCAGGATTGCGGATCCACGCTCCAGGATTGCGCGGCGGCCGTGATCAGCATGATGCGCGCCATAGCGCCCATTTTACGGAAACGATCGTATTCGGAGGCTGTGGTGGTGCTGCCGCCGGTCATCATGATTCCGAATGCGGTGTGGTTATACACGGCTTCCACGGGGGACGCCTCGACGTGAACCTTGGCCCAATCGGCTTCGAGTTCTTCGTTGATGAGCATCGGGAGCGAGGTGTAAATGCCCTGCCCCATTTCGGAGTGGTTGGAAATGACGGTTACGGATTCGTCGGGGGCAATCCGTACGAAGGCATTGAGCGCGATGGGCTTCGCGGCTGAATCGGCGGCGGTTGCGGTCGCACGCGCTAGTCCAGGAACGTAGAGGCTGATCAGCAAACCTCCGCCGAGCGCGGCGCCTGCTTTCAGGAATTCGCGGCGCTTCATTTCGGTAGCGACGCTCATTTGGCACCTCGCTGAGCTTGAATTTCAGCGGCGCGATGAATCGCGCGGCGAATGCGAGGGTAGGTGCCGCAACGGCAGATGTTGCCGGACATGGCTTCGTCAATATCTTTATCGGTGGGCGCGGGATTTTCGGCGAGCAGGACGGCGGCGCTCATGATTTGGCCGGACTGGCAGTAGCCGCACTGCGGAACGTCAATTTCGATCCAGGCTTGCTGCAGAGGATGCGTGTCATTGGGTGAAATACCTTCGATGGTGGTGACTTTTTTACCCTGGGCGCGGGAAACGGGAGCGACGCAGGAGCGGACGGCTTCGCCGTCAATGTGAACCGTACAAGCGCCGCAGAGAGCCATGCCGCAGCCGTATTTAGTGCCCGTGAGCTGCAGCGAATCGCGAATCACCCAAAGTAGCGGAGTCGATGGAGGGTCCTCCACGGAAACGGGCTTGCCATTCACGGTGAATGAGATCAAGGAGTATCTCCTTCCATTCGAATGTGAGTTGACGGTTTTGGATGTGCGGCAGGCATGGAGCGATGCAACTTTATGTCATCGGGCTGGGGATGCGCTGGCACAAACGCATGCGGGCACGCACAACGAGATTATCCGATGGAACTCGATTCCAGGCAACCTGGACTGAAACAGCACGCTCTCTCTTAGAGCGGCAAGAGAGAAACGGAGAAAGCATAATCTACCGCAGAGGCGCTGAGGGCGCATAGAAAGTCAAGTTGTGCCAAAGATTTATGCCTTGCGCGGGATTTCAAATCGAAGAGAGGTCCCTGCCGGGGGCAGGCAGCCTGCGCCTCGCTTCACTCAGGATGAACTTGTCCCCCGCAGCCAGAGTGGTGGCCTGAAGGCCGCCGCTGCTACCTACGAAGATGAATGCGAAGAGTCGGCAAGACGCCGGCGCTACGAACCGGGGCCCGTGTTTTTCATACAGGCTGTTAGAGTTTGTTGAGGCCGTCTAAGGCGGCTACTTTGTAGGCCTCGGCTAGAGTTGGATAGTTGAAGACGGTGTCGCGGAAATATTCTATGGTGCCGCCATAATAGAGGACGGCTTGG
>DATEVZ010000188.1:0-14039 GCA_035258265.1 Candidatus Acidiferrales bacterium
CTTCGGCGGCATCAATCACTCGGGTATTCATATCGATTCTCCACTTCTTTGCGGTAACAACCCGGCAGCAATTCTACAGTTTTATTAAAACTAATCTACGCTCCAAAAGAGCCTACCACAACTACTCGGATGCTCGGTTACAGGACATTGGTGCAAGCTCAAAACACGCCGCCCATTGATGTGTTCCTCGCCGAACCACCCTTCCCAGAGGGGTCAAGCGTCTCAGTCGCGAGCCTGTCTCGGCGGACATTTCACAGCGAAGGCTGCCAATGCTTCACTCTGGGAACTCTGCGCCCCCCGTCTAAGCGGCGGAGGCACGGCAGAAGTTAGTCCAGTGCGTAAGCACAGGGTAAAATTGCGCAACGGTCTGCAAGCGCCGTAGGTGCGACACTCCTCGCAGCGCGCGTCCCGTCCGTCAACTGGAATTTCAGTCCCCAATGCAGTATCTTGAATTGCAGCAATTTTTCCCAGGAGACGCTAATGGCTGATGAGAAAAACTCCAACAATTCCGGCGCGGCCACTTCCGCGCAACCCGCCGCTGTGCGCATGGTGAAGTGCGTCAAATTCGGCCGCGAAATGCCCGGCCTGGATCGCGTTCCTTGGAAAGGCGAAATCGGCAAGCGCATCTACGAGAACGTGTCCAAAGAAGCCTGGAAACTCTGGGTCGAACACTCGAAAATGTTGATGAACGAGTTCCGCCTGAACCCGCTCGACCCGAAATCCCAGCAAATCATGGAAGAACAAATGGAAATCTACTTCTTCGGCGAAGGCGCCAAACTACCAGACAGCTACGTCCCCCCAAAACACTAAGACACGACCCGCGCACCAAGAGCATTCGAAGTTTGAGAGAATCGCAGCCGCGTCTCGGCGTCGAGCAAGACACCGAGCACGTCCGGCGACATCGGATTTTCTCTGCGAGTGGTCGTGTGCTCCGAGAGCGTCCTCGCAGTTCAAGTTTTCTCTGCGAACTCTGCGTCTCTGCGGTAATTCGCTCTCGAATCTCCCGCGCCCTCAATCGTTCTGCGTCAACTCGGTGGCGAGTCTTTTGACTTGTTTTTCGCTCCCAGGCATCTCCGCCCGAAAATCCAACCAACCCCACCCAAGTAGTGCGCTAAAATGAAGGGTTCAATAAACAGGAGAAGGAACTCCCGCATGAGCCCCCAATCGAAAAACACATTCAACACGCGATCGACGCTGCAAGTCGGCTATGATAGTTTCGAAATCTATCAGCTGTCCGCGCTAGAACGCGCCGGAATCGGCAAAGTTTCGCAACTTCCCTTCTCCCTGAAAGTCCTCCTAGAAAACCTGCTCCGCCACGAAGACGGCCGCTTCGTTTTCGATGCAGACGTCCGCGCGCTAGCAACCTGGGACCCGTCCAGCGCCCAAGGCGCATCCGAAAAAGAAATCTCTTTCATGCCCGCGCGTGTGCTGTTGCAGGATTTCACCGGCGTTCCCGCGGTCGTGGATCTCGCCGCCATGCGTGAAGCCATGCGCCAATTAGGCGGTGATCCGAAAAAAATCAATCCCCTGCTTCCCGCCGAACTGGTGATTGACCACTCCGTCCAAGTGGATAAATTCGGCGTAGCCGGCGCCTTCTCCTTCAACGCCGATCTGGAGATGCAGCGCAATATCGAGCGCTACGCATTCCTCCGCTGGGGGCAAAAAGGTTTTCGAAATTTCAGCGTCGTGCCACCGGACACCGGAATCTGCCACCAGGTGAATCTGGAATATCTCGCGCGCGTGGTGTTCAGCGAAAAACAGAATGGCCACACCGTCGCCTTCCCCGATTCGCTGGTGGGCACCGACTCTCACACCACGATGGTCAATGGGCTAGGAGTTTTCGGCTGGGGCGTCGGCGGCATCGAAGCGGAAGCAGCCATGCTCGGCCAGCCCCTTTCGATGCTGATTCCCGCGGTGGTCGGCTTCCAATTGCACGGCCGCTTGCCCGAAGGCGCCACCGCCACCGACCTGGTCTTGACCGTCACGCAAATACTGCGCAAAAAAGGCGTCGTCGGAAAATTTGTCGAATTCTACGGCACGGGACTTTCCAGCCTCACTCTTCCCGACCGCGCCACCATCGCCAACATGGCGCCCGAATATGGCGCGACCATGGGCTTCTTCCCCGTTGACGCCGAAACCCTCGCGTATCTGCGTTTCACCGCGCGCAAGGAAGATCAAATCCGATTGGTCGAGGCTTATACCAAAGAGCAAGGCCTGTTCCGCACCGATCAGACCCCCGATCCGATATTCTCGGACCGCCTCGAACTCGATCTCGCGACCGTAGTTCCGACCATGGCTGGCCCCAAGCGTCCGCAGGATAGCGTCCCGCTCACACAAGCCAAAACGTCGTTCGAAAAAACGCTCACCGCGCAACCGAAACGTATCAGCGTGCAAAGCAACGGCGACAAATTCGATCTAGCCGACGGCTCCGTGGTAATCGCCGCTATCACCAGTTGCACCAACACTTCCAATCCGTCGCTGATGCTCGGCGCCGGCCTCCTCGCCAAAAAAGCAGTCGAGCGCGGACTGCAAACCAAGCCCTGGGTCAAAACCAGCTTCGCGCCAGGCTCGAAAGTTGTGACCGACTACATCGAAAAAGCCGGCCTGTGGCCTTTTCTCAATTCCCTGCGCTTTAATTTAGTGGGCTACGGCTGCACCACCTGCATCGGCAATAGCGGCCCGCTCTCGGAACCGATCGGCAAAGCCATCAAGGACAATAATCTCGTCGCTGTGTCGGTCCTCAGCGGCAATCGAAATTTCGAGGGCCGCATCAATCCGCTGTGCCGCGCGAATTATCTGGCGTCGCCGCCGCTCGTCGTTGCCTACGCTCTCGCGGGACGCATGGACTTTGACATCGTCAACGAATCGCTCGGCAACGACAAATCCGGCAAGCCCGTGTATCTCCGCGATATTTGGCCGACGCCCGACGAGGTGGAAAAAACGATGCGCTCCTCCGTTTCCAGCGATATGTTTCAAAAAGAATATGCCGACGTTTTCACCGGCGACCAGCACTGGCGCGCCTTACCCATTCCCGAAGGCGATCTCTACGCCTGGGACGCGAAATCCACCTACATCAAGCATCCTCCGTATTTTGAAAACATGCCCCACAAGCCAGTCGCACTGGAAGATCTGCACGGCTTGCGCGCGCTCGCCGTCCTCGGCGATAGCGTCACCACCGACCACATTTCGCCCGCCGGCTCGATTCAGCCGGATTCCCCCGCTGGCAAATATTTGATCGAACACGGCGTCCAGCCCAAGGATTTCAATTCCTACGGCGCGCGTCGCGGCAACCATGAAGTAATGATGCGCGGCACGTTCGCAAACATTCGCCTCCGCAACATGCTCGCGCCCGGCACCGAAGGCGGCTGGACGCTGCACCAACCGGGTGGTGAAAAAATGTCCATCTACGACGCGGCCATGAAATATCGCGATGAGCGCGTCCCGCTGATCATCATCGCCGGAAAAGAATACGGTTCGGGCTCGTCGCGCGACTGGGCCGCCAAAGGTACGATTCTGCTAGGCGTCCGCGCGGTGCTGGCCGAAAGCTTCGAACGCATTCACCGCAGCAATTTGGTAGGCATGGGCGTGCTGCCGATGGAATTTCTCGCCGGCGAAAATTTGAATTCGCTAGGACTCACAGGACTAGAAATTTTCGATATCGAGGGGCTGGCCCAGACGTTCGAGCCGCGCAAAAAAATGAAAGTCCGCGCCCGCAAAGCCGATGGCAAAGAAATTTCCTTCACTGCTGTAGCGCGGGTAGATACACCCTTCGAGGTAGCCTACTACCAACACGGCGGGATCCTGCAATACGTCCTGCGTCAAATGCTCTAGCGGGAAATCTCAAACACCAGGAATCGCCAGGGCACGGTTTCAGCCGTGCTTAAAACGGGCAGCAATCGGTGCGGCTTTTAGCCGCTGAGGTCAGGAATTCGATCTCTCAAGCGCGGTTTCCAGAAAGATGCGGCCCCGCGTGATCCTTCAACCGCATCCTTAAAATCACGGGCGCTGCCAGCGCGAACACCACCGCGAACACCGCGAAGAATCCCGCAACCGCCAGCAAAAACTCTGCACCCCGGTGCCGCAAAAGCACGAGCGTCGCATTAGCCAGTCCAAATGAAACCGCGAACACAATAATTGCCGAAATCGGCGTGGCGGAAAGGCTCGCGTGGCAGCCAGGACACGTTAGCCCAGATAACCCCGACGCGGTCCAAACGGCTTTCGCTGGGATATGCTTATGGCACTGCGGGCAGGTCATGGCGGTGTACCTCCCGAAGACAAAAACGAGATGACTGGCTCAGGTGACGACTGGGGGTCTCCAACAGGGCTAATCTACCACGAGTTGCACCGAGGTCAAGTGCTGATAATTTCCACTGGTCCCTGTGATGGTGATGACATAGGTCTGCCCATGATTGACACCACCGCCCCCCGACCCGCCGCACGCGGCCATCATATTCAACAAAACGATTACGCCCACGCAGCCAATGGCAATCGTCGCCGGCCGGCCCGTTTCTGAATTAATCGCCGAAACGAAGAGCGCCAGCCCGAAAAGCATCGCTAGCCCAAACCATGCCAGCCCGCGCGCAATATTGACCGAAAACGCAAGCCGTGCGGGCCCGCGGAAATCTCGCACACTAGCCGTCACCGGCACCGACACAGTCATCGCAACTTTCGTTCCACCAGAGGCAGGCGTAGCCGGATTCGGCGTGAACTGGCATGTAGCGCCCGCCAGCGGAATGTTGCAAGAAAGCTGTACGGCGCTACTCGCGGCCCCAACCGGCTGCAGCGTCACCTGATAATTGGCAGTTCCTCCAGGCGTCACGGTGTCGCTCGCTGGCGTGGCCCCACTAAAAGAATAATCGCAAGACGCACCCATCACACTAAACGTCAGGGTATTCGTCGTGCCCAAAGCAGGATCGGAAATATTAACGGGCACCGCGCCGCCACATGGCCCGCCGGCACCGGACGCCATTGCCGTCAGACTCGTTGCACTCACGAAAGTAGTGGCCAAAGCTGACCCGTCGAAATTGATCACCCCCTTCGGAGTGAACGCGTCACCGGTTGCGGTCAGCAAGAAAGCCCCCGAGCCGTACGTCGCTGACGTCGGATTCAATCCAGTCAGTACGAATCCAGGCAGCGCCGGCAGCACCGTACTCCACATCCCGCGCCCGTGCGTCGCCGCCACCAGCAGCCGAGAAGCGCTGCGCAACTTCAGCGACAGCACCTGTGAATTCGGCAGGCCTGCTTGCAACACGCTCCACGTCGTCGCACCCCCACCCGTGGCATTCGCGCTCGCATAAACGCCCGCATCCGTAGCAATGTAAATCGTATTGTCCGTCGCGTCGGTCGGATCAATCACGATATCGTTCACCGGAACATCTGGCAGATTGCCATCCACTTGAATCCAGGAAGCGCCCGAATTGTTCGTGTAGAAAATATGCCCCAACCCGTCGCATCCGCTGATCCCGGGACACGAAAAGCCGGAAAAAGCCGCAAACGCGGACTTCGGATTCGCGGAATCTACTGCTATCGCAGCAACGCTCCGCGCGGGCTGCCCCGTCTGACTCACTTTTTGAATGTCCGGCGCTCCTTGCAGCGCCTCCGACGATTGCCACAAAAGCCCGTCCGAAGTGCCCGTGTAGATCGTGTTCGAATCGCTAGCAGCCGCCGCAATCGCAGTCACAAAATTCTTGCTGCCATCCGTGGTCAAATCGTTAGTGATCGCCGACCATGTATTTCCGCCGCTGGTCGTCTGATACAGTCGGTAAGTCCCAAAATACAAATTCTGGCTATTCAGAGTGTCCAAAATCAGCGGCGGAATAAAATCGGCATTGTCGTTGAAGTTGATCCCATTGTTGCTGTCGATCGCAGCCCAATTGATTCCATCCGTCCCCGGCACTCCATTCATCACATTTTTATTCAGCGTCCCCGGCCCACCCAGATAGCTGCAAGCCGCATAAATCGTGCTCGGCGTTTGCGGGTCAATCGCCGTGTAACCGCCGTCGTAAGGACACGCCAGCGCTCCACTCCAGTCCAACGTGCCGCTGTACTGCTGGATATCGTTCCCTTGCGTGCCGCCAAAAATAATCTTGTCCGTCGTGGGATGAATCGAAGCTCCCGGATAAAACTGCGTCAGGTTCAGAGAAGTGTTCGGATTGCCCGTGTCCGTGTTCAAATCCACCCAGTGCTGATTCCCCGGCGACACACTGGAACTAAAAACATCCTGCGACGCCCACACGCCGCCATCACTCCCCACGAACATTGCCAGAACGCCCGAGCCCGGCACGACGGCAAATTTAAGCGCGTGTACGTCCTCGTGCGTGGACGTTCCGTTGCCGCTGCCATCCGCGCTCACGTCACCCCAGGTGCTGCCTCCATCGACCGAGCGAAAAATGGACGAAGTCCCAAAAGCGTTTCTCGCCAGTTGCGGCAGCGCCGAGCCGCCAGCAAAAACGATCGAGCCCGCGGAACCCGGCACCACGGCAATCTTCATGTCGTAAAAGCACTGCGGCGCGCAAAAATCCGGCAAGTTCGACGCGCTAGGATAAATCGCCGTGAATGTCGCCGCCGAACCATCGGGCTGAATCCCCGTGCCCTTGAGCAGGCCCAAAAGATTGTTCGATTTCGTGCTGGCGTCCGCGACCGATACGTACAGCGTTGATTTGCTCGGATCGCTGCCGGGAGCGATCGCCAAAGAAATGCTGCCATAACGTGACGGCGTCGAAGCGTTATCGAGCCCCGCAACGCGGCACCACGTCGCTCCCGCATCATGCGAAATATAAACGCCGTTGCACGGTGCCGCGCCACAGGCCGCCCCGGCATCGGAATCCCCGTTCGGATCACCGAGCGCCGCATAGACAGTGTTCCCCGAAGAATCGCTGGGATCGAACCGCACGTCGGTCGCCGGATTGAGCGGCGCACCCGTCGCTCCGCCTCCATCTGGCTGCACACGGTTCCAGTGATTGCCTCCATCAATCGAGCGCCACACGCCCGAAAGCAGCGTGCCTCCCGCCGAAAGATCCGTTCCCTGCACCGCCGCCAAAATCACGGGACTTGCCTGATGCGGCTGCACCACCAGCGCCGCGATATAAGGACCGCTCGCGCCCAGCCCCTGTGACGCGCCCGCCGCGAACGTCGCATCCTGCGTCCACGTCTGGCCTCCGTCCGTCGAATGCAAAACCCCAGCACCATAAATATTGTCCAGCGCGTAATTCGATTCGCCCGTACCCACAAGAATTCCCCGGCTCTGCATGTGCCCGTTGATCATTTGGCAGCTCGATGAGACCAGCGCCAAAGCCCCGGTCGAAAGCGATGGTTGATTGTCCGTTAGCGGCTGCCACGTCACCGGCTTGCCGCTCAACGTGTTAAAACTCACCCACACTCCGCCGTCCGCGCTTCCGGCGTACACCGTATTTCCCGTCGCGTCGCATGGATCGACAGCCAGCGCCGTCACGCGCCCCGAAACATTTCCGTAGAACATGGTGTTCGCCGTCGGCTGCGGGCCTAAAGGCGTCCACGAATTCTGCGCAGGCATGGCTAAGCCCTCACGCAGACGAAGCCGATCAACAAACGTGCCTTCGGCCGCGATCATCTTCTTATTTTGCGCAAACGCTCGCAGCAAAAGGGCGCCCGGAATGTGCCCATTCGCCGAAGCCCTCTGCCGAAAAAACCATTCCGCGCGCAAACGCACCAAATCAGCGGCATTCGCTGCGGTTTTCTTGGAAGTTTGCTGCGAGGAAATCCGTTGAGCAAGCAGTGGCGCCAAACTCACGAGCAGCACAAAGACACAGGCGACGCCCCAAACCCTGGTGCGACGCCTCCGGCTCGATTGAACAATTGCTGCGAAACCTCCGCCAGACCCGCCGACCGCCCCACCGCCCCAAGAGCCCAAGGATCACCACCCCCCGTGGTAACCCTATTCTAGCGAAAAAGTGTCGGCTCCCACATCGCTTCTCCCCGCTCTCGAAGTCGCACTCTCAACCATGTTCGCGTAAAATCAGTTGATAGTAGTTTCATATGATTGACCTTGCGTGCGGCGCAGGGTATCGTCCAGCGCCTCTCGGAAAGCGTGGTGCTCCTTGAAATGGTGGAAATGGACGGCGCTCGCTTTAGTCCTACTTCTCGGCGCGAGCTATGGCGTCCTCAGTTACTTGATGGGCGGTCCGCGCGACGTCTACGGTTTCCTGCGTTACGCACTCCCACAATGGCGCGATGGCAATCTTCATGTCGGCGACCGCGCGCCGGACGTGCGGTTGCTCGCGCTCGATGGCCAAACCACCTTTCACTTAAGCGAACGGGTCGGCCAGCGCCCACTGGTCCTGATCTTCGGAAGCTACACCTGACCTCCCTTCCGCCGCGAGGTAGGCTACCTCGTCACGCTCTATAACGATTACAAGGACCGCGCCGATTTCCTCACCGTCTATATCCGCGAGGCTCACCCGCTCGATGAATGGCAGATGAAGTCCAACGTGGATCAAAACGTTTGCTACGCCCAGCCGCATACCCTCGCGCAACGAGTCGCCATCGCCAACGACTTCATCCAGCGTTTCCATTTTCCCCTGCCGTTTGCCGTGGACGACATGTACGACATTGCCGATCACGCCTATGCAGCATGGCCGGAACGCCTCTACATTATTGACGAATCCGGGAAAATCGTTTATCGCGGAGGCCTGGGCCCGTTCAACTATCATCCCGAAGAAGCCCGCGCATGGCTCGCGACAAGATTCCCAATGGCCGCGCCCAACGTGCTCTCCGCACCCACCCAGGGAAAATAGCTTTCGATCACTCTTCTGCTAACTGTGGAATCCTTCCCACGCCCGGTGGTATTGTAGCGGCGATAGAACACCGTGGTGGGCTCCTAGCGCTCACACCACCGCCCGAAATCAATAGCGTCGAATCCTCACAAAGGAGACCACATGAAGCGAAAACAGAGTTTTTCCTTGTTTGTGCTCGCAGCATCGCTGCTGTTCATCCTGTCCATCCCGGTTCTCGCCCACAACAACGTGCCTGCCGCCCAGGGCGCCAAGTCCGCGGCTCCCGCCAGTGGCAATCTTGTGGATCTGAACACCGCAACGAAAGAGCAACTCGACGCCCTGCCGGGAATTGGCGCGGCTTATTCACAAAAAATAATCGACGGCCGCCCCTATCACGCGAAAACCGACTTGGTAAAAAAGAAAATCATCCCGCAGGCCACGTATAACAAGATTAAAGACCTCGTCATCGCGAAGCAGCCAGCGACTAAGTAGGCGTCAGCGTTGTCGCGCGCAGACGCTCTAGCACAAAATCCAATCTGCCGCGCGGCGACTCATTCACATCCGCCGCGCGGCACTGTTGTCTGCTCGATGAACCTGACCTTACTATCTCCGCTGATTCCCACCGGCCGCCACCTCACTGCGCTCCTGGTGGTCGTCAGCTTCTCGGCAGGCCTCAACGTCTACGCCACAGTCGGAATGTTGGGATTGCTGGGAAGGTACAACATCCTGCTACTGCCCGATTCACTCCACGTTCTGCAGGACTGGAAGATTATTGCAATCTGCGCGGCGCTTTTCCTGCTGGAATTCGTTGGCGACAAAATTCCCATCTTCGACTTGCTCTGGAACGCCGCTCACACCTTCGTGCGCATTCCGGTTGCCGCGTACTTGGCTTACGCCGCCACCTCGCAATTGCCCCAATGGGAACAGATCGCTGCCACGTTTGCCGGCGGACTGATCGCTCTGGCAGCCCATGGCGGCAAGACGGCCGCGCGAGCTGCAGTCACGCACTCGCCCGAGCCATTTTCGAATTTCGCGCTGAGTCTCGGTGAAGATGCTCTGGTGGTGTTGCTGATGTGGATCGTGACGCAACACCCCTACATCGCGTCAACGATTGTGGTCCTGGCCCTCTGCGTAATCGTGATTCTGATTCGCTTCGTAATCCGCGCGCTGCGCACCCTCTTCAGCGACGCAGAAAACGCACTCACGCACGCCTCTTAGCGCCAGCGTCTCGCCGGTTCTTCGCGTCGTGATGCGTCACCGTTTTACGGTTTCTTTTTCTTCCCCAGCAACCCGCCCAACGCATTAGAAGCTGCGCCGGCAGGGTTTCCCGCGTTCCCCACGCCAGGTATGCTGCCCTTCACCATGTTCCCCATCGCTCCGCCAATATCCGGAATCACCTGCGGATTTGAAGTCGTTCCCTGTACCTTGAACGGAATCCCTCCGCCACTGGAGTTCCCCTTCGCGCCACCGCCCATCAACGACGAGGCGATTCCTCCCCCGCCTCCAGCCACCTGGCTAATCCCGCCAAGCGCTCCCGCAAGTTTCGCCACTAGTTTAAAATCGAGTTGCCCCGCAGCGCTCACGGTTCCAGCTCCTGTGACTGTCCCGATCGTCGGCACCACCAAATTCAAATTATCAATCTTCGAGCCCGAAGGATCATTTCGCACGTTCGCGCTCAGCGTCTGAATCTCGGTATCCGATCCTCCGCCACCGCCTCCCAACCCGGTAAACGACGACAGCGCTCCCAGCTTTGACTTCAAACTGAATCCCGCCAATTTCGCGTTCGAAAGATTCACCGGTCCCACAATCACGGGCTTGTCCACCGGCCCCGTAATCGTCAAGTTCGCCGTCAAGGTGCCGCCTTGCAGTTTCGATCCGGGAGGCAGCACTACGCCCACAGCCGGCAAAAATCCTTCCAAGTCCCCGAGCGGCATGCCCTGCGCATTCAATTTCATATCCACTTTGGTGGGCTCCGCCGAGGTATTGTAATTTCCGGTCAAGCGCGCCAGCGCATTCCCAATGTGCACATCACCCTGGTTCAAAACGCCCGCCTGGCTCTTCAAGGTGTAGTCCGTCGCGTAATCCACGGTCACTGGCACGCTGGAAGGCTGCCCCGCCGCCGACGCCTTCAGCTTGTTCGCCTTCACCGTCCCCTTCGAACTCATCTGCTTGCCGTCTGACCCCAGGCTGCCGTCAAAGTCCACGATCCCGGCAATCCCCGACGCCGGATCGATAAATCCAGTCGTCGCCAAATCCAGATGCTGCACGTTTACCGTTGCGTTCAGCGGCGTGAGCGATGTATCCGTCTGATTGATCGGCCCCGCCTTGCCTTCCACTTTCAAGTCCGCGTTGCCCGGCCCCGTGGCCGTCAGCTTGAAAGGAAATTGCGTCGTGTACGAAAGATCCGAAGCCTCCAGATTCACGTTCGAGTAAACGCTCGGCTTGGCCTTCGATCCCACCGTGCCCACAATTATTTTCCCGTTCGCGATCTTCAGCTTGTCCACGCTGAACCCCGGTGCGGTAGGTGTAGGAGCCGCACCGCCACCCCCCGCCGCCGGAGCAGGCGCCGCAGCCGGCGCGCTAGTCTTCGACTGTCCCGCCGCGCCCAGCGTCGAATAATTCCAAGTGCCGTTCGCGTTGTGCTGCAAACTGATCTCGGGGTCCTGAATTGTGAAAGAACTGATGTTCAACTGCCGCGAGAAAATCAGCGGCATCATCTCCACGCCCACGTCCAGTGATTTCGCGGTCAAAAACGGTGAATTGCTGAACGCCGGGTCGTCCGCCACCGAAACGTCCTTCACCGTGACTGATCCCGAAATGATCGAGAGGCCAATATCGCCAATCCCCACCTTGCGCCCCATCGCCACGCCCAACTTGGTTTCCAGCGTGGGCTTGAATTGGTTCACGTTGATAAAAAACGGCAACGCCAGAATGATCAAGAACAGCAGAACAACGATGCCGCCGACAATGAGAAGGGGTTTTCGTTTCATGGCAAGCCTCCCAGCAGAAGGATATTTCGACGCGCGCCCAAAGTCGCCCGAGGAGAGCGCCATCATACTCCGCAGTCACGCGATTCGCCAAACGCGCCTTTGTGGCACAGCCACTGCTGGCTGTGCTGCCCTCGGCCTCCTCCGTGCCCTGCGCCTTTTTTCTGTGAACTCTGATGCTAAAGCCGTGAACCCAAGAAATTTCGCGCTGTCGTGCGCTTGCGTCCTCTACGGATCTCCGTTGTAATAAAACGAACGGTCGTGCTATTATCTGCCCCGTGAAAATGAACGCCCGCAAGCCCAGCACAAAAGCTCCATCGCGCCGAGCCGCCAACCCCGCGCCGCCGCAGCACCCTCCGCGCCGTCCCCGCGGCCTGAAAACCCGCCGCGCCATCCTCCGCGAAGCCGTCAACCTGGCTTCCCTAGAAGGCCTGGAAGGTATAACCATCGGCAAGCTAGCCGCCACGCTCCGCATCAGCAAGAGCGGCCTGTTTGCCCACTTCGGCTCCAAGGAAGATCTGCAATGCGCCGTGGTTGACGAAGCCCGCGACATCTTCGTCGAACGAGTCGTTCTTCCCGCCTCGAAACTCCAAGGCGTGAAACGCCTCAGCGCGCTCTGCGAAAATTGGCTGGCGTACGGGGAAGGCAAAGTCTTCCCCGGCGGGTGCTTCTTTTCTGCTGCGTCGCTCGAATTCGACGACCGCCCCGGCCGCGTCCGCGACCGCATCGTCGAACTCATGAAAAAGTGGCTGGCAGGCCTGGAACACGCTGCGCGCGACGCGCAGTCCGCCGGCGAAATCCGCAAGGACGTCGACGCCCGCCAGCTCGCGTTCGAAATTCAAGCACTGGCCATGGGAGCCAATTGGAGCTCGCGCCTGTTCCGCGATCAACAAGCTTTTCGTTCCGCAGGCGACGCAATCCTGCGGCGAATCGAAGAAGTCACGGCACCGATGTAGAAGTAATCGAGGGACTGATGCGTATTCGTCCGGGTTCGCTCGCGCAAGTGCTCGTGCAAGCGTTCACAGTCGCGCGGACCAGCGCGTGCGTATGCATCTACGCTGCCCTGCTCTTCACGCTAGCGGCGAGCAACGCGCGAGCGCAGTCCGCGGCGAGTGGCGCCGAAATTCCTCTGCAACGCTGCGATAGCCTGCCGGTAGTCGTCCTACAGATTAATCACGCCGACAAGCGCTTCCTGATCGACACTGCCGCCACTTCCATGCTCAACGAAAAGTCGTTCCCGCAAGGCCACGCGAAACAGGTGCGCGTCCAATCCTGGAACGAAGTAACTCCGCTGAAAGCCCGCGAAGTTGCCATCGCCGAACTTTCGCTCGGCAATCACACGCTGCGCGGCGTCAGGCTGCCGGCGATTGACTTGACCGCCATCGCCAAAGCCTGCGGCGGCCCGCTCGACGGAATCCTCGGAGTGGACCTCCTCGAACAGCTCGGCGTCACCATTGACCTCCAGCGTAGCGTCGCGCGCCTAGGCCTCGCTCCGCGCAGTGGGTCCGAGGAATCGGCGATAGCGGACATGGAGCAGGCCATGCATTCCTGCTCGGACGCTTTCAATAACGCGGACGCCGATAAGCTAGCCGCGTGCTTCGATCCGGATTTCGTACTTAGTTCTCCCGGGGGCGAACTCCGCGGACGCGACCAGGCCACCAATCATTTTCGCCAGCTCTATTTCGGCATGACCCCGCGCGTTCACCTTTCCATGACCATGAACGATCAACGCGCCGTCGGTGACGTGGTCTGGAGCCTCTACGACTACAAAATCGAATCGCCGCAGGTGCACACCGAGGGCCGTGGCATGATGCTCTGCCGCAAATCCGAAAATCACTGGTACATCCTAAGCATGCACGAATCCCCCACCGAGGAAGCCTCCATCCCCGCGCGATAAGCGACCGGCAGCGTTCGCGAGAGCGGTGCCCGACACCTGCAGAAAAGTGACGATTGGAAGGGCTGAAAAGTGCGTTTTTGTTGGCCGTTCCGGGTTGCGGCGTGGCGTGGGTCGAGGGATTGTGTCGCACCTACGGCGCTCGGGATTGTTCTTGGGCTCTACCGAGCGTTTACAGGCTGGGCTAATGTCTGCCGCGCCTCCGGCGCAGGTTTTGTGGCAAATGGCAGTCGTGCGAGCGCGGCGCAGGCGGTGCGAAAGGCGAAGAGCACAGCCAGGAGTGGCTGCGCCACAAAGGCCAAGTTCCTTGATTAATTTTTGCATGCTGCATCGGCGTGCTGGGATCAAAGGAATGACATCGTAGGCGCGCTCGACAATACGACAACACCCTGTGCCTTTATCTTTACG
>DATEVZ010000189.1:0-2272 GCA_035258265.1 Candidatus Acidiferrales bacterium
GTACCGCAAACAGCAGCGCGGCCGGCGCAATGGGAAAGCCTGGCGCGGCGGGGCGCTGGCGTTTGGCGAGTACGGGTTGAAGGCGCTCGAGCCGGCCTGGATCACCGACCGTCAGATCGAAGCGGCGCGCGTCGCGATCACGCGGTTCATCAAGCGCGGCGGAAAATTGTGGATCCGAATTTTTCCGGACAAGCCGTATACCAAGAAGCCGGCCGAGACTCGTATGGGTAAGGGCAAAGGTCCACCGGAAAAGTGGGTAGCGGTGGTCAAGCCCGGACGAGTGATGTTCGAGATGGCCGGCGTTGATTTGGCGGCGGCTACCGAAGCCATGCAGCTCGCGGCGCACAAACTGCCCATCCTGACGAAGTTCGTTACGCGGGCGGAGGAACTGTAATGGCAGAACGTGCGGCGGGACGCATTGAAAAATTCCGTGAAATGAGCAAGGCCGAGCTCGAAACGCAGCAAGGCGAGTTGGCCGAGCAGATTTTCCGCCTGCGTTTCCAGCTCTCGACCGGGCAATCGGAAGGGCTACGGAAATTGCGGGAAGCCAAGCGCGACTTCGCGCGGGTGAAGACGTTGCTGCGCGAAAGCGAATTGAGGAAAGCGTAATGGCAAACGAAACGACGGCAGCGGCCGCGCAACAGGCCGCACACGCTCGCGGGGTGCGGCAGGAACTGACCGGGATCGTCACTTCCACTAAGATGCAGAAGACCATCGTGGTGAAGGTGACGCGCGCGGTGCAGCATCCGCTCTATCAGCGGGTTGTGCGCTACGGAAAGAAATACTACGCGCACGACGAAACGGGTGAAGCGCGCGTGGGCGATACGGTGCAGATCGTTTCCACGCGGCCGCTGTCGAAGCTGAAGCGGTGGCGGCTGAAGGAAGTTTTGCAGCGTTCGACGCGCGTGGCATAAAGCGTTAGCGCGCCAGCAGTTCAACAGGGGAGCAAGACAATGGTACAGATGCGAACGTGGCTGACAGTGGCCGATAATTCCGGCGCGCGTCAGCTGACCTGCATACTTCCAGTCGGGGGAGATGCGGGGTTAACGGCCGGGCTGGGCGACGTGATTACGGCAGCGGTGAAAGAAGCGCAGCCCGACAGCCAGGTGAAAAAAGGGAAAGTGGTGAAAGCAGTGATTGTGCGCACCAGAAAAGAACAGCGGCGCAAGGACGGCACCTACATACGGTTCGATGATAATGCCGCGGTGCTGATCAACGACGCAAACGAGCCGATCGGGACGCGCGTTTTCGGGCCGGTAGCCCGCGAACTGCGCGATAAGAAGTTTACCAAGATCATCTCGCTGGCGCCGGAAGTGTGGTAGGGATGAGAAAAATAATCGAAAAACCGGCAGCATTCAGCATACGCCACGGCGACACGGTGAAAATCATGTCCGGGCGTTCGAAGGGCAAGACCGGAAAAGTGCTGGCAGTGAATCCCTGGAAACTTACGGTGACGGTCGAGCACGCGAACATCATCAAGAAGCACACGCGGCCAAACCCGTCGAAGAACATCAAGGGCGGAATATTAGAGAAAGAAGGCCCGGTGCATGTTTCAAACGTAATGCTGGTTTGTCCGGGATGCGGCAAGCACACGCGCGCTGGGCACACCACGCTGCCGGACGGAAGCAAAGTCAGGACTTGCCGGCGCTGTAACACGACTTTTGAGAACTAGAGATTGCAGAGGTAAGGGCGAGAAATGATTACGCGTTTGCATGAAAAGTATCGCAGCGAAGCGGTTCCGGCGCTCTCGAAGCGCTTCGGGTTCAAGAACACCATGGCCGTGCCGCGGGTGAAGAAGATCACCGTGAACATCGGCATGGGTGAAGCGAGCGCCAACGTGAAGTTGTTGGACACGGCCGCTGCGGAGCTGGGACAGATTACTGGGCAGAAGCCGGTGATCACGCGAGCCAAAAAGTCCATCGCAAACTTCAAGATTCGCAAAGGGATGGCCATCGGTTGCATGGTGACGCTGCGCGGCGAGCGGATGTACGAATTCCTTGACCGGCTATCGGCGATCGTGCTGCCGCGCGTCCGCGACTTCAAGGGTCTGCCGCCGAATTCCTTCGACGGGCGCGGCAACTACACGCTGGGTTTGAAGGACCAGCTGGTGTTTCCGGAGATCGATTACACGCGCGTGGACAAAATCAAGGGCATGAACATCACCATTACGACGTCTGCCCGCAACGACGAAGAAGGGCGCGAGCTGCTGAAGCTGCTCGGCGTGCCGTTTCGCGCGTAGGCGCGAAGCGTAAGGAGAGAGAGCAAGTATGGG
>DATEVZ010000190.1:0-6747 GCA_035258265.1 Candidatus Acidiferrales bacterium
CAACATCCATGACGCACCTATCTCGCGTGCAAGCATCTGGTGCTCAGCAATCGGCTGAGCAAAAGGCCGCGCCCGCGCCCATTTCCATCGGAGGCGAACCTGTGGTCACTCTCGCCCGCCCGCTGCCGGCTAATCCAACGAAGCTTCAATTCGTCGAAGCCACGGTCCTGCCCGGCAATGGCATGAATCTTTTGCAGCTGAAGGCCTTCCTTCCGGGCAAGGGAACAGTTGACGTACTCACCACGATGCCGTTGCCCGATGCCAAAAAATATCTGGAAACCGACAACGATTCCTTCGGCAACAACAGTTTCAAAATCGGCGGCGCCATCCTTTTACCGTATCCGAATCGTATTCGCGGAACTCTCTCCCAGGATGGCGCGACCATCGAGACTCCCATTGACGGCCAGCAAGTCACACTTCCCGCAAACTGGCACGGCAAAAATCCCGGCGCTGAAGTTCATGCCATGCACGGCCTGATTTTCTCTTCCGACTTTAAGGACGTGAAACATCAAAATGGACCCGCGCAGTCCACGGTTTCCGCGCTCCTCCACGCCGGCAATTTTGGCGGCCACTGGCTTTCGCAAACGGATGTGTCAGTTCAGATGGCGCTGAAAGACGACGCGCTTGATATCGTCGTTACCGCCAAGAACGTCGGGAAACAGCCGCTGCCCATGGCCATCGGTGCTCATCCCTACTTCGAATTTCCCAGCGGAGATCGCACCCAAGCCAGAATCCAGGTCCCCGCCGAAGAGCGCGTCCTAGTCGATAATTACGACAATGTTTTTCCGACGGGCAAGGTCGAGCCGGTCAAAGGTACTCCGTACGATTTCAATGCCGCGGGAGGAAAGCCTCTCGGCTCTCTTTTCCTCGACGAGTGTTTCACTAATCTGCGGCGCGACGCCGAAGGAAAAGTCGTAGTAAACGTCACCGACCCCGCCGCCAACTACGGCGTGCGCGTCATGGCGCTTTCCGCGGACATCAAAGCGATTCAAGTGTACGCGCCGCCCGACAAGAACTTCGTCGCGGTCGAGCCGCAATTCAATCTGTCCGATCCATACAACAAGAAAGTCTGGAGCAACAGAGACACCGGCGTAGTCACGGTCCAACCGGGCGCCTCCGTCTCCTGGCACATACGCGTCGAGCTGTTTACCCCGTCGAAATAAAGGCAGCGCGGTGAAGTTGCATTCGTAGCAGCGCACTTGAGTGTGCGCGGTATATGCCCGACCTTCTCCGTGTCCTCAAGCCTTTTCTCTGTGAACTCTGTGGTCAATTTATCCGCCGGCCTTCCCTGAGCCCACACCCGAAACTCTCGGCGTCCAGTCAATCAATTCTCGCGGATAACGTGACGGCATCCCGAACCCAGCCGCATCTTTCGCGGGTGGCGGTGAGGGACCTGCTTTTTCGTATTTGAACTTGCAGCCCCGATCTCAGACCGCCGTAGGTGCGACACATGCTTCCAACGCCGAACCTTGAATCTCAATCGAAACGCCGTGCAACCGACCTGCAACGTCTACTACTGTTGCTGCGCCGGTTGCTGCGGCCTCTCAATCACGTCAGTCAATTCCGGATGCGCGGCCTTCAATTCATTCAATTGCTCGTGCCCCTCATCATCCAATGCCGGACGCACCCGCACATCGACTGACAATCTCTGCCCCGCGTGTCCTTTATATACGCCGCGCACCGGCGCCACATCTCCGTAATCCCTTCCGTACGCCACGCGCACATGACGCAAACCCACCGGCCCTCCCAGCGTCGGATCGAATGCCATCCACCCCGACGCCGGTAAATACACCTCGGCCCAGGCGTGCGTCGCCTGGCCTCCAATCACTTCCTCTTGCTCTTGCCGTTCGCCCGGCAACGCCGTCCTTCCCGGCACCAGATATCCAGAGACATAACGCGCCGGCACTCCCCGCATCCGTACCACACCCAGCAGCAAATGCGCGAAGTCCTGGCAAACCCCCGCGCGCAGCGCCAAGGGATCTTCGATCGATGAATGTACGTGCGTCGCTCCCTTCACGTAGCGGAATCCCTCGTGAATTAAATTCGAAGCCGCATTCACGAATCCCACCACCGTGCCCGTGCTAACTTCCTCAGCCGTCCGTTTGATTTCGCCCAGGCCCTGCAAGTGCGGTACGTACCCGCTCGGCGCCACAAAATCGAAATACTCTTCGCTGATCTCTTCGCGATCCAAATCGAAAGCTGCGAGCGTCGGCTGATCCGGTTTCGCGGGCGGTGCCTCGTGCGTCAGCACCACCGATTCGGTTTCCACTTTCAGCCACCGGTGTTCCGGCAGAATGCTGAATTGATGCACCCAGTTGCCCAAACCGTCGCGGTGTGCGGTCACTCTCGATGTCGGCGTGGTAATCAGACGGAACGAAATGCAGCTCTGCCGCTCGTCCTGAATGGGACGCAGCCGCACTTCGTTGTAGCTTTCGGACACCGGCCCGTCGTAGTGAAATTCCGTGGTATGGCGCAGATGAAAACGATTCATGCCACCACCGCGTAATAGAAATATGTCCGCGCGATATCCTCGCCCACCGCTCCGCACATCCGCAGAAGCTCGTTCAAATAATTGTGCAAGCCTTCTTTGAAAATTTCGTCGATCTTGTCGTAGCGCAGCCGTTCCAGCACCTTGCCCGTTAGCCTTTCCGCTTCATTGGCATAGGAACCCGCGTTCGTGTGGCTCACCGCGCGCAGTCCTGCCTGCACCTCGCCGATGCTGAATCGAATCGAGCGCGGATGCAGCGGGTGCAGAATCATCATCTCCGCTACCTTCTGCGGCTCGATCGCCGAATGATATTGCCGGTGGTACGCCTCGTAAGCGCCCACCGATTTCAGCACCGCCATCCATTGATGGTTGTCCTGCGAGCCGATCATCGGGGGCGATTCAAAAAGATTGTGGTATTGCACGTCCACCAACCGCGCGGTCATCTCCGCGCGTTCCAGCGACCACCCGATACGCAAAAATTCCCAGCCTTCGTCGTGCGGCAAGGTCGCGTCCGTCACTCCGTGAAACCGGTGCGCGCCAAACTTGATCTTGTCGCAAAATCGGTGCGGACCCGCCGCGATTTCCTCCTCCGCATTGAAACGGCTTGCCGCGAAATAAAGGCCATTGATGTCTTCCCACATCTCCCGCGAAATCCGGTCGCGAATCGTCCGTGCGTTTTCCCGCGCTTTGGCTACGCACTGCACGATCGAACTGGGATTGTCCGGGCGAAACGCCAGAAACTCGAAAACGTTCTCCGCGTTCGCTTCGCTGTAGAGTTGCCGGAAGCGATGCTCCTCGCCCGCCATCACGATCAAAGGGTCCCAGCGCAGACGGTACGGCTGGTGCGACTGCTCCAGAATCATGTGGTAATTCACGTCCAGCAGCCGGGCGGTATCCTCGGCCCTCTCGATATAACGAGCCAGCCAGAAGAGCGATTCCGCGATCCGCGATAGCATTTTATTTTTCTCCGCAGAGAACCCAGGTATCTTTGCTCCCGCCGCCCTGCGACGAGTTCACTACCAGCGACCCGCGCTGCAAAGCCACGCGCGTCAATCCGCCCGGCACGATCATCACTTTTTCGCCGTCATACAAGCAGTACGGCCGCAAATCCACGTGGCGTCCTGCCACTGTCCCATTCGCGGAATCGTAAGAAGGCACGCGCGAAAGCGGAATCACGGGCTGCGCCACATAACTTCGGCAATCCGCTTGAATTCGCTTGCGGAATTCCTGAATGCGTCCGACTTCTGCCGCCGGGCCGATCAACATCCCGTACCCGCCGGATTCGCCGACAGCTTTCACTACCAGTTCCGGCAAATGCTCCAGCACGAAACTCAAATCTTCCGGCCGCGAACAAAGGTATGTATCCACGCCTCGCAAGATCGGTTCTTCGCCGAGATAGTAGCGAATAAACGTCGGCACGTACGCATAGATGGCCTTGTCGTCCGCGACTCCGTTGCCCACAGCGTTCGCCAGCGCCACGTTCCCCGCGCGATACGCGCCCATCAGTCCCGGCACCGCCAACAGCGAATCTGGCCGGAACGTCAACGAGTCCAGAAACTCGTCGTCCACGCGCCTGTAAATCACGTCTACGCGCTTCAATCCGTAAATCGTCTTCATGTAGACGATCCCGCCGTCCACAATCAGATCGCGCCCTTCCACCAGCTCGATTCCCATCTGCTGCGCCAGGAAACTGTGTTCGAAATAGGCGCTGTTGTGAATTCCCGGCGTCAGCAGCACAATTTGCGCGTCATTTTCTCCGCGCGGTGAAAGGCTCCGCAAAATCTTGCATAGTTCCGCCGGGTAGTGGTTCACCGGCAACACTTCGTAATCCTGAAACGCGTCCGGGAGAGTCCGCGTCATCACTAGCCGGTTTTCCAGCACGTACGAGATTCCGCTCGGCGTTCGCACGTTATCTTCGAGAACGCAGAATTCACCCGTCTTCGAATCGCGCACCAAATCAATTCCGCAGATGTGTGTGTATATCCCGCGCGGCACTTCGACGCCGATCATCTCTCGGCAAAAATGCGAAGACGAATACACCAGCGAACGTGGAATCTGCTTGTCCTTGAAAATGCACTGCTTTCCGTAAACGTCGCGCAGAAATAAATTGAGCGCCACCACTCGCTGCGCCAATCCGCGATCAATGCCTTGCCACTCGGAATTCGGCAGAATGCGGGGAATCAAATCGAAGGGAAGCAAGCGTTCGGTTCCTTGGCCGTCGTTATAAACAGTGAACGTGATGCCTTGCAGCAGAAAAGACAGGTCTGCCAGTTTGCGCCGCTCTTCGAATTGCCCTGGCGCCATTAGCGCGAGTTTTTCGAACAGTTTGCTGTAGTGCGGCCGCGCGAACCCGTGGCTGTCGAACATTTCATCGTAGAATCCGCCCGGATCGTATCCTTCGAATAGGCCTCGCCGTAACGTGCGCGCCGTGCTGGCAGACATGGCGGAACTGTATCAGGCGGTATCTGTTAAGCCCCCACAAAAAGATTTTATCGGCCTCATTTACGTTTCTGACCCCACCGAAACGCTTATGCCTTCCATCAAGTTTCTGAATTGTACTGTTCCCCCGAGCCTGGGTTACCTATTAGCATGCGGTTTTCTCCCCCCCAACCGGAAGTGGACCACGATGCCTGCGGTGTGGGCTTCATCGCTCAGTTGGGCAGCCAAGGCTCCCGGGACGTTGTTGACCGCGCGCTGATCGCTCTCGCGCGCCTTTCTCATCGCGGTGGGGTTGACGCCGATGGCCTGAGCGGCGACGGCGCAGGTCTTCTCCTCCCCATTCCCAAGGACTTCATTCGCGAACGCGCCCGCGAACTGAAGATCGAGCTTCCCGAATCTTTCGGCCTGGGCATGGTTTTCATTCCTCCCGGTCAGGAACTCGCCGCGTGCTCAGCCATTGAAACTGCGGCCGCGAAATCAGGACTGCGCTGTCTGGGCTGGCGCGTTGTACCCACCTCTCCCTCGCTTCTCGGCCCGTCCGCTCTGAGCACCATGCCCGTCATCCGCCAATGTTTTTTTTCGTCCGAGGATTCCTCTGTGGATTTCGAACGCCAGCTCTATTTGATGCGCAAGCGCGTCGAAGCTCGCTCGATTGCCGGCCTTTACTTCTGTTCGCTCTCGTCGCGCGTGCTTGTCTATAAAGGTCTGCTTACTCCGTTGCAGCTTCGCGCGTTCTATTCTGATCTTGCCGCTCCGGATTTCACCGCGCCTTTTGCAATTTTTCACCAGCGTTATTCCACCAATACCAGCCCGTCCTGGCAGCTCGCGCAGCCGTTTCGTTACGTTGCACACAACGGCGAAATCAATACGATCAGCGCCAATCGCCGCTGGACGCGCGCGCGCGAAAACCCTCTCCGCCGGGAATTCGGCGCCGGCGATAGTTTTCATGTCCTGGAGGAAGGCGTCAGCGACTCCGCCAGTTTCGACAATGTCGTCGAAGTGCTCTTGCGCCAGAATTACAACCTTGCCGCCGCGATGCTGCGCATGGTTCCTCCTGCATGGGAATCCGATCCGCGCACCTTCGTCAAGCTTCGCACCTATCTCGAAAAAGCTGCGCGTCAGCAGGAACCCTGGGATGGTCCGGCCGCCCTCGTCTTCAGCGATGGCCAAATGGTCGGCGCGAAACTCGACCGCAACGGCCTGCGCCCCATGCGCTACGTTCTCACCAGCGACGGCCTTCTTGTGGTGGGCTCCGAAGTCGGCCTCGCCGATCTGCGCGACAAGCAAATCATCGAACGCAATCGTCTTGGCCCCGGAGAAATCCTGCTCGTTGATGCTCTCGCCGGTGCGATCTTCCGCAACAACAATGAAGTTTCCGAATTGCTGGGTTCCGATCGGCCGAAAGAAGCGGTTCTTAATCCGTACGTCCCGCGTGGCGCTCACGCTCCTTCGCAGGTCCCGGCATCCATCGTGACGCGTCTGCAGGCCGACCTAACCGCGCCTCCAGATTCCGCAATCGAGCCGCAGAAGCTCGCGGCCGCCATGGGTTGGACCGAAGACCAATATCGCCTGCTGTTCCAGCCTCTCGGCCGGGAGGGGAAGGAAGCCATCTGGAGCATGGGTGACGACGCCCCTCCCGCATTTCTCTCGTCCGCCAAGCGTTCTCTGTGGGATTACTGCAAGCAGCGTTTCGCGCAAGTAACCAACCCTCCGATAGACCCGCTGCGCGAAGTCCACGTAATGTCGCTCAACGTATATCTGGCCGCAAACCTGGTAGCCGACTCACCGATTCTCGACGCCGGACAAATGGCTGAACTGGA
>DATEVZ010000191.1:0-2562 GCA_035258265.1 Candidatus Acidiferrales bacterium
CGCAGCCACTCGTATTCATCCCGAAGGACTCTTGGAAGCCAACCTGCCACCTACCGCGCTCGGTACGCCAGCCGCAGAAACAGTTCCGCCAACTGCGTATCGCCTGCGGATTCGCTTCGGCGACGGGAACGTATTCGAAACTCTCGATCCCTACGCATTTCCGCCGGTGCTGACCGAATATGATTTGTATCTTTCCGGCGAAGGCACGCACTACCTGAAATATGAAAAACTCGGCGCGCATGTGCGCGAAGTTGCGGGCGTTCGTGGCGTGCATTTTGGCGTCTGGGCGCCCAACGCGAAACGTGTCAGTGTCGTTGGCAATTTCAATTTTTGGGACGGTCGCGTGCATCCCATGCGCCACCGCGGCGAAAGCGGTATTTGGGAAATCTTCATCCCCGGACTCGACGAGGGCGAGGTGTACAAATTCGAGGTTCTCGGCCGCTACGACAATTATCTTGGACTGAAAACCGATCCCTACGGCTTCTCGGGTGAAGTGCGGCCGAAAAACGCGTCGGTCGTGCGCAACATCGACGGCTACGAATGGAAGGACAGGGCCTGGATGGAATCGCGCTCCTTGCGCGACTGGCTCCACTCACCGATGACCGTGTACGAACTGCACGCAGGTTCCTGGAAGCGCAAGCCCGAGGAAGGAAATCGCTGGCTCACCTATCGCGAACTCGCCGACGAGCTGATTCCCTACGTCAAGCGCATGGGTTTCACGCATATCGAACTGCTCCCCATCATGGAGCATCCCCTGGACGCTTCGTGGGGCTACCAAACTGTAGGTTATTTCGCGGTCACCAGTCGCTATGGCACGCCCGCCGACTTTATGTACTTCGTGGACCGCTGCCATCAGGAAGATATCGGCGTGATTCTCGATTGGACTCCCGCGCATTTCCCGCGCGATGCGCACGGCCTGGGATTTTTCGATGGCACGCATCTTTACGAGCACGCGGACCCGCGGCGCGGTGCGCACCCGGACTGGGGCACTCTGGTCTTCAACTACGGGCGCAACGAAGTGCAAAACTTCCTGCTTTCGAATGCCCTTTTCTGGCTGGATAAATATCACCTCGACGGACTGCGTGTGGACGCCGTCGCCTCCATGCTTTACCTCGATTATTCGCGCAAACCCGGGGAATGGATCCCCAATCCGTTCGGCGGCCGCGAAAATCTGGAAGCCATCGCATTCCTGAAGCACCTTAACGAAGTTCTGCACAGCCGGCATCCCGGCGCGCTCACGATTGCCGAAGAATCCACGTCATGGCCGGCGGTTTCGCGGCCCACCTACGTCGGCGGCCTGGGTTTCGATTTGAAGTGGAATATGGGATGGATGAACGACACCCTGCGCTATTTCGCGCTCGATCCGCTCTATCGCCAATACCATCACAACGAACTCACGTTTTCGATGATCTACGCGTTTCAGGAAAATTTCATCCTGCCCCTTTCCCACGATGAGGTCGTGCATGGAAAACGCACGCTGCTCGAAAAGATGCCGGGCGACGATTGGCAGAAATTCGCGAACGTCCGGCTGCTTTTCGGCTACATGTACGCTCATCCCGGGAAGAAGCTACTGTTCATGGGCAGCGAACTGGCGCAGCGAGACGAATTCTGGGAAGAGAGCAGCGTGGAATGGCAGCTCGAGCACTCGGGGTCTCATCGCGGCGCCCAGCGGCTGCTCGCCGATTTGAACCGCTTGCACTCGACCGAGCGTGCCTTCTTCGAAGTGGACTTCGAGTGGTCTGGGTTCGAATGGATTGAAGCCAATGATTCCGCAGCGAGCATCCTTTCGTTCATGCGTCGTGCTCGCAACGCGGAAAACTTCATTGTGGCTGTCTGTAACTTCACTCCGGTGCTGCGTCACGAGTATCGCATAGGCGTCCCGGCGGCGGGTTACTACCGGGAAATTCTCAATACCGACTCCGCTTACTACGAAGGCAGCGACGCCGGGAATGCTGGCGGCGTTCGCGCCGAACCGATCCCCTGGAACGGGCGCCCCTGGTCCCTCAAATTGAAAGTGCCACCCCTAGCCGCCGTCTATTTCAAACCGCAGCGCGATTGACCAAGACCCGGAAGAGCGGGGCTTCGGGCCCCGCCCTAAGACGCGCCTTTCCTTCCGGGACTTCAGAGTCTGTGAGAACTCGAGATCTTTGTGGCCGTAGCTTTAGCTGCGGCGTAAGCGCAGCGAAATCACTGCGGCTTCAGCCGCTGAAGTACCGGTTTTTTGGTTCCCCCACAGACTCTTCAGCCTCACCAGACCACCCCAATAGTTCACGGAACATTTCCACGCACGCCTCCGTACCTACGTGCAGGAAGAACACGGGAGGCTTCCCCAAAATGCGAAAAGGTCTTCGATCACTAGCGGCGGTTTGTTTGTCGGCAGCCATGGTGGCAGGCATGGCACCGACGGTGCTGGCCGCGCCCGCGGAGCGCTACCTGCACATCAAGGTGGACGATCCCTCGAAAGGTGAAAGCGTGAACGTCAACGTTCCTCTCTCCATGGCGGAAAAAATCCTGCCCACGGTGAACAAAGGCTCTCTGCACAACGGACACGTCACGATCGGC
>DATEVZ010000192.1:0-6256 GCA_035258265.1 Candidatus Acidiferrales bacterium
AGCCAAATGTGCTGAGCGGCACCGGCGCTGGGCGGTTGCGGCTCGGTAAGCGGCACGTCCACCTTTGGCCAGCCGCCGAAATACTTCTCGGCCACGGCAAAGGCTTCTTCCGGCGTGATGTCTCCCGCGAACCCGAGTAACGACTGATTCGGCGCGTAATTGGCATCGTGAAACTTCACGAAATCGCCGGGCTGAAGTTTCTGTACCGTGGCGGGCGTGCCTTCGGGCGGCAAGCCGTAGGGCGAGGCGCCATACACGGTGCGCGCGAAAACCAGCGTCGCCAGATAATCAGCGTCGGAATATTGGACCTGCAGAGTGGAAAGAAGCTGCTGGCGCTGACGTTCGAGCTCTTCGGCGCGAAATGTCGGATGCAGTACTACGTCCGACATCAAGTCCATTCCCACGGCGAGATCCTTTTTCACGATGTCGAGCGTAACCGTCGTCGCGTCGCGGCCCGCCATCGCGTTCAGCGTGCCGCCGATGAAGTCAATGCCTTCCGCGATTTCTTTGGCCGAGCGTTTTTCGGTTCCTTGCGTCAAGAGGTTCGCGGACATTTGCGCCACGCCCGGCATTCCGGCGGGGTCTTTGATGCTTCCGGCGGAGAGAATCACCAGGCGCGCGGCGATGGCCGGCTCGCTATGATCGGTAACCACAAAGACCTGCAAGCCATTTCGCAGCGTCTTGGTAGCCGCCTTCGGAAAATTAAACGGGCGCGGCGCTCCGGAACCGGGCATCTGCGGCGCGAGTTTCACGCCGGGCGGCACAACTCCCGAGGCCTTCTGCGGCTCTTGCGAGCTTGGCGGCTCCGTCTGGCTGCGCGGAACGGCGGGTGGCTGCTCCTGAGCGTTCGCAACCGGCGCAAGCGCTGGGGCCGTCACCGCCGCTGCGGCGAGAAATATTGCTGCCGCAAAAAAGGAAATGCCTCGGTGTGTTGCGCGCTTCATCATCACTCCTCGAAAAGTTTTCCGTATGAACGGGCGCATGGCTATTGCGCGGGCGCAGACGGCGTGACGATCAGCACCGTCGCGTGCTGCAACTCGAAATAATTTTTTGCCACGCGCTGGATGTCCGCGAGCGAAATCGTCAAATAGTGATCGAGCTCGGTGTTCGCGAGCGCAGGATTTTTCCCGATGACCGCGGCGGAGGCTAGCGCCTCGGCTTTCTCCTGATCAGTATCGCGGCCCAGGACGAAGCCGGAAATTTCCTGGTTCTTGGCTTTTTCGAGCTCTTTGACTTCCACCGGAGCGGTCTTCAACTCGTCCAGCACGCCAACGAGCGCCTTTTCGCCTTCCTCCGCCGTGTGCCCCTGATTCATGATCGCGTAAGCCCAAAACAAATTCGGATCCTCGGAGAACGCGCCGAACCCCGCCGCTTGCACCGCGATCTGTTCTTTGTAAACCAGCGTCTGGTAGAGGCGGCTGCTTTCGCCTCCGGCGAGAATGTTCGACGCGAGGTCCAGCGGGTAGGCGTCCGGCGCATAGCGCGCTGGGATCTTGTAGCCGATCACCACCGCGGGAAGCGGCGTATTCGAATAGGATTTCTTCACCACGTTCTCCGCCGATTGCGGCGGCTCGGGATTATTCAATCGCGGAATCGGCTTCGCCGATCGCGGAATTCCGTCGAAGTATTTTTTTGCCCATGCCAGCGCTTGTGCGGAATCGAAATCGCCGACAATCACGAGCGTCGCGTTGTTCGGCTTGTAATAGGTGTTGAAGAAGTCGCGGACATCCTGGATCGTGGCTTTGTCCAGGTCTTCCATGCTGCCGATCGGCGTGTGATGGTAGCCGTGCACGGTGAATGCAGCCGCGCGCAAATCTTCCTGCAAGTATCCGTAGGGTTGATTCTCGACGCGCACGCGGCGCTCTTCCTTCACGACTTCGCGTTCGGATTTGAAATTCTCCTCGCTGACGTTGAGGCTGCCCATGCGGTCGGCTTCGAGCCACAGGACGCGCTCGAGGTAATTGCTCGGGAAAGTCTCGAAAAATTGCGTGACGTCGTCGCCGGTTTCGGCGTTGTCGAATCCTCCGACGGATTCGATGATGCGCGAATGCTCCTCCGCTGCCACGTGCGCGGAGCCTTTGAACATGAGGTGCTCGAAGAGGTGCGCGAAACCGGTGTGGCCGGGCGGCTCGTCTTTTGCGCCGACGTGATACCAGACCTGAAGATTGATGATGGGCACTTCGTGATTTTCCAGCAGGATCACTTGCAGGCCGTTCACCAGCTTGTGCGTCGTGTAGTTCAACTTCGGCGGGCGAACTTCCTCCGGTTTTTCCTGCGCGGCGAGCGGAGCGCTAGATAGCGCGACGCATAGAAGGCCCAGCGCGATGATCGCATCTGCTGACCGATTTTTTGCGCTCGCGCACGCGTTCTTGGCCGCGCTGAAACGATGCCATATCCTCATTCTGAATTGCTCCCATCGAGGGGATTCACTGCGTGAAGCTGGGCCGGCTGGAGATGAAGCACCAGTATCAATGACGCCGCTTGCGAGTGTCAAACCCGTCGCTTGTCCGTCACGCCCACAACTGTGCCGCCCGAAAACCGCTTGGTACTAGGCTTTTGGGGCACCGGACGTTAGACGCAGACCGTGTCAAAAGGATTACATCACGATTCGGTTCGATTGCGCGGCCACGTTGCGGACGATAAGCTCAATTGCACTCGGAATTTCGAGCTAAACGAGGTAAACGATGCGAAGCATGCTTGGTTTGCTGGTGGTCGCAGTCATCGCCTTGCTCACGTACAAGTATTATTTCTCAACCATGAACGCGGCGGGTGCCGGCGTGGCCACACCGATGCAAACGATTGACACGGTTGGCGTGAAGAACGATCTGATAGGCATCGCGCAGGCCGAGCGCGTCTATCAAATCGATCACAATTCCTACGCCTCGCTCGATGAACTAGTCTCCAGCGGCGCGCTAACGATGAGGAAAACAGGCCGCGACGGCTACACCTACGACGCGCAAACTTCGGATTCGACATTCCGTGTGATCGCCCACTGCCCCGCAGCGACAAGCCCGGGCTGCACCAGCTTCGTAATAGACGATACGATGGAAATTCAGCCAACGCAGTAAGCTAGCTGCTCCTGGTTTGCATGTATAGCGACGCGATCTCGAAACAGTGAACTGCATTTACTTAAGCCTGGCCAAAGCATTTCTTTCACTGCTCGTCGGAATTTTGATTTTCGCATTTGGCGCAAGGGCGCAGAGTTCTAGCGAGTCGATGCTCGCCACCGACAACGCGTACAATCCCATCCCCAGCCCCGACGGCAAGTACATCGCGTACCTCCACACCGGGTAGGGTGGGGGTATCACCTCACTGGGACGAAGCAGCCTTACATCTGATGTGAAGATTATGAACGTAAGGGGCGCTGCCGCGACGCGCACTCTGGCCAAGGATTTCTTCCTGTCGGGTTGGACTCCCGACAGCACTCGCTTGGTCTGCTTTCGTGACTGGAGGTACTCACTGGTCTCGATCGAGGGAAGGCAGACAAGATTCCTCGCTCATCATTACTGATCCCGAGGGCACACAGAAAACTCAGATTCGGGTCGATGGCCACGCAGGCCTGCCAGTACCGTCGCCGGACGGTCAATCCATCACCTATGCCAAGTTCGAGCCACGTCCGAGGAAGGTTCGGCCAAATCTACAATTTGGGGAGGAACGACGATTCTGGTTGTTAGCGTCTCCGCTGGTTCGAAACCTCGCTCAGTAACCGCGAAGAATCCGGATGAAGTCTACGATTTGAAATGGCTGAATAACGGTGACTTGTCTTTGACCGTGTTGCCGATGAAGATCTCTTTCAGCACGCACGTCTCTGGAAAGCTGCTGTTCCTCATTGAATGAATCTGGCGATAGCGTCCTACCGGCAGCAACTAATTCCCGCCGCAGGCTCCGGTTTTCACTCCTGAAATTGCTACACCGTACTGGTTCGCTCCGGAAATGCGAGTGCCGCCTGCCAAAAGCGTCACGCTATCAACCGGACTGGGCCACGTCATCTCGTAGATTCCCCGGGAGGCATCCACGGAGCGCCACGTTCCGCGAAACGACCCGCTCGTGAACGTGCCATTCGGAGCGACGGACACATCCCATCCGTTGGCCCAGTGCCAGGCTCCTGCGAATCCGATGCTTCCTGCGGTGCGCGCGCCCGAGATAGGATAGCCGTACTGATTTCCTCCGCTCATCGAGCGCTGGTCCGGCGAGATCGTCAGCGTTTCAATCATCAAAGGCCACGTGAATGTATAAGCGCGCCGCTCGGCGTTCACCAGCCGCCAATGCGCCGTGAACGGCCCGGCGACCATGGTGCCGGCGGCGCTGATGGTAACCGGCACGTTGTTGAACCATTGATAGCAGCCCACGATCGGGTCGGCGCCGGCTTGTACTGCAGGAAGTTGTGGCGTGCTCTTGCGAGACGCCGGCGTTGTCTTCGGAGCCGGCGCGAGATCTTTGGCTCCCGGGTTGGGATTGGTCGGTATGTCCTTGCTTACGGGAGGATTCGTTGTGTCTGGCGCGTCGGCCGTGCGATGCGAACTTCCTCCACCGCGTAGCAGCATCATCCCCGTCAGCACTGCCGCGAGCACAAGCACTGCGGCCGCGCCGATCCAGATCGTCTTCGAATTCAGAAAGGAGGCAGGTGCAGTGCCGCCACCGGATGTTGCAGGGCGGACTGCGGCGGTCGGTGCCGCCGTTTGCACCGTGGCTGCCGCAGCGTGTTGCCACATCACTGTCGGCGGCGCTGCGGTTGTTCCTGATTCGCCCGGGGCCGGAATCAGCTTGTGAACTGTCGCCGCCAGATCGTCGAGGTGCTTTTCCATGGGCAGCGTCATCGCGTCCAGCCAGTGCACGGAGCCGATGAAGTAGTCGAGCGACTTCCCCGGCGCGACGTCTTCGATGCGAAAAGGAAGGATCGCGACGCCGTTGCTCACCGCGCGTTCCACTTCTTTAGGAATGTGGCCGGAAGCATTGGCATTCGAGGAAAAGACCAGCACCATCACTTTCGCGCCGTGGATCGCTTCAATGATGGCTTCGCCGTACGAGGTGCCCGCGACGATATCCCGCGGCGCGATCCAGCAGCGAATGCCGGAAGATTCCAGGCGCACGCACACGGCGTCCGCGACGATTTTATCTTTTGAGGCGTAGCTGATGAATACATCGAACGCCACGGGCTGGGCCTCCTCTTCTGGCCGGTATTCTACAATTTTTTGCCGCGCGCTGGCTTCGCTAACGCATTGAGGGGTCGGAGGGCCGATTATTCAGGTTGCCGATCGCGCAACACGCGTAAAGTGTTCCGTGCTTCCTCTTCGCACCCTCAGTTCTTTGGTGTTTGGAGCGCCCCCTTGGGCACTACCGCGGTGGAACGCCATATTCTGGCATCCGGCTGCAAGTTGGGCCACGCGGAACATCTTCGTGGTGCTATGCGTATCTCTATCCGAAGCTGAAAACGATCCTAGGCCGAGTGGCGCGCGACGCGTGAAGTCGCGTATTCAAATTGTGAGAGGAGAAATCACATGGAGCCGATTGGGTTTGCTGCGGTTGTGCTGTCGTTTTCCGTTCCGCTGGCTGCGATTTATGCCTGGTACCGCGTTCGCAAGCTGCGAACCGAGGAGCGCCTGGCAGCGATCGCCAAGGGAGTGTCGGTGCCGATTGCCGACGAATTGCCTCCCCACGCGCGTTCGCGCAAGGCGGGAATTTTGCTGACGGCTGGCGGGCTGGGGTATCTGATTACGTTCCTGCTACTGGCGCGGTACGATTCGGACGCGGCACAGGCGGCAGTGTTCGGCGCGATCCCGATCTGCGTGGGCATCGGATACTTCATTGATGCAGTGCTGGTGCGCCGGGAAATGCATCCGTCGGCATAGGGATTCGACGAATTAGTGTGCCTAGGTTATCGCGACTTCGCTGTGCCCGCTGGTTACTAACGAAAACGAGCGAGGGATTTGCGCATTCGCAGAAGCTGGAAAAAAGCAAGTCCCCAGCTGCGCTCGGGATGACATCAGCACGTTTCGCTAAGCGTTATGGCGTTCGCTTCTGGTCGGCGACGGTGACGCCTGCTTCGGCGTAATCCGTCGGCGGCAAATCCACGAATGTGACTTGAATATTTTCGCGTTTGGCGCGGCCGTCTTCAATCAGCGCTTGGGTAATCCGCTCGGCGAGTTTGCGTTTCTGTTCGGGCGTGCGGCCCGCCACCCACGTCACTTGCACGTAAGGCATCGGAATCCTCCTCGAATCTCGCACACATTGTATCGGGAGATTAGCGATTTTGCAG